>NZ_JQGL01000026.1 GCF_000747095.1 Sulfuricurvum sp. MLSB
GGAGCGAGATGTCATCCAACGCGATTTGCCATCCTTCCGGTATCGTTGTAAAACGGGCTTTGAGTGCCGGAACGTCGAGACGAATTTCGTTTTCGGCGTTATTGATTTGGAGTTCTGCCGATTCGTTCTGATTGACAAGAGGGGTGATCTTCGGATTCAGGGGGATCATTTTATTGAGTCGGAACAGCCCTTTTTGCGTATCGGTATTAAACGAACCGGACAGATTCGCTTTAAGCCAGTTTCCGGCGACCGTCTCGATTCCGGCAAAAGAGAGGATATCGTTTTTCCATACGGCTTTAAACGGAGAAATAAGAATGGGAAGCTGATGTATCGACCATGACGAGGCGTTGGGGGTATCCAGTTTAAATGCGGTGCCGTCGTATTTCATCGCAAGGTTAAAGGGCGCATTCATCAAAGCGGCATCGTCGAGCCGCAGATGATCGATCTGAAGTTTTATATCGGATTGTTTTTGCGTGCCGTCAAAACGGGCGGTAATCGTTCCTCGGAGTTTATCGGCGATGCCAAAGCGCAGGGGAGAAAGGGCCATGCGCATATTGGCATAATCAAACGCGGTCGTAAACCCTCCGATTCGAAGCGTTTCGCCCATCGCGTTCCACACAGACTCTTGTACCTGGATCGTATCGCCCTGAGGCCTGATTTTATACTCAACCTTCAAAGGGCGTGCGGGATCGGCCAGACGCAGATACTTCGGATTTCCCAACGGTGCTACGTGGTACGCCTCGATGGTGATGTTTCCTTCTTCGCGGGTTGCATCGTACATCCCATGGACGCGAGCATGCGCGAGATTGTCGTTGTATCGGGCGGTGAATCCGTCGAACGTAACGCGGGTAGTGTCGAGTTTGACGATTCCCCCTGTCGTTTGCAACGGGGTATTTCCTATGAGCAATTGGGAGGAAGTCGGTGCAAACGTCCCTTTTGCCGTCGTATCGAGCGTATTCAGATCGATGATGAGATCAAGATTGACGGCGCATTTTCCGGCGACCTGACGGATAGGCAGATCAATGCCGTAAAAACGAAGCAGATTGAGTATCGGATCGTTCAATTGCGCATGTGCGGTTCGGATCAGGGCGGTGAGCGTCGTATTCGGAGTTGTAAAATCGATCCACAGTCGGCTTTGCTCCGTAGGTAGAGCGTAAAAGCTTCCGTTGTGCGGCGTAATGTGGAGTTTTCCTTTCGTGAACTTCAGATCGATGAAACCGGATTTGATCGGTTCAAACCCCTGCGCAAACGTATATTCTCCGTTTTCTACCGTTGCCGAAGCATAGAGAGAGGAGATGATATCCTCGGGATTATCGTAGCGGAAGGTCCCCTCGAGTTTATGCAGGACGATGGAGGACGCTTTGGCATAATCGACAACCCACGGTGCTACGTCGGGGTCTAGGCCCAAAAAAGCACTCAGCGGGCGAACGGTTGTCAATTTTCCATCGGCTTTTGCCCGAAAAGAAAGAGTGTCGGTATTACCTTGCGCCGAAAGACGAATAGCGGGAGTCTGCGGCAGTGTGAGTAACATATCGGCATTCAAGTTCTGTTGATTCAGATCGATAGCCAGTCGAAATGAGACGTTTGCGTCGTTTACGGTACAGGCCGGGAGGGAAAAATCAAAAAACTCTTCGGAGAGGGTAAAGCTCCCATGACATACCGTATTGCCCAAACGAAGCGCAACGGTTCCGGGTGCGTTGCGCGTGTAGTGCAGAGAAGCTTTGGTGTCTCGGTATTGAATCGTATCAACGTCAATGGACTCTATCCAGTGTTTGCTCCATCGGACAACGCGTGGGAGGCGACTGATCGGTTTTAACGTCAGAGGAGTGTTGTCGCCTCGGTATTCGGTTAGATCGATTTTCGCGGCCTTGATAAGGAGCGCATTTTCCCATTTGAGATATAATTTCTCGATTTTAACACCTCCGAAACGGAGATGATCGATCCCAAAACCTTCAACCAAAGCGATAAACGTGAGAAAACCGAGAAAAAAGACCGTTACGAAAAAAAGAACAATACTCTTATGGACATTAGGGATCATTTTGGTGATGATTACGTCTTTCATGAGCTACCTGTTCTCTACTGTCACATCCCCCAAAATTGTCTATATTCCGAAAGGTTCTGTCTTTAAAAGTATATCACACCTCCAGGATGAAGGGGTGAACCTCTACAAGATCGATGCCTTTATTCTCCGAGTTCTCGGACACCCTCAGCAAGGGTGGATCGATCTTAAAGAAGAAAAAATGAGCCGTATCGAGTATCTGTATGCGCTGACTACCGCCAAAGCGGCGACACGGCAGATTACTCTGATCCCCGGCGAGACGACGGCTATTTTCCTGCAACAGCTTGCCGATGAACTCTCGCTTGATCTGGATGCCCTGACAAAAGCCTATAAACGGCATGCTTCATACAAAGAGGGAAATTTTGTCCCGGATACCTACAGCATCCCCAATGAAATCGACGAAGAAACGCTGATCCTTCATCTGCTGAACGAGTCTGATAAAACGATGAAAGAATGGGCCGAAAGCCATGATATCCCGTATACAAAAGAAAAATGGTTACCAATAGTAACAAAAGCATCCGTTATTCAAAAAGAAGCTTCCTCATTGTCTGATATGCCCTATGTCAGTTCCGTCATCGATAATCGGATCAGAGAAGGGATGAGATTGCAAATGGATGGGACACTTAATTACGGCGAATACTCGCACCAAAAAGTGACGGCTCGTAGAATCAGAACCGACAAAACCCCCTATAATACGTATAAAAACAAGGGTTTGCCGCTGTACCCCGTGTGCAATGTCTCACGTGAAGCCATCGATGCGGCATTGCACCCGAAGCAGACGGACTACCTCTATTTCGTGCGGGGAAAAGACGGGGAGCATGTGTATAGTAGTTACTTTTCTACACATAGGCAAAACATAGTAAATGCTACCAAATGAAACATATAGGCAATTTTTTAGTTCCGGAAGGGGTGTAAACGGAGAAAATCGTGAAGTAAGTGTTATGATGACTGTATAAATTTTGCAACCCCAATAGAGGAGATCGCATGGCATCAACAAAAATCATTTGGACGGAAATTGACGAAGCTCCGGCTTTGGCAACGTACTCACTTCTTCCGATCGTAAACGCTTTCACAAACGCAGCAGGTGTTGCGGTTGAAACCAGAGACATTTCTCTTTCAGGTCGTGTTATCGCGACTATGGGCGAATACCTCAAACCCGAACAACGTATTCCTGACTATTTGTCAGAACTCGGTGAATTGACACTGAAAAAAGAAGCAAACATTATCAAGCTTCCGAACATCAGTGCGTCTATTCCTCAGTTGCAGGCAACTATCAAAGAATTGCAGGCAAAAGGGTATGCTCTTCCGGAATATCCAGAAGTAGCGACTACCGAAGAAGAAAAAAAGGTCAAAGAACTGTACAGCAAATGTCTCGGTTCTGCGGTTAATCCGGTTCTTCGAGAAGGTAACTCGGATCGCCGTTGCGCACCGTCAGTTAAAAAATACGCTCAGAAAAACCCGCACAAACTGCGTGATTTCAGTGCCGATTCAAAAACGCACGTTGCGCACATGAACGGCGGCGATTTTTACGGCAACGAGAAATCGGTGGTTATGGAAAACGGCGGCGATTTCAAAATCGTTCTGGAAGCCAAAGACGGTTCGGTTACTACCTTGAAAGACGGTTTGAAAGCAGCTCCGGGTGAAGTACTTGACGGTACATTCATGAGCGCTAAAGCGCTCCGTTCATTCATCGCGGAACAAATCGACGATGCTAAAGCAAAAGGCGTATTGTTCTCGGTTCACCTCAAAGCGACGATGATGAAAATTTCCGATCCGATCATGTTCGGTCACTTTGTCACCGTATTTTATAAAGACGTATTCGAAAAACACGCGGCTACGTTCAAAGAACTCGGTGTCAATCCGAACAACGGTTTGGGCGATGTCTACGCAAAAATCAAAAAACTCGATGCTGCGAAACAGGCTGAAATCGAAGCGGATATTCAAGCGGTATACGCGGTTCGCCCTGCGATCGCGATGGTCGATTCAGACAAAGGGATCACCAACCTTCACGTTCCGAATGACGTGATCATCGATGCGTCTATGCCGGTTGTCGTACGTGACGGCGGTAAAATGTGGAATGCGGAAGGAAAAGTACAAGATTGTAAAGCGATCATCCCTGACCGCTGCTACGCAACCTTCTATCAAGTGGCGATCGAAGACTGCCAAAAGAACGGCCAGTACGATGTTACAACGATGGGTAGCGTATCAAACGTCGGTTTGATGGCCCAAAAAGCGGAAGAGTACGGCTCACACCCGACAACATTCGAAATTCCATCTGAAGGAACGGTTAAAGTTCTCGATGCTAATGGAAACGTATTGATGAGCCACAACGTCGAAGCAGGCGATATCTGGCGTATGTCACGTGCCAAAGATATCCCGATCCAAGACTGGGTAAAACTGGCCGTCAGCCGTGCACGTGCAACAAACACGCCGGCTATCTTCTGGCTGGATAAAAACCGTGCGCACGATGCGAACATGATCGCAAAAGTCGAAAAATACCTGAAAGATCACGACACGACAGGTCTTGATATTCAGATCATGGCACCGGCTGAAGCAATGCAGTTCTCGGTTGAGCGTATCCGTAAAGGGCTTGATACTATTTCGGTCACCGGTAACGTTCTTCGCGATTACCTGACCGATCTGTTCCCGATCCTTGAACTGGGTACATCGGCGAAAATGCTTTCAATCGTTCCGTTGCTCGCAGGCGGCGGATTGTTCGAAACGGGTGCGGGCGGATCGGCTCCGAAACACGTACAACAATTCGAGGAAGAAGGTTACCTTCGCTGGGATTCACTCGGTGAGTTCCTGGCACTCGGCGTAAGCCTTGAGCACCTTGCGGCAACGTTCAACAATCCTAAAGCCCAAGTGCTTGCGGAAACATTGGATCAGGCAACCGGTAAAGTGCTTGATTTCAACAAATCTCCTGCCCGTAAAGTAGGACAAATCGATAACCGCGGAAGCCACTTCTATCTTGCGATGTATTGGGCTCAGGCCCTTGCAGAGCAGACCAAAGATGCGGATCTTCAAGCGAAATTTGCTAAAGTAGCAAAAGATTTGACC
This sequence comes from Sulfuricurvum sp. MLSB, assembly GCF_000747095.1. Lineage (GTDB taxonomy): Bacteria > Campylobacterota > Campylobacteria > Campylobacterales > Sulfurimonadaceae > Sulfuricurvum. Next base: position 5,120 of record NZ_JQGL01000026.1, read on the forward strand.
GAAAACGAAGCAAAAATCAACGAAGAGTTGATTGCTGCTCAAGGAAAACCCCAGGATATCGGCGGTTACTTCCGTCCGGTATTCGAAAAAGCGTCGGCTGCAATGCGCCCGAGTGCAACGCTTAACGCTATCATCGGCGCGATCTAATTTACTGCCGCAACGGCAGACTTTAGAAAGCGTTGCCCCAAAGGCGTTCTGCGGGGCTTGCGATAGCAATTTCCCGGCTTTTAGCCGGAAAATCGTTTTTTATCTTTAGAGAATGCTCTACAGATAAAAGACGATTCAATCGTCTTTCATTGTTCCCTTTGCCGGTATGCTTTCGAGTATTTTCGACAGTCGAAAATAGTGATGAGTATATTGTGGAGCCGGGACGATGCTGATATGACACAAGGAGTACTATTATGGTAAAAGGTAAACGTGTCGGAATCGTAGGAGCAGGAAACGTCGGTTCCACCATCGCTTATTCGCTCGCTATGCTCGGTTCATGCCATGAGATCATTTTGCGTGATAACAAAATCGAAATTGCCAAAGGAAAGGCGCTCGACATGTCTCAGGCTGCCGCTGCGGTGCGAAGCCATACGGTCGTCAGCGTTGCTGAAAC
>NZ_JQGL01000027.1 GCF_000747095.1 Sulfuricurvum sp. MLSB
GACAGCGCCCGTGATGGGTCCTGCGCATGAAGCTTAGCCAGATAGGCGTCATAATCAAACGCGTCGCTAAACTCCAGCGCGGTCGGATAACTCGTATACCGGGGGCCCGGTTTGGAATATTTGGTAAATTTGTCAAAATCAAGCATTAATTTGTTCCTATGCTTCCTACGTTATTCGCGATTATGCCCCTTTTGGGTTGAATAACGGATAAAAAAGAGACATTATTCCAAAAGCGGAGCTGAACATTACTTTTTTTGAACACGAACACTTTGTGTTTCACACGTTCTTGTGCTAGAATCATAATATTTTCTAAATCGTTTACCGTCAATACACAAAGAGGATGTATGAGCCCAATCAAGGTACTGGTCGTCGAAGACGATGAAGTCACTGCCGTTAATCTGAAAATGTCTTTGGAAAAACAAGGATACGATGTAGTATCCACCGCGGACAATGCAGTAACGGCCCGCAATAAAATCAAAATTTACAACCCCGACATCGTATTGATCGACATCGGACTGCAAAAAACGATGGACGGGATCGAACTGGCTCAGTTCATACGCGATAAGCATCCGTTGCCGTTTATCTATCTTACGGCGCATTCCGAGAATGACATGCTTTCAAAAGCCAAAAAAACCGAGCCTTACGGTTACATCGTCAAACCGTTCGATCCCATCAACCTCCATACGACGATCCAGATGGCGATTTACCGGTTCAAAGAGGAAAAAAAGCGCAATACCAATCTCGACGAACTCAAATCCGACCGCGAGCAGCTTGAAAAGCTGGTCTATGCGAAAAAACTCTCGGACAAACCGATCGTCGAATTCGGCGAGGGATACCGCCATGACATCGGGTTGGGAGAAACGTATTATCAGAATCAGAAAATCAAGCTGACCAAAAAAGAGAACGCCTTCATCCGCCTTCTCGTGGCCCAACTTGGCAGCGTTGTCGACTTCGAACAGGCGATTAATTACGTCTGGGATACCAAGGGGGCAACCGACAACAGCGTCCGTACCCTCGTATGGCGCCTGCGCGCAAAACTCCCTACCGACGTTATCAAAAACGCTTCGGGCGTTGGCTACTACCTCGAAGAGTAGCTTTTATTACGCGAACCGTTTCGAAAATTCGCCGCGAAGCACCTGATACGCTTCGCTAAAATCGAATTCATCTTCCCGCGTAGCCGCCGATTCTTCGATCACATACGCCAGCCGTGAAAGCTCCTCAAAACGAAAATTGCTGCTGGATCCTTTGATCGAATGGGCGACAAACGCAATATCTTCATACGCTTTGGTATCGATCGCTTCGTGAAGTTCCTGCAACGAACGCTCCATTTTTTGACGGTATATATCCAGAAGCTGTTGGATCTGATCTTCCTCGAGCATCAATGCGCTTTTGAGATGAGCCATATCGATCAGCGATTCTTCCTCCGCAGCCGTTGTCTCCTCATGGCTGCAAAGAGTTTTACGCTGTAGATAACGCTCGAAAACCTGTTCGACGTCTTTGAGGACGATCGGCTTGCCCAGAAACGCGTCGTACCCGTTTTGGATCGAACGTTCCCGCGCCCCTTTGATGACATTGGCCGTCAGGGCAACGATCGGTGTATGTTCCAGAGCATTGCGGCTTTCATGCGCCAAAATGGCGGCGGTGGCTTCATTGCCGTCCATCACGGGCATCTGCTCATCCATCAACACGATATCGTAAGGTTCCCGACAAAACTGCTCGTACACTTCGACTCCGTTGGAGACGATTGTGCAGTTCAGGCCGTAGCGCTCTAGAATGATCCTTATCAGTTCCTGATTGGCACTGTTGTCTTCGGCGACAAGAACCCTTCCCTCAAAGCCCGATTGCTTTTTTAGTGTATCGGCGGGGCATTGACCGATCGCAGCCCCGCCCATCGCTTCGCTGAAAGCGCCTTGAAGTTTCGTACAATAGATCGGAAACGTCAGCGGAACGATGTTCGAAACGGTATCGTACCGATCATCCAAAAAATCCAAAATAGCAATGGAAGGGATCTGATGCTCTATAATCGCCTCCCGCTTCGTATCGTCAATGGAACTCTCCAGAAAAATCAGGATATCCATTTCCTTGTCCAGCGACTCCACTTCGGCTATTTCCAATCCGAAATGTTCCCAGTACCGCCGCAGTGATTCGAGTTTGTAACTTTCATGTTCAGGATGGCTTAAAAGAGCTATGCGAACTTTCTCCATCCGGGAAGGGTCAAATTTGGAGAGCAAACACTCCGTATTGACGGTGACCGGGATTTTGAGGGTAAAGACGCTCCCTTTCCCCGGAAGCGATTCGAGTTCAATTCCTCCCCCCATATGAATGGCCAGCTGCCGACATATCGACAATCCAAGCCCGCTTCCGCCGTGAATTTTTTTCCCGCACTCCTGCGCCTGTGAAAAGGCATCGAATATCCGCTCCTGATCAATGGATGCGATCCCGATCCCCTGATCGCTGACCGATAACGACAGTATCCCCCCTTCGTATCGTGCTTCCACGTGGATGACCCCGGCATGGTCAGTAAATTTGATCGCATTGCTCAAAAAATTTCCGACGATCTGTTTGATCCGCAACGCATCGGCGGTCATCTCATAGGGAATAGACGGATCGATAAAACTGGTAAGGGTGATGCTTTTGGAATTGGCGCTGGGAACGAACAATTCCATCGTATGCGATATTTCGTCATGGATATTAAACGGTTGGGGATCGACGGTAAACTCGCCGCTGCGCAGTTTGGAGAAGTCGAGAATATCGTTGATGATTTGAAGAAGGGTTTCTCCGCTGTTGGAGATAATGTCGAGGTATTGCCGGGAACGGGCACTGATCGTTTCATCCCGCAGCAACGATACAAATCCCAAAATAGCGTTGAGCGGCGTACGAATCTCATGCGACATATTCGAAAGAAAATACTCTTTGGCCTTGGAGGCGTTGAGCGCTTCTTGCTCTTTTTGATAAATCGTATCGGTATAAAGTTTTAGCACGCCCGCAAAATTTTGATCGAACAGGTAACTGATCGTACTGAAAACGGCTTGGCCGTTGACTCCCATACGATAGGTCGCATCGATAACGGAACGTTTTAAATAGGTACAAAGAGTAAACAGCTCATCCGCACGAATCTCTTTGTCTTTGAGGTATTCGATGAGATCGCCGATCACGGGACATTGCCCGATCTCCATATCTCCCGATACGACCCCCATGAAATAATCGAAAACATTGGATGCGTAGCGATGCACAAAAAAGTCGATATCGATTTCATGGCGTTTCAAAATCGTCTCGCACACTTCCTGCGAAACCCATTCGTTCAGAATCGATGCTTTCTCCGCGATCAGAATCTCTTTAGCATCATACAATTGCGATAAATCGGGGAGTTCCATGCTCTATCCTCTTGAAACGGTAACGGTATAATACTATAATTTTTTATTATTTATGGTTTGACCCAGAACAAAACACCCGCTGCGACGATCAACAACTGCACAAGCAATATTGCCGTCGTTCCGATAATGTTTCCCGTCTGGCAACTCGTACACTGTTTGTATTTCCGCGATTCGTAAAAAGCGTAGAGAATGTAGCCGATAATCAGCAGTGGGACTGCGGCTAATGCGAATGTATCGACGGTATACAGCGTCCGGGCAGCATCGGCAGAAACAAAGAAGACCGCCGCGAAGCTCAATAGAATCAACAGCATAAGTATTTTGGCCCCGCTTTTGAAATAATCCCGATAAAAGACCGTAGGACAGCTCCCTCCCCGTGCATCGGCAACCAACCCGAATTCGAGATGGCCGTCAAGGCGGCGTTTCATCTCTTTGTCAACCCTATCGACAAAAGTGCTGCCGAACGCATAATCAAGATACTGCTGGAATCGGCGCGCCTCTTCCCCTTCCAAATCGCGATGGTGTGGATTCCCTTCTGCGTCTTCGTAAATCGCCGTGACGCGTGTGTAGCGATCTACTTCGACGCTGATACCGGGATAATACAGACTCCGTTCCGTAAACACCGCTTTGTCGGCGTGTTTGATTAATCGGGCATTAATGTAGGGAATGTACTCGTCCCCTTCTTTGAGCACGATAACGTTGTACTGGATTCCGACCAAGATGGCACTTAGCGCATCGAGATTATTGGCCTTCATCGTATCGGTCATATCGGTGATCCATTGACGGAGTTCGTCATCAAAGAAACGGACATTGGCGGAAATAAGACGGATAGAGGGGTTTGGATATTGGATTATTTCACGTATCATAAGGAGTGCTTTACGAAGAGGATGAGATGACCCGAAGGTCACCTGTAGGTAGCTTAGTGGCTTTTGCTGACTACAATAAGCATTTTAATGTTGATGATAATAAAGCGGATAAACTGCCACAGTTTGCACGTACGCATCATGCGGGCAAATTTACCGGGGATCATCGCCGTATGGAATTTGTCATTTTTCGCGAAGTTAAATTCTTCTTCTTTTACTGCCATTTCTTTCTCCTATTATTCCGGAATCATCGTCCAGCCCATTTTGAGCTTCGCTTTGTACATAAACAGATAATGCAGGATATGTTTAATCCAGTGTCCTGCCAAACCGATTTCACCGAACGTATAGTCGGTATCACGGCCCGTTCCGGGATATTTCTCGAAATCGGGGACAACCGGATAAACGGTCATCGCAGCAGCTGTTCCGTCCAACCATCCTTTACCTGCGGAAGCAACACACGCCGCACCCATTTCTGCCATCGAAGCTTCATGCAAATGCGCATTAGGACCTTTTTTGATCAAATCGCAAATGCTGTGGGCTACCGCTTTTCCGATGATACCGCTCGGCATACCCGTACGCGGAGGAGTCGGATTGATAACCGTTCCGTTCGGCGATTTCATCGGTTTGGAGATGATATGCGGAGGAGCAAACGCGATCCCGGCCGCAAAGACGTTTTTATACGTCGGGTTTTGGTATTTGCGAGGCCAATCAGACGCTTTCCACTCTTCGTACGCTTTTGGAGTATAGTCGGCATCCACTTTCATAAACCCGTTTGGAGCGAATACCGTATCGGTAATATCCTCACCCGCTTTGTTGTAGGCTTTAAGGCCGACACCGGCAAACGGTGGAATCAGCATCGAGAAATCAAAGCTTTCTTCGCCGCTCGAACCGTCGAGCAATTCGTACGATACTTTCCCTTTTTCGACACGGTTAACGTGCGCACCGGTGATGTAATCGACACCGCGCTCCGCAAACAAAGACTCGGTGAAAATACGGCTGCTGACAACATAACCGCCCACTTTCATGTGCAATCCGCCCATACCGAAATCACCCATGAAGGATTCGTTGGAGATCCATTTGATGTCGGCCATGTCACGCAACCCGGCTTTGCGGATTTCGTGCTCGACGTTGAAGATATATTCGAACGCCGCACCCTGGCACGTACACATACCGTGTCCCGTACCGATAAGGATTTTCTGGCGTTCGCCTTTGCGCATTTTATCCATGATTTTTTCAAGCTCTTCAGCGGCGTGTTCCGCGTGATCCGCCGTACATACCGATACGGTATGCTCGCCCAGCTGCGATCCTTCTCCCAGACCCGGAGTCGCACCGAAGTTGAGTTTCGGACCCGTCGCGTTGATCAGGTAATCGTATGTCACCTCTTCGCTTTGTCCCGCTTTGCCCTGACCGGTATATTCAACCGTTACGAACGGCTTATCGCTTGTAGCGCTTCCTTCAGGGTTAATACTGACAGCTTTTGCCTGTTTGTAGGTAATTCCCGCTTTGGCATAAACGGGCGCAAGGTCGAACGTAACGTCCTCTTTGGTCATCTCGCCGACACCGACCCAGATATTCGAAGGAATCCAGTTCCATTTTGCGTTGGGGGTGACCACCACCACCTCATGTTCTTTTCCGAGCCAATCTGCCGCAAACGTCGCTGCGGTGTGTCCGGCGACACCGCCGCCGAGGACCACTAATCTCGCCATTGTTTCTCCTTCTAATAAAATCCATTAACAGTGATTATAATACTATTCCATCACAATAGTATCACATCCTTACAAGAAGCCCTAGATATTAAATTAGAAATCCGACAAAAGATAAGGGTGTTACCTTTTTTCTCAATTTTCACGACAATCCCAAAATTTTTGAGACAATCTCATAAACATTGTCGGAAAGCCCCGGATGATTTTTGATCCGTTGCAGCTCTCCACCCATCATCGATTTATGCTCGACGCTAAGGCGTCCGTAATTTTTAAATGCCCCGGCTAGTCCCGATGCAACCTGCGGATTGAGCGGATCGATTTCAAGGATTTTATCGGCCACAAACCGGTATCCTTCGCCGCTTCGGTGATAGAACGCTACCGGATTGCGGGCGAAACTGCCGATCAACGCACGCACGAGATTGGGAACCTTGATGTCAAATGCCGGATCGCTCAAGAGGGCTTTGACTCTCTCCAGCGTCCCCTCCCTGCGGGAAGATGCACGTACGGTAAAATACTTGTTCATGACAAGTGTCTGATCACAGAAGCGGCGGTAAAAATGTTCCAGCGCATTCCCTGCATGTTCGGCGGTGTAGTTTTCCAGCAGCTCAAGTGCACCAAGTCGTTCGGTCATCGACGATGCCTCCTCGTAATGTTCATGACACATTAGGGCGAATTGCTCCTCTTGCAGACTCATCAGCAACCCCAACAGTCGGTTTTTCAATGCGCGTTTGCCGATACTGATCCCATCTATCGAGGAATCGGCAGTCGCGTGCAGCTCTTCGATCTGTACGCGAAGCAGCTCGCCGTAGCGTGAAGCCAGCGCCCGCTTCAGCGCTTCCTGGGCTTCAACGATCGATTCGACGTCGATAATCTCCTGCCGCTGCATCAGTGTCGTCACGGAAGGCAGTTCCAGCAGCTGCGCCTTGAACATCGGATCAATCGTCGTATCGCTCAATATCGCGCCGTAACTTGTCAAAAAAGGTTCGCCAACCGCTTCGCCGCGCATCATCGCTTCTATGGTTTCAATCCCGTATTGCTGAGCCGCTTCGTAACGGACGAATCCGTCGCTCTCCCGCGCCATCAAAAACGGATAATCAAGCTCGTCGCAATGAATGATAACGGGTGCACTGAACTCCCGGTTCAATGACAACACCGGAGCGCTGTCGATCCCTTCAAAGACGATCTCGCTTACCTCTTTTTCAATCCACAGCACGTCGCCGTGGAGCACTGTAATATCGGAGGTTTTCAGCGGATAGGGATCCGCGTTTTCGTTCAGCAGCGCTATTTTCAGCGGCATGGCATAAGGGAGCTGTTCGGTGTTCTTCGTACTTTTCGGAATTTTCTGGACAATCCGCATCGTCAACGCGTTCGTCATCGGATTATGTGTGGTTGAGATTTCCAGCGTCGGCGTACGTTCCTGAGAATACCACCGTTTGAAGTGCCCCAAATCAACGGGGCTTTCATTTTGCATGGCCCATAAAAATTCTTCCGTACCCACAGCACGGCCGTCAAACGCGTCAAAATACCGATCCATCGCCGCACGGAAGCGTTCACGCCCCAAAACGGTGTACATCATTCGGATCACTTCCGCCCCTTTTTCATAGACGGTGGCGGTGTAAAAATTGTTGATCTCGATGTAATGATCGGGTTTGATCGGATGCGCGGTAGGGCCGGCATCCTCAACAAACTGCCGCTCGCGCAGAGCGCGGACGTCGTCGATTCGCTGGGTGCGCGCCGAGTTCATGTCGGCGCTGAAACACTGATCGCGAAAAACCGTCAGTCCTTCTTTGAGGGTCAGTTCAAACCAGTTGCGGCAGGTAATACGGTTTCCCGTCCAGTTATGGAAATATTCGTGGGCGATAACGCTCTCAATCCCTAAAAAATCGGTATCGGTCGCCGTCTCCTCATCCGCCAGCACGTAATGGGAGTTGAAGATATTTAGCCCTTTGTTCTCCATCGCCCCCATGTTGAAGCTATCGACCGCGACGATGCTGTAAACCTCCAGATCGTATTCGCGCCCGTAAGTATATTCGTCCCATTCCATCGATTTTTTCAAGCTGCGCATCGCATGAAAGCATTTGGTTTCATTTCCTTTATCGCAATAAATCGCCAGATCCACTTTTTTGCCGCTCATCGTCGTAAAGGTATCGGTAATACGGCCCAAGTCCCCCGCCACCAGTGCGAACAGGTAAGAGGGTTTCGGAAACGGGTCTTCCCATAAAGCGAGGTGTTTGCCGTTGTTCAGATTCGCCGTGCCGCGAAGATTGCCGTTGCTCAGCAATATCGGGCAACGTTCTTGGTCGGCAATAATTTTGGTCGTAAACTTTGTCATCACATCGGGGCGGTCTATAAAATAGGTAATTTTGCGGAATCCTTCCGGCTCGTTCTGGGTACACCAGATACCTCCGGAACGGTATAACCCCTCCAGCTCCGTGTTTTCATCGGGATAGAGGCGGGTGATGACACGGATCATCGCTTCATCCGCATCAAGCGCAATGGTGATCCCTTTCTTGTCAATACAGAACGACTCTTCGTTTTGGACGACATCGTTGACCCACAACAATTCCAGTTCCAGCATCTCACCATCGAGCCGCAGTTCTTTCGCATTCGGGTTTTGACGGACAATACGCATAACGTTATCAACCCGTGTCGAGCCTTCTTCGATAATGAATTCCAATCTGCATTCAGGAATCGTATAGCAACTCGGAGTGTAATCTTGCAAAAAAATTGTTGTATGTTCTGAACTCATCGGTTTGGCCTCGGTATAGATGTTATTTTTGTAATAATACTCAAATTACGATACACTTCAGCAACTCAAACAATGAGAAACAATGTTGAACAACATGCTAAATTTAGCACGCCAACCTATTTTAAACCATTTGGATGAAATTGTCGGTTACGAGTTTTTTTACCGCAACACCTACGGAGAGTGCGTCATCGACGATGCGCGTCATGCTACGGCGTCGGTTCTGGTCAATCTTCTCAATCAGATCGGCTCAGCCGGAGCATTCGGCGACGTCATCGCCTTTGTCAACACCGACGGACCGTTGCTGCTGACCGATATTCTGCGGACGCTGCCCAAAGAAAAATTTGTGTTTGAACTCTCTTCGTCAACCAAGATCAATGCCAGGGTCCACGAAGCGCTCCGCTATTACTCCTCTTTGGGATACCGTTTCGCCCTTGACAACGCATCCTTCCATCCCCACTATCTGGAGACCTTTTCCCCTATTTTCCCGTTTATCGAATTTGCCAAATTTGACGTCACCCAAACCGATATCGAACAGTTCCGCTTCTCTCCCAATCCGTACGGCAAAATGAAATGGATTGCGCAGAAGGTCGAATTTTACGAAATGGCCGAAGCGTACAAAGCGTGCGGATTTGAATATTTTCAGGGATTTTATTTTGCGAAAGCGCACCTCATCACCCAAAAACGGATCGATCCGCAGTATGCCGAGGTAATGTCGCTCTTTTCGCTGCTTCAGAAAGATGCCTCTTTGGATGAAATCTGCGAATTTTTCAAACGGGAGGGAAGCCTCTCGCTGCAACTGATACAGTTTTTGCGTTCGGCTCATCCCGAACACGTCGAAGGGACATCGTCATTACGCGAAATGATCGAGCGGCTGGGAAAAACGAACCTGACCCAGTGGCTTATGCTGATTATTTATTCCAAATCGGGAACAAAATCGATCGACGACAAGAACCCTTATACCGTTTTCGCGCAAAACAGGATTGAAACGATGCTTTCTCTGCTGGGTAAGATTTCCCCCACGCCAAGTGAAAAAGTGATTGAACAGACGCGGCTCATCGCCATGTTTTCGTTACTGGAAGGATTGATGAACGTACCGATTCAGCGCGTTGTCGAAGAGCTGAAACCCGATATTGAAATCGAAGACGCCCTCATCACCCACACGGGAATGCTCGGGCGCATCTATGCAGCGGCTTTAAAACTTGAAAAAGGGAACGTCAACGGAGCGGCGGTGCTCCTTCATCTGTATACGAAATAACGCGCATCAGCCCATCGAATCCATTGCTTCGAGCACTTCTTCCATTTTCTGATCGACTGTGCTGACGTACTGCGTCAAGTCCATCATCTCATCCATATTCCGGTTGAGCGCTTCGCTGTTGTCGCTGATGGACTGAATCAGGATATTGATCGTGGCGGCTGTTTCAGCCAGACTCTTTTGAGTCCGCTCGGCGAGTTTGCGCACTTCGTCCGCGACCACGGCGAATCCCCGTCCGTGTTCTCCCGCCCGTGCCGCTTCGATCGCCGCATTCAACGCCAACAGATTGGTTTGATCGGCGATATCCCCGATCGTTACCAGAATCTCTTTCGTTTCACGCGCGTTGCCGGCCAGCGCCTGAAGGTTACCGGAGAGTTCATGCTCTTTTCCGGCAACGTTTTGTATCCGTTCTACGGTCGTATTGATCATCCCGTTGAGTTCGATGAACTTCGTCGAACGGAGGGTTTCGATCGTTTCGCGCAAATGCAGCGTATTGTTGTTCAATACCTCTTTGGCTTCGTTGTTTTGATGCTCCATCGATTGCAGCGCGGTACCGAGATCATTGATCTTGGAAAGCATTTGCCCCATTTTTCCGGTAACGCTGATTTCGGCCCGGCTCGCGAACTTCCCTTCGCTCAGCGCTTCAAGAACCAAAATGGCCCGATCGATGTTTCGTTCCGTTTCATCGAGCATGTTGTTCATCGTCTTGCGAAGCAGATGGACATGCGGCGTTTTCGTATCGCTCTCCACCCGGCATTTGTAATGCCCCTGACTGACTTTGTCCGCCAGCAGCACCATCTCTCCGGCAACGTGCGTATCCGCAAGCAGCGCTTCATCGTGCGCTTTGGCCAACGCGTTGAGCTTTGCTTCCACGCTCCCCGAACGCGCGTCTGCTATCGGTGCCAAACGGTTGCGTTTGTACTGCATCAGTTCTAAAAACTGATCGAGATACATATGAATCGCTTTGCTCTCTTGAGGCGTTTGAGCGATCATACCGACCGAAACCGCTACGACGAGTGCAAGCGCACCGGCCAATACGCCGGTACTTTCCATGATAACACCGGCGAGTACGCCGCCCAGTCCCAATGCGATAAGAAGGGTTATTTTTGCCGCTTTGTTCATCCTATTCCCCCTGCCGCATCGTTTTGTAGAGGCGTTCCGCCTCGGCTATCTCATCACGCGACGGTTTGCGGCGGCATGACATATAACCGCAGTTGCCTTCTTCGCAGGCGATATTGGGGAATACGGTCGCATAAACCCAGTAATACCCTCCGTTTTTGGTCGCGTTTTTGACGTATCCGGTCCAGATTTTGCCGCTTTTGACGGTCTCCCACAAATCTTTAAACGCAGCTTTTGGCATATCCGGATGCCGGACAATATTGTGCGGTTTTCCGATCATCTCATCAAGCGTATAACCGGCTATTTTGCAAAAATCATCATTCGCAAAAAGAATGTTCCCTTTTTCATCTGTCTGCGATACCAAAAAATCGGTATCGCTTAGCACGTACTCCACACTCATCAGACACCTTTTTACGTAAAATTTACATAATTCAGGTATGGTAATGCAAGTGACGTACCAATGAGATAAAATATCGTCAGAAACTGCCACCCCTGCCTATTAATTTAGACAATGTGTGTACTCAGGTAACAAATTTTTATCACATCAGCCCGTTCAGCATCAAATAACGGTACATCGGCTGGAGCATGTACAAATCGAATATCCACCAGATCCAGCGCGGCTGAGCCGGATCGAGAGGAAAAGAGGGCGCCAGCCCGTCGTAGTTGAATTCGGCCATAATGACCTCGCCGTAAGAGACTTTGAGCGGGCAGACGGTATAGCCGTCGAATTTTTCGGCCGCTTCTTTCCCCTCCATCGCCGCAATGAGATTTTTGACGACGATCGGCCCTTGATGGCGTGCGCTTCCCCCTGTTTTTCCGATCGGTATCCCGCACACGTCCCCGATTCCGAATACGTTTTTGTAGCGGCGGTGCTGAAGGGTCTCGCGGTCTACTTCCAGCCACCCTTTCGCATTCCCTTTTTGCCATCCAAGGGGTGAATTGGCCACCGCGTCGACCGAAGCTACCGGAGGAGAGACATGGATGAAATCGTACTGGATGGCAACTTCTTCTTCTTTGTCGATCATCTCGTATTCTTCATACTCTTTGTCATACTCCCCCTGTACTTGATATTTGTGCAGGAAGGTTGCGACTTTTTTCTCCGCATCGATGCGGATCAGCTCGTGGCTGAACTTGTTAGTGATATTGCCGTACCCTTTTTGAACCTTGTGCAGCGACGTTTCTATTTCAGGAATACCGAACAGTTTCTCGCTCGCAGAGGCAAAAATGAAATCGGCACTCAGTTTGTCGCGCTTAAGGAAATCATCGCACAGGTAGAGCATTTTCTGTGGCGCACCGCCGCACTTGATCGGGGTGGAGTGCTGAGTGAACAGAACACGGGGTTTGGATGTTTTTGATGCTTCCCGAACGGCATGGAACCAATCACGGGTAATCGTTCCCCCTTCCGCCGTTCCTGCGGCAAGGTCGCTGAGATAGACGCTTGAAATTCCGTGCTGTCCGATCATATCAGCACTAAGGCCTTCAATCTGCTCATAATGGTATTGCATTCCGGTCGCGACAACGAGATAATCGTACTCGACCTCCTTGCCGCCCTTGGTAGTGAGTTTGTTATTGTCGGGATTGAACATAGCGACTTCGTCTTTGATCCAGTTAACGTCGTCTCCGATGTACCCCGTGTTGTCGAAAATAATATCGTCCGGTTCATACTCGCCGGCAGCGACAAAAACTTGTCCGGGCTGATAGACATGCTTTTCATTCGGAGCGATGATCGTAATGTCGGGATTGGCCAAAGCACGGCGAAGACGCGCAAGTACCATCAATGCTCCGCTTCCTCCGCCGACGATGACGACGCGCCCTTTGGCCTGCGATGCGGCGGCTTGCGCCGATGCCGGAGCCGCCGATGAGGCCAATACGCTTGCCGCAACCGGAGAGAGTGCCATCAGTTTCAACGCGTCCCGTCGAGAGAGTTCCTGGTGTTCTTTGATTTTTTTCCACAAGTCTTCGTGCTGCATCGCGTTGTCCTTTGGTAGTGTTGTATTGTTAAACATTATGAAACCAAAGAGATTAAAAAATCTTAAAAGTGAATGAACTTTCAATAAAGGCGTTTTTCTTTTATTCCATCTCCAAGCTCATCAAAAACATATCTTCGCCGTCGATCACCCGGACGTCCAGACTCTCGCACGCGGGACATTTGTAATAAATCTCCTCCAGCGTCGTCTGTACTCCGCACTTGTTGCACTCGATTACCAGAGGCTGGACGTTCATCACAAACTCTGCCCCGTCGCATACCGTCTTTTCCTTGAACGTATTGAACGCGATTTCGAGCAAATGGGGTTCGACACCGCTCATCTTGCCGATCTTGACGACAACTTTGCTCACCGATTCCGCTTCATTTTCGCGGGCGATATCCTCGCACTGGGTTAACAGCGCCTGAACAATCGAATACTCGTGCATTAACAAATCCTCGGGAGCAGTTCGCCGCTGGGAGTCTCCAGAAAACGCGACGTCCCCCACGGACTTTTGAGGATCACCTTCTGAGGATATTTTTGGCTCACTTCTCCTACCTGTGACGCCATCGTACACACCTCAAAACCCTTCAGAATTTCTACGGCTTTCTGCGCGTCTTCTTTTTTGACCGCCAACACGAACGTCCCCTCGTTTGCCAGCGCCGTCGCTTCGAATCCCAGCATCTCACAGATCCCTTGCACCTCATCACTCACGGGGATTTTGGCTTCGTCCACTTCGATGCAGACGTTCGATTGTCTTGCCCACTCGTTGAGCACCGCCGCAACCCCTCCGCGCGTCGCATCGCGCATCGCAGTGATTTTCACCCCCGCATCGATGAGGGCTTTGACCTGCGGGTAGAGGGAGTTGCAGTCGCTTTTGAGCGTACTGCTCATCTCGATCCCCTCGCGTGCGGCGAAGATCGTCGCGCCGTGGCATCCGATGTCTCGGTTGATGAGGATCACGTCCTCTTCGGTAATGGCGTTCGAACTGATCCCCGTTTTTACGATTTCCCCCAGCCCCGTGGTGTTGATGAAGATCTGATCGACGCTCCCCTTCGGCACTACTTTCGTATCGCCGCTGACGACTACCGCCCCGTTGATTTCGAGTTCGCGCCGCATGCTCTCGACGATCCGCTCCAGACTCGCTACGTCGAAGCCCTCTTCGATGATGACGGCGCAGGTCAGGTATTTGGGCGCGGCTCCCATCATGGCCAGATCGTTACACGTCCC
>NZ_JQGL01000028.1 GCF_000747095.1 Sulfuricurvum sp. MLSB
GCTTTGAGCTCTTCGAAAAGATTTTTGCTCAGCTCGAATCCCACGCGGTATTCTTCTTCGGGACCGATGCCCGAGGCGGCTTCAAGCGCTTCGACCCAGCGGTCCGGGACATGGATGCCGGGAACGTTCTCATCCAAAAATCGGGCCGTACGAAGCTTCGTGATGGGGAAAAAGCCCAGAATGAGCGTGCATTCGGCGTTGTGCTCCGCGTTGGCGCGCTCCATCATCTCCAGCAGTTTGCGGGCATTGTCGAGATCGTAGACGGGCTGTGAAATGATCCCGATCGCTCCGTGCGAGACTTTTTTGGCCATCTTCTTTTCCAGAGCGACACTGTTTTTGGCGTACGAATCGATGACGGCAAACGGATAGATGGGACGGGGGGGAACGATCAGCTTTTGGTCGGCCAGATCGACGCCGCGGTTGAAGGTGGAAATGATGTCGAGAAGAAGTTTGCTGTTTCCCTCGAATACCCCTTTGGCATGAGGCTGGTCGGAGTAATGGGCGCTGTCCCCGGTAAGCGCGAGGATGGCGCGGACATCCGCTTCGTTGGCCCCGAGAAGGTCGCTTTGCAATGCGATGCGGTTGCGATCTCGCATGCTCATCGTCGCCAGTACCGGGAGGCCGAAGCGGTTTTGAAGCGCCACGGCGGCGAAGAGGGCATTGTATTTGAGCTTGGCCAACGGGTTGTCGGTCGTGCTGAAGCCGTCAACGAGCGTATGAAGCCCGAGCGCTTCGATTTTATCGATAGTCGGGGCAAAGGCCGCCGAACGTGACGGGGTCGTTTCTAAGGTGATATAGGTGCCGGAGCGCAGTTTTTCGATAAAGGTGCCGAACAAAAGATGCCTTTAGGGGTATAAAAGATATAATTGCGTCATTATAACGAAGAGGAAGAATTCTTTTGATTAAGTTAGCGGTATTTGATTTTGATTCGACCCTGATGGACGGAGAAACGATCGATTTTTTCGCCGAAGCGTTGGGAATCGGCGAACAGGTTTCGGCCATCACCGAGCGTGCGATGAACGGCGAACTCGATTTTTTTCAAAGCCTTCAGGAGAGGGTGGGGCTTCTCAAGGGTCTTGAATTTTCGAAGGTGGAGCATATCTGCCATAACCTTCCCTACATGCCCGGCGCGGTAGAGACGATTGCACAGCTGAAGGAGCGGGGGATCAAAGTCGTTTGTTTCAGCGGCGGGTTCCGTAGCGCGACGTCGCATGCAAAGGAAATTCTCGGATACGATGCCGATTTTTCGAACGTTTTGCATGAAAAGCACGGCCGTCTCACCGGTCTTGTCGGCGGGGATATGATGTTCGATTTTTCCAAAGGGGACATGCTGTTGCGCTTACAGGGGCTTTTCGGCATCAGCCCCGAAGAGACGATGGTTGTCGGAGACGGTGCGAACGACCGCTCGATGTTTGCCCACGCGGGGACAAGAGTCGCATTCTGCGCCAAAGAGATCCTCAAAAAAGAGGCGAACGTTATCATCGAGACCAAAGACCTGACACAAATCATCGATAAGGTATTTGCGTAAAAGCACACGAGTGCGCGGGCTTCCCGTCGAGGGAAACACAGCGTTAGCGTAGACGGCGGGGCTTGGCTCCGTCGGCGTATAAAAAAGGAAAAATATGTTAGAAAATTCACTCTGGACACACTATAACCCCGAGAAAACGATCCGCGAAGTATTGGCCCGCATCTACGAATGCAATGCGATCGAGATCGGAGAGGACGAGCGGGAACTGTACGCAGCGCTCAAACGCCATTTGACGAAGAAAGAGTTTCGGATGGTAATGATGAACGAGGCGGGACTTAGTGCCGAAGAGATCGGAGCGGAAGTCGGGCTTGAAGGCGACGCCCTAAAAAAAGCGCAGTACAAAGCATACCGCAAAATACGGCAGGACAAAATTCGCCGTGAAGTGAAAGTCGGGATGCCAAAAGAGAATGCCGATGAAGAGGGCGATGACGAAGAGTAATGGGATGCTTTGATACATTTTTGATAAAAACAGCTGAAAAATTATCACATTAACATTACATTAAAGCTCTATTTACCCTTTATCGGGTATCATAAAACGCATCAAGACATCTTCACCGTTTTTTCGAAAATGTTGAAGGTGTCTTAAACCAATAATATTCGTAGGAGAACGACATGAAAAAGTCAGCTTCATGCTTCCTCGCTGCACTTGTAGCGGTAGGGATGATGAGTACAGCCGCATCTGCCGATGTCAAAAAAGGGCAAAAAGCCTATCTTAAAACCTGTAAGAACTGCCACGGCAGCGGTACTAAAGGTGCAGCAATGCATACGCAGGAAGAATGGGATGACCTTTTTGCTAACGACGGAGAGAAAATCGTCAAAGCACACGCAAACGACAAATCGGCTGCGTATTTCAATGGCCCATTGTTCAAAGCCCAATCTCAGGATCTTCGCGATTTCTTGTTTGAATACGGTTCAGATTCAGGCAACGTTCCTTCTTGCGGCTGATACAACAAGCCTTGCCCCTTTCGGGGCCCCTTCTTCTAAAAATCTTCCAACGTCTTTAACTCAATTACTCCATACGCCGGTTCTTCATACGGATGAGCACTTTTTAATGCCTTTAACACATTCGTGATGCATTCAGCGCTGCATATCGTTTCGATTTTGATCTCATCGACGCGTTCGATCGTGTGATGCTGCCCGATGGCAGGATTTGATCCCGGAAGAGGACGGAATTGCCCGGTTCCCAAACTTTCCCAGCTGCATCGGTCGTAATTCTCATATTTTCCGGCACCCGCGTCGAAAAGTGCCGCTTTAAGCATTTCGGCATCGGGAAGGGGCACATAAACGATCACTTGATATAGCATTGTAGGTCCTCTATTAGAATAGGATTAAAGCATTGAGCCAATTATAACTTTAAACCCTACATGCCCTATTTAAGTTACAATCTTTGTACCGACATAAAAGGGACGAGGCAGCAGATGAGAATAGTAATATGCGGTATGAGCGGATTTGTGGGCGGCGGATTGGAGAATTTTTTTCGAAAACGTGGGGACACTGTAGAGGGGATAAGCATCCGTTCATCCACGTCTGTCCAGTCAATTGCGTCTGTATTCGAACAAGCCGATGTCGTGATTAATCTTGCCGGCGCAAATATTCTGGGACGGTGGACAAGCGAATACAAAAAAATTCTTCGCCAAAGCCGCCTTGAGACAACGATTAAAATCGTCAAAGCCTTTGCAATGTGTTCCCATCCCCCTTCGCTGCTTTTGAACGCGTCGGCAGTCGGAGTGTATGACAGTTTTCACCAGCATGAGGAGGGCTCCCGTCATCTGGCGGAAGATTTTTTGGCCGATTTGGTGCGTGAATGGGAAACCGCGGCGATGGGTGCTTCTTCCGAACGTACGAGGGTGTGTCTGATGCGTTTTGGCGTGGTGTATGCTTCGCAAGGAGGGGCAATGTCTAAAATGCTCCCTCCGTTCAAGCTGGGGTTCGGCGGTAAAATGGGAGACGGATTTCAAATGGTCTCGTGGATTCATCTGGACGATCTGGTCCGCGCCTGCGCTTTTTTGACCGATCGGCCCGATATCGAAGGAATCGTCAATTTCACCGCATCCGAACCGATCAGCAATATGGCTCAATCCAAAGCAATGGGGCGTATTTTGCATCGTCCGGCTTTTTTCGATCTTCCCGCGTGGTTTGTCAAATTGGTGTTCGGGGAAGGCTCGACGGTGATGCTGGATTCTAAAGAGGTGTATCCGCGCCGTTTACAGGAAGCCGGTTTTACGTTTTTGTATCCTACTTTTGAGCGTGCGATGGAGCAAATTGTTCACGCCCAAGAGCAAGAAGCTCTTCATCCAGGCGATAAGGGGTAAGGGCCACTTCATCGATCGTTTTGAAAACGAAATGGCTTTTGCTGTAACAGATAACCGAATCGCTTTTTCCTTCGGACAATGCATCGATAGCGTAGGTGACAAAACGGTACGCCATCAACCGATCATAAACGCTCGGATTGCCTCCGCGCTGGGTATGCCCCAAGACCGCAACACGGGTTTCAAACCCAAGCTCGGCTTCAAACCATGCGGCGACTTTGTCCGAATTGCGCAATGCTTCGGAGACGACGGCGATAAAATAGTCTCTTCCGTGCTCTACCTGTGAGATGAAACACGGTTTGTATTCGTCGATATCAGCGGGAATCTCGGGGATTAGACACAGTTCCGCTCCGGAGGTCAATGCGGAGACCAGAGCTAGATAGCCGCAGTTGCGCCCCATCGTTTCGATGACGAAAGCACGGCGGAAGGAAGCTGCAGTATCGCGTATTTGATCGATTGAGTCGCGAATGACTCCGAGTGCGGTATCGACCCCAAGACAGTAGTCGGTACCGTTAATATCGTTGTCGATGGTGGAAGGGATACCGCAAAATGCGATGCCCTGTTCACGGTAAAACTGTTCCATCCCGCGAAAACTTCCGTCCCCTCCCAGTACGATCAACATACCGATACCGTGAGAACGCAGGTTCTCAGCGGCGATTGTGCGGTAAGAACTCTCTTTAAAGCGTTCGGAACGGGCCGAGCCGATTTTGGTTCCGCCGCGGGTAATGATCCCCGAGACGTCGGCGTATCCGGCGGGAACGATGCGGTTGTCAATCAACCCTTCAAATCCGTGATAAACAAAATAAGGCTCCATGCCGCGTGCGATGGCGTATTCCACAAACCGCTTGAGAGCGGGGTTCATACCCGAGACGTCTCCCCCTGAGCAGAGAATGGCGATTTTTTTCTTCATTGGTTCTCCTGTATCTGTCGGCTCAGCCATAGGGTGCATTGCAGGCTGAGCTCTTCAGTCGCTTTCGAAAGCGCTTCGACGCCTCCTTTGGCATCGTCGCTGGATGCTTTTACGGTCAGTTGAAACCGTTTGCTTCCCAGCGTTTTGTTCGTCGTCGGATCGATCAGACGGTATGTGGCGTCAATGTATCCTTCGCTTGCTCCCGCGATGGGAAAACGGTGATAAAACGCGTTTAAATCCGATTCGAGGAGATACGACGGACGCGCCGTAGACGTGGAAGAGAGCAAGACGCCGAAAACTCCGCGCTCCTGCAACGATGAGGTGAGCGAGCGTTCAATCAGGGATGCGGGAGTATCGCTCCACCGGCTATAGAGATATTTTCCCGCTTCCCCCCCCTCGCGAAGATAATAGATGTTTTTGGAAGCGAGTGACGGGATCGTTTTGGCGGGGGCGATACGAAGGCTTCCGCTTGCGAGAGGCGCAGAGAGGGACTGAACCGATTTGGACGGGAGAATCGTATACTCTTTGACGGCGGGTGCGGTACCGGAGCATCCGGCAAGCGTTATAACGGCTGAGATAAAAAATACGGTGCGTTTCATGGTCATTCTCCCGGGCCTGGTTTCGGCGTCGATTTTTTGAAGAGCAGATCCGAGGGACTCTCGTGAAGGTCGCGGATCGTCATCTCCATTTCCTGTGTCAGGATGCGCGTTTGCGTAATCAGTTCGCTCAGCTCGGAGGTAGCGGGAGAAGCGATGGTTTTGAGGTCATAATCGCCGCGATCCAGCGACGCCTCGAGTTTTTTGATCAGCGTGTGGCTCTCGCGGGATGTTTTCTCGAGCGATTCCAGAGTTGCGGCCATTTTGGTCTGTACGAGTGTGTTGACATTGTCGGATGTGTTTTTGACGCTTCCGGCAGCTTTGTTCATCGTACCGAAAGCGCGGGTGGCGTTGGCTTCGAGTGCGGCACTTTGTTCCAAAAGGGATTTTATCTCTTTTTGATAACCGTCGATCTGTTCACTCAGGGAACGGAGGTGTCTGAGGCTCATCTGAACGTTTTCGATATTTTCGTCGTTGAAAAGACGGTCTGCGTGATCGAGCGTCGCGGTGAGTTTTATGGCGACGTTGCTCAGCGATTCGTCCAGCCGCGTTATCATTGAAGGCTTGGATTGGATGATGGAAGCGCGTTGGCCGTTTTCCATCATCAGCGGTGCCTTTTTGGAACCCCCGACGATCTCTATGAAAGCCAGTCCCGTGATGCCATAGAATTTTAAAACGGCATAGGAATCGGTTTTGATAGGGGTTTCTTTTTTGATTTTAAGGGTCAGTTCGACTTCTTCATTATTGTCGGGATTGATGCGGATCGCTTCAACCTTGCCGACGTCTACGCCATTGTATTTGACGGCCGCTTCGGGGGCAAGTCCCGAAATCGATTCGGTGATGTAGACGGAAAAGCGGCGATAATCTTGCTCATCCTGACCGTATTTTCCCAGCCAAAAGGCAAACGCAATCAGTCCTATCGCAAAAACAACGACAAAGAGTCCTGTAAAAGTGTAGTTAAAACGAGATTCCATGTGTCCCTTTCTGAAAAAAATAATCGACAATCGGGTGCCGGACGGCGAGGACTTCTGCCAGACTTCCCTCGGCAATCACCTTCTTTTCTCCCAACAACGCGAAACGGTCTACAATATGATGTATTGTATCCAGATCGTGAGTGACTAGGATTACGGTTAGCCCCAGAAGATCGCGAAGCTCACGAATCAGCGTATCGAATTGGCGCGAGCTGAACGGATCGAGTCCCGAAGTCGGTTCATCAAGAAACAGAAGTTTCGGATCCAGTGCCAATGCCCGGGCCAATCCCGCCCGTTTGACCATCCCGCCGCTGAGCTCATTGGGATACAGATGTATGGCATGCGCGGGAAGGCCGACAAGATCGATCTTGAGCTTTACGAGTTCATGAATGAGCTTGGGAGGCAGATCGGTGTATTCATGATAGAGGAGCGCGATATTTTCTCCGACGCTCAACGAAGAATAAAGCGCTCCCGATTGAAACAACACCCCCCACCGGCTCCGCAGCGTTTGGGCCTCTTGATACGATAGAGCGGAAAGGTCGTAGCCTAAAACATCGATCCGGCCGCTTTTTGGGTGTTCCAGCATGATCATTTCGCGTAACAATGTCGATTTGCCCGATCCGCTGCCTCCGATCAGCGCGTAAATTTCATTTTCGTAAACCGTGCAGCTGACATGATCGTGAACGATGTTGTCGCCGAAGGACGTGATGATGTCGCGGGCATGGATAATCGGTTGTTTCATAGCTTCAATTCCGTCAATAAGACCGAAAATAGAGCGTCGCAGGCGATGACGAGAAAGATAGCGTTGACGACGCTCTTGGTTGTATAGTGGCCGATGCTTTCGGTATTCATGGAGACCTGAAACCCCCGGTATAGACTTGCCATGGCGATCAGAAAAGCGAAAAACGGCCCTTTGACGATTCCGATGACGTAGTGCTTGAGGGCAAGGGCGTTTTGAAGCCGGTGGATGAATTCGGTGAAACTGATATGCGACTGGGTATTGGCGATCACCATACCGCCGAAGATGCCGACCATATCGGCAAAGAAGATCAGCAACGGCATCACAATCATCAGCGCGATGACTCTGGGCCATACGAGAAAGGTGAACGGATTGAACCCCATCGTTTTCATCGCATCGATCTCTTGCGTCATTTTCATCGCGCCGATTTGGGCCGTAAATGCCGATCCGCTTCTTCCCGCAACGACGATAGCGGTAATAAGAGGGGCCAACTCGCGGGTCAAGGAAATACCGATCGTATCGACGATGAAAATATCGGCGCCGAATTTTTGGAGTTGGACGATGCTTTGATAGGCGATGACTACGCCGATCAAAAAGGCACTCAGAGCGATGATCGGAAGCGCCTGCGCGCCGGTCGCGAGAATATGGGCTCCGATGGAGTGCCAACGCAGACGCGAAGGATGGCGCAATGTATGAAACAGCACGACAAACGCCTCTCCCAAAAAAGCGAGGAACGTACCGATCCCTTTTTGGTAGAGATGCATTTCGCGGCCTAGCCGATACAGCCATGAAGGGGCTTCGGGAAACGGGGAATCGTCAAGGTTATGAGGGTAGAGAAGACGGTACAGTTTGGTCTGGTTTTCGTCGGCTCCTATAAGCGTCGATGAGAATCCCTGCCGTTCATAGGATCGGTAGTACATCTGCCATAAGGCTATTCCGGCCGAATCGACTTCGCTTACATCGCGGATGTCCCAGATGATTGCCGATGCAGGGGAAAAAAGCTCAAGTACTCCCGCTACTTCGGACAGATGAGGAAGCGTCCATGCTCCTGCGCATTTCAGCCGGGTCTGAGAACCTTCTTGGACAACGGTAAGGGTCGCCGTAGATGTGCTTCGCATGAGTTGATTATAGCACTTTTGGAAAAGAGATGAAGAAGAGAATAGGGGAGGGCTTGCGGCAGCCCTGTTTAGGGGGCGCCGTCAAACAGACGGTTCAATCTTCATGGCCTGAGTGAGAACCCAGCAAGAGGTTGACCGAAAAAATCAGAGAATCGAGATTCTGGCGCTCTTGCGCTTCGTTGAAAAATGCATTGGAGTGAGTGTATTGGAGACGGTATCGAGCCGTTTCACCGGAACGATATTCGACCATTGCGGAACATTGGTCTAGGTTTTTAGGTGCGAATTGGTCCGTTCCGGTGATGTGGTTGCGGTAGATGGCATCGTACCGTGCTCCGATGCTCCACTCTTCGGACGGCGTATAAACGAGTTGCGTATAGTATCCCGCCTGTTTTTTGTGTATCGGCGAATAGACGAGTTCATTGACCGTGGACACATCGTTATCGCTGTCCGCGATGTATGTCCCCTCCATATCACGATAGAGCCATTCGCTCTGCCAGATAAGGGCGCTGTGGGGATCAAGACGATAGTGCAGGGTTAGGTCAAGACCATATAAGTCGCTTGTCGCACTGATGGCGTAAGGGGTCTCGTCGCTGAAATGATTGATGCGCGTATTTCCATGTGCCCAGCTTGCTCCCGCGAGAATCGTTGTGTCACCGATATCGGCGGACGTTTTGACGTATCCCAGATAGAGCGAGGGTTGCTGTGCCGAACCCGAAAGGACCTCTTCTTCTTGGCCTGTGTAGGGGTTATTGATGGATGCTTGTCCGAACATCCCCTCGTTTTTGCCTTGAAGCGCTTCGATTCCGAACATCAAATAGGTATCGGTCGGTGCCGTCCATTGGAGCTGTGCGCCGATCTCGTCTAAGCCGTGATTCCCCAAAAACGCTTCGTACACCAGAGGCATATCCGAAAAACTCCATTCATGATGGTGCCGATGGTTCAGATAACCGAAGTCGCTGAGAAATTTTCCCCCTTTTAGACGGAGGTTATAAGGGAGATCGTGAGCGGTGAAAAAGGCTTCTTCGATATCGACGCCCCCTTCGGAAAAATGCAACAATACTTCGGCATCGAGGTTAGACGTCAGCTCACTGTGAATACCCATCTCGGCATAATTAAGATTAAACCCGTTTTGGGCATTGTATGTCGGATGGGTTGATCCGTTATGGTTGTGCGGTGCAAACAGTCCATGCGCGATACCCGGAAGCTCGAGATGGGCCAGTTGTTCGTCTTTCTGCGAACGGCTCACGTAAGACGTATCCAAAACGAGCGACAGGTCAAAATCGGAAACGGCTTTTGGAAGATTGTGCGCCGAATGGGCGTTGTCGTGGTGTATTTCGTCCGCATCAGCCGTTTGCGCAGGGCGTTGGTGTTCCAGATGATTGATTTTTTCCTGCATCGCTTTCATCATCGCCTCCATCTGTGCCATTTGGGCTTTGAGGTTCTGGATCTCGGTACCATCGGCACACAGTAGGGCCGCCGCGAGGGAAGAGAGCAATAGTTTATTCATGATGCTAATCCTGATGGTTAAAAATTTTTAAAAAGGTATGGATAAAAATAAGGATTAGGCCGAAGGGGGAGCGCGGGTTCGTAAAACGGTCGGAAATGCCCAGGAAACACTGTTGGACTGAGCGATAAAAGGTTCGTAAGACAACGAGATTGCGGCGAGGATGATCGGCTCGTTCGGTACGGCGAGGACATGGCTCAGCAGATACAGGGGACAGGACTGCTCATAATGGCCGTCCGCATCATGGACATGATCGTGGATCACCTCATGCAGTGCGCCCAGAAGGCTGGAGACGATGAATACTGCGGCAAAAAAACGTTTAAACCGTTGCATCGTCTCCCCTTTTTTTCCGCGAATTTTAGCATAGGTGGCATAGTGTTTGCTTTTGGCATGTCATAATTGACAATATTTAAAGGATACTCTATGATAATAAAACGTTTTAGTGCATTATTACTCACCCTCTCCGTCAGCCTCTGCGCCGAAATCAACAAAGAAGAATTAAACAAACTCAACGTCGGCGCCTTGCTGGTCAAAGATATGACTTCCAAACAAATGCTTTACGCAAAAGAACCGTTCAAAGAACTCAAACCAGCCAGCCTTACCAAAGTGATGACGGCATTAATTGCCATTGAGCAGGGGAATCTCGGACGACCGGTGACGATCACGAGAGAGATGACGCGGGTCGAACCGACGATTGCAGGCTATCGACGAGGGGATGTTATTCGTCTGGAAGATATGATCAAAGCAACGATGATCAAATCGGATAACGATGCGGCCAAAGCGATTGCGATTGCCGTCGGAGGAAGCGAAGAGCGTTTTGTCGCGATGATGAACGCTAAAGCCAAAGCGATCGGGATGCGTCACACGCACTTTACCAACCCGTGCGGATACGATGACAAACAGCATTATTCGACCCCGAAAGACCTGCTCAAGATGACCGAATACGCGATTAAAAACCGTAAGTTCAACGAGATCAGCAAAATGAATGAACATACGTATTATTCGCTCAATAAAAACAAAAAGTTTTTTGCCTATACCCATAACCGCCTTCTCAACCGTTATGAATACGCGGTAGGGGTCAAGACGGGGTACACGTCCAAAGCGGGAGCCTGCCTTATCGCCCGGGCGAAAAAAGACGGCAAGGATTGCCTTATCGTCATGATGAACGCCAAAGAAGACCGCTGGAAAACGGCGAAGCAGATTTTCGAGCAGGTTTTAAACAGTTAAAAATTCATCCAAAAACGCTTTATACAGAGCCTTTTTCGCCTCTTTCGGCATCGCCGCATGGGCCGGCGAGGTGGAGGGAAGAAGCACCTGCGTTACCTCTAAGCCCTTATAATTTTTGCGAAACAAGTCGAAGCTTTTTTTTCCCGTAAATCCGAATGCCCGAATATTCGGGTACTTTTGCAGCAATGCGGCAAAATCGTTGGGGACACAGTTGCGCAGATTGGTATCGCTCGAATTGCTCCGCTCGCAGGAGCCGATCACGTCCCACAACCCGATCCCCTTTTCCAGACAAAATGCCTTTTTGGCTTCATTGGAGGGCAGCGTGACGTTGAAGATTTCCTCGATGATCGGCCAAAAAGCGTTACGCGGATGGGCATAATAAAACGACTGTTCGAAGGATGCAATGCTGGGGAAACTTCCTAGAAACAGCACGCGGGTACAATGGTCCAGAATCGGATCGAAGGGGTGATCAAACGGTTGCATAAGCCGATTTTATCTCAATTTACCTTCCCCTAAACCACATTTTGTTACAATTCCGCCACTAAATCACGGGCATCAGGCCCACTCAAAGGAACTGCATGAAGCGTGCACTGCTGAGCGTCAGCGACAAAAGCAACATCGCCCTTTTCGCCAAATCTCTGATCGGATTGGGGTATCAGATCATCTCTACGGGCGGAACGTACAAACTGTTGCGTGAAGAAGGGATCGATGCGATCGAGATCGATGAGGTCACCAAATTCCCCGAATGTTTCGAGGGACGCGTCAAGACACTTAACCCGTACATTCACGGCGGGATTTTGCACCGTCGTGACAAACAGTCGCATTTGGATCAGGCAGCTGAACTCGGCGTCGAGGCAATCGATCTGGTGTGCGTCAACCTTTATCCGTTCAAAGCGACGATCGAGCGTACCGACGATTTCGAAGAGATCATCGAAAACATTGACATCGGCGGCCCTGCGATGGTCCGCTCTGCGGCGAAAAACTTTGACAGCGTCATTATCGTAACCGATCCGTCGGATTATTCGCTCGTACTGAATGCCATCGAAAACGGCCTCAACAGCGTCGAATTCCGCCGCGATCTGATGATCAAAGCGTATGAGCACACCGCGGCGTACGACTCCATGATCGCCAACTATATGAACAAGCGGTTCAACAACGGTATGGGGGCTAAGCAGTTTGTTGTCGGTAACAAAGTGATGGATACCCGTTACGGTGAAAACCCGCACCAAAAAGGGGCATTGTACGAGTTTGACACGTTCTTCAGCCAAAACTTCAAGACCCTCAAAGGAGAAGCGAGCTTCAACAACCTGACCGATATCAGCGGCGCGGTGAAAATCGCGGCGGCGTTCGGAGATGAAAACGCAATTTGTATCGTCAAACACGGTAACCCGTGCGGTTTTGCGATCCGCGAGAATCTCATGGATGCCTATACCGAAGCGCTCAAATGCGATCCCGTTTCGGCGTTCGGAGGTGTCGTAGCGGTCAACGGCGTCGTGACCAAAGAATTGGCGGAAAAAATGAACGAAATGTTCCTCGAAGTGATCATTGCCGGTCGCATCGACGACGAAGCGCAAAAAGTGTTCGAGCCGAAAAAACGGCTCAAACTCTTCGAATACGGTGCGGACCGTATCGTGCTCAGCAACGATGCAATCGATTTCAAACATATCGACGGCGGATTTGTTTTCCAGGATGCGGACAAAGTTACCGCCGATGAAGTGAAAAATGCGAAGCTCGTCACTACACACGTCGCAAGCGCTTCGGCACTCAAAGACGCCGAGATTGCCTACAAAGTCGCGTCATTAACCAAATCGAACTGCGTCGTGTACGTGAAAAACGGGGCGATGGTTGCGGTCGGGATGGGAATGACCTCACGCGTCGATGCTGCACGCTGCGCCCTCAAAAAAGCCGAAGAGATGGGTCTGGACGTGAGCGGCTCGGCGCTGGCTAGCGAAGCGTTTTTTCCGTTCCGTGATTCGATCGACGCGGCGGCTGGCGCGGGCGTCAAAACCGTTATCCAACCGGGCGGTTCGGTACGGGATGAGGAAGTCATCGCGGCCGCCGACGAGCACGGTATGGCTCTGTATTTCACCGGCATTCGCCATTTTCTCCACTAAAAAGGATTGCGCCTTGAGGGCGCAACTTCTTACTGCCTCTTAACCCCCTCGCTTACGAAGATCACAATTTAAACTTGATTGATTTTGACTCAACTTATATGCTATAATTTTTACCAATAAAAATCGATATTGTTTTAGCAGGAATCTCCCATGTCAAAAAGTTTGTATACCACTCTTGAAGTCTCTCCCGGTGCCAGCGAGGCCGAAATCAAAAAAGCATACCGAAAGCTCGCGCGCCAGTACCATCCCGACGTCAATAAAGACCCAAAAGCCGAAGAAAAATTCAAAGAGATCAATGCAGCCTATGAAGTTCTCAGCGATAAAGAAAAGCGTGCCAAATACGATCAGTTCGGAGATTCGATGTTTGGCGGACAGAATTTTCATGATTTCGCCCGCGGTCAAGGGAACAATGTCGATTTGGATGATATCCTGCGCAACATATTCGGTC
>NZ_JQGL01000029.1 GCF_000747095.1 Sulfuricurvum sp. MLSB
GTCGGTATCGGCGCACGCGATGTTTCCGAATCGTTTTTGTTTCAGCTCGAATCCGCGCAGATCAGCGATGAGGGGTACACGCTTGCCCGTGAAATGATCTCGCATCTGGACGAACTGAGCCGCTATCGGAAAGAAAAAGCATTTAGCGACGTGATGAAAGTGCTCGGAAGCTTCAAAAATCCCCCTGCCATCGAATACCTTGAAGATTCAGCCCAGGTCGTTCCCGATTTGATGATCTATACCGATCCCGAAGAGGGGATCGAAGTAAAGCTCAATGACCGTTACTATCCCTCAATCGCGATCGACAACAGCTACGGCGTGGACCATGCGTTTGTCAAAGAGAAGATCAAAGAGGCCAAAAGCCTTGTCGATGCGTTGGAGATGCGCAAGGCAACGCTCTACAAAGTGGGGCTGATGATCGTCGAGTATCAGTACGATTTTTTTACCGGAGGCGTAATACGGCCGCTGACGCTTAAAACCCTTGCCGACGAATTCGGGCACAATCCCTCGACGATTTCGCGGGCAATCGCCAATAAATACATCGCCTGCGATCGCGGCGTGTACGCGATGAAAGACTTTTTCACGACGGCTATCGACGAAGACGTCTCCAACGCCGCGATCAAAGACTACGTCAGCGAACTGGTGAAAAACGAATCGCCTAAAAAACCTCTGAGCGACATGAAGCTTCTCGAACTGGTGCAAGAAAAGTTCAAGATCACGATGGTACGCCGCACGATCGCCAAATACCGTAAACAGCTCGATATTCCCGGCTCGTCCGAGCGTAAACAGCTCTATTTGATCGGTTGTTCGTAAGGTTATGAGGTTCAACGAGATCAAAATGCTTCTCGATGCCGAAGTCGCCTCCCGGAACTGCGAGGGCGAATTGTGCGAAGCGCGCCCCGATCCGCTGATGATCGCACGGCGTTTTCCCGACGAGCACCATGCGCTTACGTGTGCACTGTTCGCCTACGGCAGTGCCAAAGCGATTGTCTCGTTTCTGACGTCGTTGGAACTTGCTTCGGGCGATTCGGACGAAGAGACGCTCCGCTACAGGCTGGAAGGGAAGTATTACCGGTTTCAAACGACTGAAGATATCGTCCAGTGGTTCATCACCCTGCAAAGGCTGCGCGAGAGCGGCGGAGCCGAACAGGCGTTCCGTGAGGGATATGCGAAGGACGGCGTTATCGCAGG
>NZ_JQGL01000030.1 GCF_000747095.1 Sulfuricurvum sp. MLSB
TACTGAGGGAGATCGTAACCGAATCATATAGCGACCAATTGCGGGACTGGAATCTTCAGGCGCTGACCGTCGGAGCCAAACTGGCGCACAAGAGCGGGAACTGCCGATACTGCATAGAGCCTCATCCTTCTTCGAGAGCTGCCGCCGACTTTTTTTTGAGCGGCACGGAAGGGATCGGATTCGGAGCGATTGCGGGGGGGTGTAATTTTATCAGCAGTTATCCGATGAGCCCTTCGACGGGGGTGTTGACTTTTTTGGCCAAACACAGCCGGACATTCGGTATCTGCGTCGAGCAGGCCGAAGACGAGATTGCCGCGTTTCAGATGGGGCTGGGAGCGTGGTACGGCGGCGGAGCGGCGATGAGCACGACGAGTGGCGGCGGGTTCGCCCTGATGGGCGAGGGATTAAGCCTCTCGGGAATGAGCGAAACGCCGATGGTCGTTTATCTGGCCCAGCGGCCCGGACCTGCAACGGGTCTTCCGACACGCACGGAACAAGGTGATCTGGAGTTGGCTCTTTATTCGGGTCACGGGGAGTTCCCGCGGATCGTGCTGGCACCGGGTGATCCGAAAGAGTGTTTCGACCTTACCCGCAAGGCGTTTGATCTTGCCGACACATACCAGACTCCGGTGATCGTGATGAGCGATCAGTATTTGGCGGACAGCTCTTTTAGTATCGAGCGGTTCCGCATCGACGGGAAACAACCGCTTCGCCATATCGTACAAACCGAAATGGGCTATAAACGCTATCGTCTCACACAAGAGGGAATCAGCCCGCGGGGGGTGCCCGGATACGGCGAGGGACTGGTGCTGATCGATTCGGACGAACATACCGAAGAAGGGCTGATTACCGAAAGCATGCATGTACGCAACGAGCAACATGGCAAAAGGCTGCGGAAAGCCGAATCGATCCGCTCCGAAGCGCTTGCCCCCGAAATCGACGGCGAAGGCAACATAGCCGTTGTTGGATGGGGAAGCACGAAACATATCATCTGTGAATCGGTCAAAAGGCTGAGGGATGAGAGGGTAGCAAGTGTTCATTTTTCATGGGTTCATCCGCTGTGCGCTTCTCAGCTGGCACCGCTGCGCAAGGCCGAACATACCATCGTCGTCGAAAATAACGCGACGGGGCAGTTCGCCAAGTTGCTACGTCTTAACGGAGTTGCCGTACACGATCAGATACTCAAACACGACGGCCTTCCGTTTTTTGTAGACGAGTTGGCGGAAAAGCTCGCGGCATTGCTAAAGGAGATACGATGAGTACACGCTTTGACAGAATCGTAGAGGATAACGCATGGTGTCCTGGATGCGGAAATTTTTCCATTTTGCTGCTTTTAAAAGAGGCATTGGAGGAGATGGGGCTGGATCCGATTCAAAGCGTCATCGTTTCGGGAATAGGCCAAGCCGCTAAAACGCCTCAATACATGAGCGTCAATATGTTCAACGGCCTCCACGGACGAGCTTTGAGCGTTGCGCAGGGATTGAAAGTAGCCAACCCCTCTTTAACGGTCATCGCCGAAGGGGGAGATGGCGATATGTACGGCGAAGGGGGAAACCACTTCATGGCGGCAATCCGCAGAAATGCCGGGATCGTCAATGTCGTGCATAACAACATGGTCTACGGTCTGACCAAAGGGCAGGCGTCTCCCACTTCCGCACGGGGATTTAAAACCCCCGTACAGGTTGAAGGAGTTCATACGGAGCCTTTTAATCCGATAGCGACGGCGATTTCGCTTGATGCATCGCTGGTTATCCGAACGTTTTCGGGGAACAAAGAACACTGTAAAGCGATGCTCAAAATTGCCCTCGCACACAAAGGGTATATTTTGATCGATATTTTCCAGCCGTGCGTCACCTTCAACAAAACCAATACGTTCAAGTGGTTCAAAGAGAATAGTTACGAGTTGCCCACTACGTATGACCCGACCGACAAAGTAAAGGCATTTGAAAAATCACTGGAAAGTCATCCTTTTCCGATCGGAGTGATTTACAAAAGCCCGCCTAAAAGCACGCTGGAAGAGATGTTGAGGAATGAGAGCGCTCTGAGTGATGCGCCGTTATACACGCATCGCGTCGATTATCGCTTACTCAGCGGCGAGATGGACAAATATATTTAACAAGGAGCGGAAGATGAAAAAATTTGAGTGCAATGTATGCGGATATATATATGACCCAGCGCTGGGAGACCCGGATACCGGCATTCCTCCCGGCACGCCTTTCGAGGATCTGCCTGAAGATTGGGTGTGTCCCGTCTGTAGCGTCGGTAAAGAGGATTTCAGCGAAGTATTCGAATAACGGTTATCGGAGAGACCTGAGAGCTATTGCCGTGCCGCTAAAATATAATTTTATTTGTTAAATATAATACAAGTATCGTTGTAACATAATAGTAGCTTCTGTATGTCACCATTGCCGTTATAAAGGAGATGTCATGTCAAGTTTCCAGAACGAACTTCATGAGAAACAGGAAAAACTACTTGCTAGACTAAAAAACCTTTCGGTCGATCATCTTATCGTTGCCAAACGCGCAAAAATGTCGATGCGTGAAATCTTAAGCTGCCTTGAAATCAGCGATAAGCAGAATATGGCATTGGATTTCGTTTTTAGCGAAATGGAAGCGTTCAAGCAGACCGCCGCACATATTTTGTATAAAGAAGATTTCTCGCTCGCCTGATAGTGCCTCTTTTCCGTTTTTCTCAATTCTCTGATTACTAAAACGCTGCATCAATATAAGTTATTTACAGTTCAAAACTTGACATTAACTGTTTTTATTAGTAAAATACTGCAATTAACAGTTATTTATTGCAAGGAAAAGTATGAACATCACCATCGTCAATTTCAAAGGGGGAGTGGGCAAATCGATGATCGCTCATCAGCTCATTACCGGATTCGGCTTTCGCGGATGCGAAGTCGATCCCTATGGCTCCCTTGCGGATCGTTTGCCCGAGCAGGTAGAGAAAATCGAAATACAGGAAAAACAATTGGCTCAGCCCGAGCAGGCGACGATTTTTGATTTCGGGGGATTTGACGACGTTAAACTCGATCAGGCGGTTGCCTATTCGGATCTGGTCATCATCCCTTTTATCCCGACACTGGAAACGATTCAGGGGACCGTCGATACGCTGGTGCGTGTCGCACCGATGAACAAACCGATATTGCTGGTTCCCAACATGAGCCAAAAAGAGAACGACATCAACGATGCTAAATTTGTTTTTGACGAAACGCTCGGATTTGAGGTCGAAATGTTCGCCTTGCCGATGAGCGTGGCATTGCAGACGGCGATCAACGAGAACTGCTCTATACTCGATCTTTCCAATCAGGGTGGCATCAAAGCGTACGCGTATCGCAAAAGTGCCAATCTTATCCGGGATCTGCATGAGAAAATCCGGGAATATAAAATCTGATAACAGTTATTTACAGTTTAAAAGGTAGTTAAAATGGAAAAGAACCAACCGGAAAACAAGTTTGCCAAGCGGGTTACCCAGCGGGAACTCTCAACACACGTAGCCATTCAAACGGCGAAGCATCCCGGCGGCCGGCCGAAAAAAAATGATGAGACCAAACAAAGTGAAAAAGTTTTTTTGACCCTGACAAAAGCGGAAAAAGAAAAAATAGATCAGTATGCCGATCGGACGGGAGAATCGATAGCGGGGGCTATTCGCAGAGCGCTTAAAGAAATGGGAATGATATAAAAGAAGTGGTGCGCCCGAAGGGATTCGAACCCCTGACCCCTGGTACCGGAAACCAGTGCTCTATCCAGCTGAGCTACGAACGCATGACGGATTCGGGGAAACTCCCCGAAAAAGAAACGAAAGAATACTCTAAAGTACCTTAGTCTTTCAAATACTCAGGCTTTTTTCATATATGCAGCGACGAGTACGATCGTCGAGCCGTTTATTTTGCCTTCAATGAATTTAGGATCGTCCGTGAGGCGGATATTTTTGACAATAGTTCCTCGCTTGGCGGTGAAACCGGCCCCTTTGACCTCAAGGTCTTTGATTAGAGTGACGGTGTCTCCTTCGTTCAAAATGGTTCCGTTGCTGTCACGGTGAACGACGGCTCCCCCTTCCTCAACTGCGGCACTTTTCAATGAGCCGGCATCCGCCCATGCTTTGACGTCGTCTTCAAGATAGAGCATATCAAGCTGGTCTTGTTCGCCGAGTGCGCTGAGAAGGCGGTATGCCATAACCTGCACGGCAGGGGTTTGGCTCCACATGCTGTCGCTTAGGCAGCGCCAGTGATCGGCATCCAGATTGGCGGGATTTTCGATCTGATCGCGGCACGTTCCGCAAAGGTAGACGGCTTTGTCAGCCGAGCCGTCTGATGGGGCAACGTCGAATACGCTCAGGTTTTCGTTCGCGCCGCAGAGCTCGCAGACGCCGTTGCTGCGTTCTTTCAATGTTTGTTCAATACTCATACTGTCACCTTTATTAAAAGTGCCATTATAGCGCATTTGGTGGCGCAAATTCGAGTCGGTCTCCGTCAGTCAGAACTTTCCCGCCGTTTTTGAGCAGTTTCATGGAAGTAAGTTCATCGATGATGGTGGAAAAAAAGAGGGCTTTGACATGCATGGTGTAAAGGCGAAAATTGTTTCGGCGGCATTTTTGCAGTTCCTCGGCAAGAAGGGCGGATGTGAGATGTTTGCTGTCGCGGGCTAGTTTGTCAAAGGCAGACGGATAAGATACCTCAATAATGAGCGAATGGATATGGGGGTTTTGATCCAATAGTTCCCAGATGCGGTTGCAGCGGTACGTATCGGCAGTAAAAAGTATCCCCTTGCCTTTTTGTTCGATTAGGTAACCGCAGCTGCCGTCCGTATGATCGGTTTTAAACGGCATAAGGGTTATGTCGTCGATGAAATAGATCGTTTCAGGTTCAATTTCGATGAATTCAAGTGTTTTGTCTGTGTGCCCGATAAGAGTAATCTGCTCAAAATTGGGCCAGATGCGGTCATTAAAGATAAAACGGCGCAGATCATCAAGGGTGGCTTTAAGGCCATAGATCTTCAGCGGTCCTTTTTTCTGTGTCACAAACAGATCGGCCAGAAAAGGGATGTCGATAATGTGGTCAAGATGCGAATGGGTCAAAAAAACATGCTCGATGGCAAAAACATCATTTTTTAATGTATTGATCAAATTCCCGGCATCAATAACGCAATGTTTTGAGACACGTAAACAGGTTGTTCCCTGTGTCGGTGTACGCGTTCCGCCGGTCCCCAAAAATTCGATGTAATCCATTTATACCCACGCATCATTGTATTGTGTTGATTATAGTATATTTATTGTTAATTGAACACTTAAGTCAAAACGGGAAAATAGCGTTATTTTCTTCTATTATATATAGCGTAGAATGAATGTCGAAACAAATGGAAAATTTCTTGCAAATTCTTTTGAATACCTCTTGACATAGTTTATTTT
>NZ_JQGL01000031.1 GCF_000747095.1 Sulfuricurvum sp. MLSB
AAATAAAGCAAATCCCGTTCCCATGTTTTAGCACGAGTTTTGGTATAATTCGCGAATATTTTCCATGAAGGCTATTTATGTCCGCTACCCATTACGATCCTAAAAACATTGAATCGACGTACTACCCCATCTGGGAAAAGCGGGGGTATTTTGAGGTCGAGGGGAACCTGCCGATCCAAAAACCGAACAAACATTTTGCGATCATGCTCCCCCCTCCGAACGTCACGGGATCACTCCACATCGGCCACGCGCTGAACCACACTCTCATCGACATCATTACCCGCTACAAACGGATGGACGGCTACGCCGCTCTTTGGCAGCCGGGAACGGATCATGCGGGGATCGCGACGCAAAACGTCGTCGAAAAGCAGCTTCTGGCCGAGGGGAAAACCAAAGAAGAACTCGGACGCGACGCCTTTTTGGAACGGGTCTGGAAATGGAAAGAGCACAGCGGCGGAACGATTGTAGGGCAAATGCGCAAAATCGGCGTCTCTCCCGCATGGAGCCGCGAACGCTTTACGATGGACGAAGGGCTCAAGCAATCGGTCAAAGAGGCGTTCGTCCACCTCTACAACCAAAACCTGATCGTGCGCGGAAACTACATGGTCAACTGGTGTACGCATGACGGAGCGCTCAGCGACATCGAAGTCGAGCACGAAGAACATCAGGGGAATTTCTACCACATCCGCTACCCGTTCTCTGATGGCAGCGGCCACATCACGGTAGCGACGACCCGTCCCGAAACCTATTTCGGCGATACCGCGGTCATGGTCCACCCCGATGACGAACGCTATCTGCACCTCATCGGCAAAAGCATCACCCTCCCCCTCATCAACCGCGACATCAAAATCATCGCCGACAGCCATGTCGACCGTGAATTCGGAACCGGCGTCGTCAAAGTCACTCCGGCTCACGATACGAACGACTACGAGGTGGGCAAACGTCACGACCTCGAATTCATCACCGTATTCGACGAAAAAGGGATTTTGAACCACCACGCCGGCGAGTTCGAGGGATTGGAACGGCTCGAAGCGCGCGCAGTGATCGTCAAACGGCTCGAAGAAGAAGGATTCGTCGAAAAAATCGAAGAGCACACCCATCAGGTCGGACACTGCTACCGCTGTAAAAACATCGTCGAACCTTATATCTCCAAACAATGGTTCGTTCGCAAAGAGGTCGCTCGCGGCTCCATCGACAAAATGAATGCCGGATTGGCGCAGTTCTTCCCTCCCCATTGGATCAACAGCTACAACGCATGGATGAACGACCTGCGCGATTGGTGTATCTCCCGCCAACTGTGGTGGGGGCACCGCATTCCGGTCTTTTACTGCGACGATTGCGGCCATGAATGGGCCAGCCTCGAAGACGAACCGACGTCTTGCCCTCATTGTGCCGGAAAAAACTTTGCGCAAGATCCTGACGTCCTCGATACGTGGTTCAGCTCGGCACTCTGGCCGTTTTCAACGCTGGGATGGGGGAACGGGGATACGGCAGCGGATACGCTGTTCCAAAGCAACGACATGGCGCGTTTTTACCCCAACACCCTTCTGATCACCGGATTTGACATCCTTTTCTTCTGGGTTGCACGGATGATGATGATGGGGGAAAGTTTCACGGGTGAGCTGCCGTTTAAACACATCTACCTTCATGCGTTAGTGCGCGATGAACACGGTCAAAAAATGTCCAAGTCCAAAGGAAACGTCATCGACCCGCTCGACATGGTCGAAAAATACAGTGCCGACGCACTACGCTTCACCCTCGCCGTTCTCGCCGTTCAGGGGCGTGATATCCGCCTCAGCAACGACCGTCTGGAGCAAAGCCGCAACTTTACCAACAAACTCTTCAACGCCTCCAAATTCCTCCAAATGAATGTGGCCACTTTCAAAGATCTGGAAGAACAAGAGATTACTACCCCTTTGGGACGCTATATGCTGAGCCGTTTCCGACGTGCTACCGCCGAGACGAGAGCCTTTTTGGACGAATACCGCTTTAACGATGCGGCGACGGTGCTTTACCGCTTCTTGTGGAACGAATTCTGCGACTGGGGAATCGAACTCTCCAAAGCCAGCAAAGAGAGCATCGGCGAGCTTGGAAGCATCTACAAAGAGTCGATGAAACTGCTCCATCCGTTTATGCCGTTTATCACCGAATACCTCTATCACGAGCTTTCCGGCACGACGCTCGAAGAGAACGGTTCGATCATGGTAATGGAATACCCGGAAAACACGACGGTAGACGAAGCGATCGAGAACGAATTCGCGACGATCATGGACGCGATCGTCACGATCCGCCGGGCCAAAACCCTGATCGACCTCGGAAACCAAAAAATCGAGCTGGCTTACGTCAAATGCGCGGGCGATCAGGCGATGATGACCCCGTTCATCACCCGTCTGGCCAAAGTCGAAGAGCTCCGTTTTACCGAGGCAAAAATCGACAATGCGGTGAGCGATATTGGAGAATATGTAGAGGTCTATCTTCCGACCGATGCGATCGATCTTTCCCCTATCATCGACCGCCTCACAAAACAGCGTGAAAAACTCCAAAAAGAGGCCGATAAACTCTCCGGGATGCTCTCCAATGAGCGTTTCGTCGCCAACGCTCCCGAAGCCGTCATTGTCCAAAACCGCGAAGGACTTGCGGACGCTCAGGATAAAATGGCCAAAATTGACGCACAGCTCAGCTCTCTGGGGCGCTAAAGGTGCAATTCAGAGAACTCGGCAGTAACGAATTCGCCGAAGGATACGCACTGCTGAGCACGCTGCGCGTCGATCTGAGCGTAGAGGTATTTGATAATTTCATCGCTTCGCACTATCCTGCCGAATACCGCCCCATCGGTGCGTACCAACACGGCGAGCTGTGCGTGTATGCGGGAGTATCGATCCGCGAAAACTTCGAACTCGGCCGCCATCTGGTCGTTGACGATTTTGCCGCGCACGAGGGATGCGAGCGTTACAGCCGCGAAATGATCGATTTTTTAGGCGATTACGCCAAAATGTATCAATGCAAAAGCATTCTCTTTTTGGGGAAACAGCAGGGGATAAGGCTGGAGGATTTGGAAGGGTTCCGCCCCAAACGGGACGGCTTTATCAAAACCTTGTAATTTATTCTTCGATTCCTTCGACTTCAACGATGAGCTTGACTTCATCGCCGACAACCACGCCGCCCGCTTCGATCGCCTTGTTCCAGTTCAGCCCGAAATCTTTGCGGTTGATCTGTCCCGTCAATACGAATCCGGAGCGCTGATTGCCCCACGGATCGGTCACGACACCGCCCATGTCGATATCCAGCGTCACTTTTTTCGTAATGCCGCGAATTGTCAGGTTGCCCGTCATCTTCTCTTTGGTCGCGCTTGTCATGGCGAAGGCAATATCCCCGAATTTGTTAACGTCGAAAAAATCGGCGCTTCGAAGATGATCGTCGCGTTTGGTGATCCCCGTATCGATGGATGCCGCTTTGATATCCCCTTTCAACGATTTGAACTGACCTTTTTCCAATTCGTAGCTGCCGCTAAAGTTCCCGAATTTTCCCGTCACGGTACTGATCATCATGTGTTTCACTTTAAAACCGACGTTCGAATGAGACACATCGACTTTGTAAAGAGCCGCCGAAAGCGCGGATGAACCGAGCAATAAACCTGCTAAAACCGTTACGAAGAAACTTTTATTCATATCGAGATCCTTTTGGGGGTTAGTATTCGATTATTGTAAGGTGTTTTTCTCAATGAATTATTAATGCAATGCTAACAGACGATAAATTTAAGACTATATACAGCCAACCCGGCAGCTCCCTGCTAAACCCATTTACAACAACTCTTGGCTATACTTTCGCAATTTTAACCAAAGGTCAAATATGCAGCTGTGCGTCGCTCTCGATCTCCCCAGCATGGAAGAAAATTTAGCCCTTATCGAAAAGATCAAAGCCTATCCCGTGTGGCTCAAAGTGGGTCTGCGCTCGTACATTCGCGACGGGAAGCCCTTCATCGACGCGATCAAAACGATCAATCCCGAGTTCAAAATCTTTCTGGATCTCAAACTCTACGATATCCCCAATACCATGGCCGATGCGGCCGAATCGATCATGTCGCTGGGTGTCGATATGTTCAACGTTCATGCTTCCGCAGGCCGCAAAGCGATGCGGGAAGTGATGAAACGCCTCGAACCCTACGACAACCGCCCTCTCGTCCTCGCCGTCACCGCCCTCACCTCTTTCGAAGAAGGCGAGTTCGGACACGTCTACGGCACACCGATTGCACGCAAAGCCGATCAGTTTGCGCAGGATGCGCATGAAGCAGGTCTGGATGGCGTCGTTTGCAGCGCGTATGAGAGCGCCTCGATCAAATCGCTTACCTCGGACACGTTCGTGACCCTCACCCCGGGCATCCGTCCGTTCGGCGAAGACGCGGGAGATCAGGAACGTGTCGCCACCATCGAAACCGCGCACGCTGAAAAAGTCGATTTTATCGTCGTCGGCCGCCCCATCTACAAAGCCGCCAACCCCGCCGAAGTCATTGAAAATATCCTCAAATTATTATAAATTGGAATACTCCTTGCTTTAATTTCGTAAATATTACTGCGAGGAGTCCGCATGAAATTTATGGATAAAATCGAATTGGTCGTAAAACTCAAAGAGAAAATCATCGAAGCCAAAGCATCGAATGAAGGGCTTGCCGCCCAACTGCAAGCCCTTTTGGATCAGATCCTCGCAAACCCTAAAAACTCCCCGGCAATTTAACCCGTAACAAGCACCGCTTTAAGGTGCTTGTTATCTACCCCTGCGTATAATTACGCCCTCTTAACCGATGGACAGATGGGTGAGTTGGCTGAAACCACCTCCCTGCTAAGGAGACGTACTGGCAACGGTACCGAGGGTTCGAATCCCTCTCTGTCCGCCAC
>NZ_JQGL01000032.1 GCF_000747095.1 Sulfuricurvum sp. MLSB
CGTGGATGAGAATCGGCACAAGTGTATCATGTTTAGGTGACGTTGGTGCGAACTGAAAATGCATATTGATCTACGAACGGATAAAAAACATCTACAAACGATTTGTCTAATCCTCTAAACTGCATGCAAATTATTGAATGGACGTAATGTATGGAATACACACTCGCAGATACCGATTTTTTAGTATCGCAAACGGACTCAAAAGGGAAAATTCTTTTTGCCAATGAGGATTTCTGTAAGATCGCCGGATATGCGCTCGAAGAGCTTATCGGACAACCGCACAGCATCGTGCGTCACCGCGATATGCCAAAAGCAGCGTTCAAAGACCTCTGGGATACCGTTAAAAGCGGCAAAGTTTGGAAAGGATACGTGAAAAACGCTACGAAAAACGGCGGCTTTTATTGGGTATTCGCGACCGTGTATCCCAACATCGCGTGCGGGGACACGGATCACGGATACATGTCGTGCCGTCGCAAGGCATCGCCCGCCGAGATCAAAGCGGCCGAAGAACTCTATAAAACGATGCGTTAAAGGTCTAATGGATGAAAAACAGTACAAAAGCAGCCGTCTTATCGGCAGTCGGGATTGCGGGAATGGTGTTTGCGGCTGCCGCGGATTCCGTATGGATCGCGTCAGGGTTTATGGTTGCCCTTGTAGCAGCGGCTATCTGGATGAACGGCATGTCTGACGCCACGGAGCGGTTTTCGCGGCAATTGAGTGATTTTGAAGAACTGCTGCAATTTAAACGAAATCAAATCGGCAGCACCGATGCCGTCTCCGGCAGTATCGAAGCAAAGTTGAACCATCTGGCCAAAACGCATGAAGCTATTCTGGAACAGGATACCAAAGTCGCAGGCGAAATGGTACTGCTGGCCGATAAAGTCCGTCGGGGGCATTTCATATGCCGTGTAGCCAGCGACAGCAAAACGCCTCACGTTCACCTCCTCCGCAAAACCATGAATGCCATGCTGGACGCGACGGAAAAAAATCTGGATCAGGCCATCAGCGTATTGGAATCATTGAGCGAAGGGAGATTTTCTACCCGTGCAAACGTCAACGTCGAAGGAAAAATGGCGCAAATGCTAGAAAAAATCAATGATCTCGCATCTGCCCTGCAGTCAATGGAAAAAGAAAATACCGAAGCCAAAGAGGTACTGCACAACAACACGCAACAGCTTAAATCGACGATTGAGAGCCTGCGTTCGAATCAATTCGTCGAACTTAACGGCATGATCAACACGACCGTGGAACGGATTCATAGGGTTGCGAACAAAGAACATGACCTTTCCGTAAATTTGCAGTCGCTGGCAGGCAATGCCCAAGAGACGAAACAAATCCTGATCGCGATCGGAGATATTGCCGATCAAACCAACCTTTTGGCGCTTAATGCGGCTATCGAAGCCGCACGTGCCGGCGAACACGGGCGCGGTTTTGCCGTCGTTGCCGACGAGGTGCGCAAGCTGGCTGAACGTACCCAAAAAAGTTTGGCGGAGACGGCCGCTACGATCAATGTGCTCATTCAGGCGATTAACGACAACAGCGAGTCGTTAAACGACAACATGGACGAAATGATGGATTTGACAAAATACGTAGGCGCCGTCGACAATAAAATGGAGGAGCTTCTGCTGATTATGGATCGGTTAAGCTAGAGGCCAGATAGCGTGTTTTATTCCAGCGCAATTTTCTGCCGTATTTTATGCACGCTCATTCCCACAACAATCAATAATATCAAGCCCGTAAAAAGCGGCCATAACAGATAAAACGACAGATGCCCCTGCGTTACGATCAAAAAATTGGCTCCGGCGGGCGGATGGACGACTTTTACCAAGTGCATGAGCATGATCGTTATTCCCAACCCGATCCCGACACTAAGCCAGCCTCCCGATGTGTATTCTAAAACCGCCGCTCCGAGAACCGTCGATATAAAGTACCCGCCGAAAATATTCAAAGGCCTTGAAAACGGGCTTTGCGGCGCGCTGAACAATAGGACCGCCGTTGCCCCGAACGGAGCGATAATCATCATCGTATCGGACTGCTCGGCAATCATGCCGATCAAGGAGAGGCCGATAAAGGCTCCGACCCCGACAACGATGCTTTCGAGGAGATGAAGGGGTTTCTTGGGTTTGGTGTGCATAAAGTCGCAATCTTCCTATTCTGTTTTAGACGTTATTGAAATATACTATCCAATTATAGTATATTTATTTTGTATTCGCTGCCATCTCTGCGCTAAGGAAAGTTTGATTACAATATTTTTATTAGATTCAAAGGGTTCGTATGCATTTTTCCAAAACGGCTGAATACGCTATCCGCGTTTTGGCTTATCTGCACCGCTACGACACGACTTCCCATTCGGTTAATGTTCTGCATCGGGAACTGAATCTCCCCTACAAGTATCTCACACGTCTCATGACCCATTTGGTCAAACAAGGTCTTGTCCGTTCTTCACGGGGGCGCGAGGGAGGATTGAGCCTGGCTAAATCCGCGGATGAAATACGTTTGTGCGATATCCTCGAAGCAATCGGCGAATCGCTTGAATCCTCACGGTGTATTTTGGGATTCGAATCGTGCGATTGTGCCAATCCGTGCGCGCTTCACGATCAGTGGGCAGCGCCCAAAGAGCTTATCGGCACGATGCTGACAACGACTACGCTGGCTTCCCTGACCGACAATCGAAACATCAAAATCTGATTTTCCCTAAAAAAGCCGTCCTATTTTCCGAAATCCTATCCAGTACATGAGTCCTCCTACGGCGATAACACCCGTAAAATACGGGAACAAGTCGATCCAGCCGCTTCCGCGGTAAAAGATACTCTCCGTCCCTTCGATGTAATATCGCAGCGGGGATACGAGGGAAATTGTCTGCAAAACGGGGTGCATGGCGTGAATCGGAGTCCATGCGCCGCTGAGGAAAATAAGCGGCATCATGACGACGATGGAGAGCTGTGCCACCTGCATGATGTCGCGCGCGACAGCGGCGATGAACAGACCGATCCCCGCGCTTGCCCAAACGTAAAAGAAGCTGAGCAGTGCAAAGGCCACAAAGGAGCCGTTGAACGGCACGGAAAATATTCCCATTACGATGAATCCAAGCGATATGACGATGCCGACCATCACGATCAGCACCTGAGAGAAGGATTTTGCCAGAATGATGAGCTTGGGGTCGACGGGCATCAAGAGCATGATGTCCCATGTCCCCTGCTCTTTTTCACGTACGAATACGACGGCCGTCAGGATAACGGTGATCATCGTAATGATCGAGAGAAGTTCGGTCAAAGCCATAAAAGTGTGGTTGTCGGCATTTTGATTGAAAAGTTTATGACTGGCTATCTCGACGGGAATGTCAGGCGATGTGATATCAAAAATGATGTTTTGCAGATACCCGAGCGTCGTATAAGCTTGTGAAGCAGCCGTTGCGTCGAGCAGTATGTTGATTTGCGTCTTCTGTCCCTGCCGCCATTTTTTTTCGAAATCGGCATCAAAGACGATTCCGACGATGATCTCTTTGTCGAAAATTGCGCGGCTGAGTTCTTTTTGGGAACCAAACCGCTGCGGAGGGAGAAATTCGGGAGCATGAAGCCGAGTGAGGATTTTTTGGCTCAGCCCGCCGCCCGTATCGTCGACGTATCCCACGGCAACGTTACGGGGTTTCATCTCGATACCGCTTCCCGAAATGTAAACGTTCACGGTAAACGAATAGAGCACGACAAGAACCAATTGCCATGAACGGATAAAGGCCAACAGCTCTTTACCGACGATCGCCCAGAAAATACGGTTCATTTAAGCTCCTTGCGCAGGAATAGGCGTCCGAGGCTCAGCAATACAATCGCGTAAAAGAGCAGTATCAGAAGATAGCGGAGGGTTTTTGCCGATTCCAGCCCCTCCCCGATCAAAAAAACATCATAGACGATGTGGTTGTAATACATAACCGGAAAAATATGGGCCTCGATTTGCGACATACCGCTCATCGAGGAGATCGGCATAATAATCCCCGAATACATGAATCCCGGGATAATCGTAATGATAATGGTGAAGACGACCGCTACGATCTGGGTCCGCGTGATGACGGAAATCAGCATCCCGATGGAGATGCTGATCATCAGGTAGATTTCCGACGCTGCCCAGTAGAGAAAGAAACTTCCGCGAAACGGAACATCGAAAACATAGACGGCCCACAAAAATACGACAAAGATATTCAGCGAATGGAGCAAAAATGCGGGGATCAGTTTGGCTGCGAGGAATTCGCTTTTGGAGAGCGGAGACGCGTAAAAATTGAAGATCGTCCCCCGCTCTTTTTCCTTGACGATCAGCAATGCGGCCAGTATCGCCGGAGCAACCAATAATACCAGTCCGATAAGCCCGGGAACAATCGCATCTTCGTCTCGCATCGCCTGATTGAAGAGTGTGCGTTGGTTAATCGTAATGCTGCCGTTTGCCTGATTGTGTCCAAATTCCGACGCCGCATCGAGAATGACACCTTTGACGTAGGTCTCCATCGTGATTCCCCGGCTTGGAAACGCTGCATCGGCAAACACCCCGATTTGCGTCGTTTGACCATGCAAAAGCCGTTTTTCGAACGACTCGGGAATGATGATTACAACGTCGGTCCGGGCCTGTTTGATCCGGCCAAGTGCTTCGGCTTCGCTGATCGGAAGGATTTGCGTATTGAAATATTTTGAGTGTTCGAATTTGCTGATGAGCCGATACGAGATGGGGCTGCGATCATGATCGACGATAAGCGTACGTGCGCCGCTCACTTCCATTCGTATGCCGTTTCCGAATAAAAGAAGAATCATGCTGGGAAGTAAAAAGACCATGATGATGAAGCGGGACCGGACAAGCTCGGTCAGTTCTTTGTAGATATAGGCCTTAATGACGCGTATCTTCATCGGTAATACTCTAAAAAGATATCTTCGAAGTTTACGGCATTCGGATGCAGCGCAT
This sequence comes from Sulfuricurvum sp. MLSB, assembly GCF_000747095.1. GTDB lineage: Bacteria > Campylobacterota > Campylobacteria > Campylobacterales > Sulfurimonadaceae > Sulfuricurvum. Next base: position 4,942 of record NZ_JQGL01000032.1, read on the forward strand.
ACAGTTCCTCAAGCGTGTCATCCGCCACTTTTTTGCCGTCACGCAGCAGTACAATCCGGTCGCAAAACTCCGCTTCGCTCATGTAGTGTGTCGTGATCAAAATGGAAATCCCCCATTTTTCTTTCAATGCGATCAGCAACTGCCAAAATTGCGCGCGGGCAATCGCATCGACGCCGGATGTCGGCTCGTCCAGAAACAGAACGACCGGATCGTGCAACAACGCCGCCGCCAATGAGAAACGCTGATTAATCCCCAACGGAAGGTTCAAGGGGAGCTCATCCAGATAGATATCAAAACCGAGCTCGGTTGCGTACAAAAGTGTCTTATCAACCGCCTTCTCAAAAGGAATACTGCGCATAGCGGCGAAATAGAGGAGATTTTCCCGTACCGTCATATCGTTGTACAGGGCAAAATGCTGACTGACGTAACCGATCGAGGCTTTGAGCGTTTGGCGATCCGATGTATTTTGGATCAGTCGACCCAGCAGCTCGAGTTCACCGCCGTCGATAGGATGAAGTCCGAGCAGCATTTTGATAAACGTGGTCTTCCCTGCTCCGTTGGCGCCCAACAGGCCCAATATTTCGCCGCGCTTGAGCCGAATATCCACACAGTCGTTGGCGATGAAACCGTCGAAACGCTTTGTCAGCCCGCGTGCTTCCATAATAACCGAATCGCGTACATAGTCTTCATGGTGGGTACTTAGCGTTATCGGCGGAAGCGAACGCCCTTTTTTCAAGGCATTGACGAAAAAAAGGGCTTCCAGCGTCGGTTCGGTATGTGCAAAATCGAGCGGCTTGATCGAATAGGTCGCGTCACGTGTCGTAATACCATCCGTTTGCTGCGACAGAACATACGTCATAGGGCGAACCGAGTCGATCAGTTCTTCTGTGCTGCCGAGGGCTATTATTTCCCCTTCATCGAACAACAGCAACCTGTCCATCCGTGCCGCTTCTTGCATATAAGCGGTGCTCACGAGAATAATCGTCCCCTCTTGGGTTCGTATCTGATCGAGAATATCCCACAATTCGATCCGGCTGAGCGGATCGACGCCCGTCGTCGGTTCGTCCAGTATCAGCAGTTTCGGCCGGTGCAGCAGAGTGCAGATAAGGGAAAGCTTTTGCATCATCCCTCCGCTGAGATTGCCGGCTCGGCGATCGGTGAATTTTTCCAGTCCGGCCATCTGCAGCAATCTTTGCTGATAGGCGATGAAAGATGCGTCTTTGTTAATATTGCGGATGTCGGCAAAAAAATTGAGATGCTCTTGAACCGTGAGCATATCGTACAGCACGAGTCCGATCCCCTGAGGCATCAGGGCGGTCATAGATTTGATTGGTTCGGCTTCAGCGGGAGATCGGTAAAGGGTATTGTGAAAGCGGATGCTTCCATCAAAAGCACCTACTCCGGCAATGGCATGCATTAATGAGCTTTTTCCCGCTCCGTCTGCACCGATGAAGCCGATGATTTCACCGGCGCGGGCAGAAAACGATGCGTCGCGGATTGCCGTATGCTGATGATAGCGGACGCTGACGCGATCGATCTTGAGCGTATCCATCGTCTGCCGCTATTCGGGAACTTCGCGCAGGCTTGAGGGCAGATTTTTACCGTCAAGCGAGATTACGCCGATGGCGGGGAGGCCGAGTTTAAGCAGCGGATCGGGTGCAATGGGTTTGAGGTGCACGGCATACACACGCTGTATCCGGTCGCTGGCGACTGAAACTTCTTTCGGAGTGAATTCGGCTTTTTGTTCAATGCGGACGACTTGAGCCGCGATCGGGCGATCCGGGTAGGCGTCCACGAAGATGACGGCACGATCGCCGATTTTGATTTTGCCATTTTTAAGGGTATCGACGAAAATCTTCAAATAAAGGGTTTTGGGATCGATCAGTGTCGCAACGGGACTTCCGGCTCCGACCACTTCGCCGCCGTGGGAAATGGTTTCGATTACGAATCCGTCGATCGGCGAATTGAGTTCCATCTCGCCGAGCACGGCGTCGTTTTGTGCTTTAGTCGCCTGAAGGGCTTTGATGCCCGAAGCCAGTGCTTTGTTCCCCTCCTCCATAACGGCAATGCGGTGTTGAGCCGCCGATGCTTCGACGCGGCCGCTTTTTGCAATGCTGATTGCTTGGTCAAGCTGTTTGCGTTTGAACATCAGGGCGGACAGCTGATCGCGATCCGTATTGAGTTTTAATTCCGCCGCTTCAAGCTGGCGCATTTCGATCAGCCTCTTCTCGACCAGATCGCCCATGCGTTCCCGATCCTTTTCACTTTGTGCGACAAGACTTTTTTGCGCGCTGATCATTTGATCAAGTTCGTCGCGGGCTCTGAGGTTCAGCGCGAGATTGGCGTCGGCTTTGAGCAACGATTCGGGCAGGCTTCGGCGCAGAATATCCAGTTCGATCCGACGCGCATTGAGTTCTTGCCGTTTTGCGTCCAACTGAGCTTGGATCTGATCGTTTTGCGCCCGGTATTCGCGACTGTCCAGACGTGCGATAGTTTGATTGGCACGTACGGCTTCGCCTTCCTGAACATCAATGCTGATAAGCCGTCCGGGATATTTGGTGTTGAGATTGATAAGATCGCCGTCAATCCGCCCCGTCCCCTGTATCAGATTATCGGGCAACA
>NZ_JQGL01000033.1 GCF_000747095.1 Sulfuricurvum sp. MLSB
ACCTCACCAAAAGCTACGGCACGCGAATCCTCTTCGAGGATCTCTCCCTCAAACTCAACTCCGGAAACAAAGTCGGCTTCGTCGGGCGCAACGGAACGGGAAAATCGACGCTGTTCAAGATCATCCTCGGCGAAGAACCCTATGACAGCGGCGAAGTGATCCTCCCCAAAAACTACCGGATCGGAACGCTCCGCCAGCACCTCCATTTCACCCACAAAACGGTGCGCGAAGAGTGTGCCTCAGTACTCGAAGGGGACGCAATCCACGAAGTCTACCGCGTCGAGAAGATCCTGTTCGGACTGGGATTCACGCAGGAGGATCTCGACCGTGACCCCCTCAGTTTCTCGGGGGGGTACCAGATACGGCTCAACCTCGTCAAGCTCCTCGTCACCGAGCCGAACCTTCTGTTGCTCGACGAGCCGACCAACTACCTCGACATCGTCTCGCTGCGGTGGCTCGCATCGTTCATCCGCTCCTTCGAGGGAGAGGTGATCCTCATCACCCACGACCGAGATTTCATGGATTCGGTCACGACCCACACGATGGGGCTGCGCCGCCGAAGCGTCAGCATCATCAAAGGCAACACCCGCAAATACTACGAGATGATGGCGCAGGAAGACGAGCTCTACGTCAAGACCAAAGCCAACCACGACAAAAAGCGCGCCGAGTTAGAGGATTTCGTCGCCCGCAACAAAGCCCGCGCCTCGACCGCGACGCTGGCGCAGTCCAAGCAAAAAGAGCTGGACAAGATGGGGGTGATGGAGGATCTGGAAGGGGAGAGAGATTTGTCTTTTTCGTTCTCCTACAAACCGACCCCCGCCAAAGTCATACTGCAGGCCAAAAATCTCTCGTTCGGCTACACAGCGGACGAACCGCTGTTCCAGAACCTCTCGTTTGCCCTCGAAGCCAAAAAATGCCTCGCCATCATCGGGAAAAACGGCAAGGGAAAATCGACCCTTCTCAACACCCTCGCCGGGGTCTTGACGCCGAACGGGGAGATCACCTCCCATCCCTCCACCGCCATCGCCCATTTCGGCCAGACGAACATCGACCGCCTCGACAAGAACCGCACGATCACCGAGGAGATCCAAAGCGCCGACAACACCCTCCCCAACGTCCGCATCCGGGGGATCTGCGGGACGATGATGTTCAGCGGCGACGACGCCGACAAAAAGATCAGCATCCTCAGCGGAGGGGAGCGTAGCCGCGTCATGCTGGGCAAAATCATCGCTACTCCCGCCAACCTCCTCTTTCTCGATGAGCCGACCAACCACCTCGACATGCAGTCGATCGACTCGCTCTGCGACGCGCTGAAGTGCTTCGAGGGTTCCGTCGTCCTCGTCACCCACTCCGAGATGCTGCTACGCGAGCTGGCCGATGCGCTCATCATCTTCCGCGAGGGGAACGCGGAGTTTTTCGACGGCGGCTACGACGCATTTCTGGAGAAAATCGGCTGGGACGAAGAGATTTCCGACGCCCCCAAACCGACAAAAAGCACCCCCAACACGAACAAAAAAGAGACCAAACAGCAGCGCGCCGCCCTCGTGCAGGAGCGCTCCAAACTCCTCTCCCCCCTCAAAAAAGAGGTAGAGAGATGCGAAAACACGATCATGAAGCTCGAAGAGAAGCTCAAAACCTCCCACGCGCTCCTCATCGACTATTCGAACAAGGGAGATAGCTCGAAGCTGATGGAACTCTCCAAAGAGGTCGCCGCGGACGAGAAAACAATCGAGGAGCTGTTCGAGAAACTCGAAAGCGCAAGCGACGAGATCGCACGGATCGAGCGTGAGTACGAGGCAAAGATTGAAGAGCTCTAAAGTCCGCCTCGACAAACTCCTCTCGTCGCTGGGGTATTGCGTGCGCAAAGAGGTCGCCGCGCTCATCAAAGAGGGGATCATCACCCACACAGAGGGATTGAGCCTCAAACCCGATACCAAAGTCGCCCACGAGGAAATCCGCTTCGACGGAAAGCCGCTCGATCCGCCGCAGGGGATGGTGATTTTGATGCACAAACCCGTGGGATACGTCTGTAGCCATGACGACGGCGAGGGGCGGCTCGTCTATGACCTGCTTCCCGAGCGCTGGCGGCTCCGCGATCCGAAAATCTCGACCGTCGGACGGCTGGACAAAGAGACGAGCGGTCTGCTCCTCCTCACCGACGACGGCGCACTGCTCCACCGCCTCACCTCCCCCAAGCACAAAGTCCCCAAAGTGTACGAAGCGACGCTCGACCGACCTCTAAAGGGGGACGAGGGGGAGATTTTCGCCTCTGGGACGCTGATGCTGAACGGCGAGAAAACCCCCTGTCTCCCCGCCAAACTCGCCGTCATCAGCGAGAAGCATGTGACGCTGGAGATCGTCGAGGGACGCTACCATCAGGTGCGGCGGATGTTCGCGGCGGTGGGGAACCACGTCACCGCCCTGCACCGCTCGACATTTGGGGATTTGACGCTGGGGGATTTAAAGGCGGGGGACTACCGCCTCATCGACAAATAGTCTCTCTAATCGACTAGCACGATCCCCATTGATTCGAGGAGAAACAGCGCCTCGTATCGGTTGAAAATCGCCCCCTTGAGATGATTGGAGCGTATGTCGATCATCGTGTTGCTCGTGTCGGTAAAATTGGCCTCTTCGAGGCGGGTGTTGCCGAACAGCGCCCCCTTGAAATCGCTCCCGCTAAAATCGGCTTTTTGAAACGTCCCGTTGCGAAAATCGACCTCTTTGGCCCGGCACTCTCTCATCACCAGCCCCTCCAGAGTCAGACCGAAAAAGTTGCTGTCATTGAGGATGCACTCGCGGAAACGAATCGGATCGGCGTTCAGCAGACTCTTCCAATCGGCCATCGTCCAATCGATCCCGACCATCTTGCACGAGACGAAATCGACATCGCTCATTTTCGTATTGGTCAGCTTCATCAGGCTCAGGTTGCAGTTTTCGAAACGGCATTCGACAAATCTGCACGAGGAGAAAAACGTTTCGCTGAAATCGCAAGAGACGAAGGTGCAGTCCTCGAACTCCGCTTTGGCGATCTTTTTGCCGTGCAGATCAACACCCTCGAATTTCTCGGCGAATACGTCCATGTTGTCGATGATGGGGGTCATGTTAATAAAGCCTTCATTAAATACTTATCATTAAACTTTGTTCTGCTTCTTTATCCAATTTTTGCAAAAACATAATTTTCTGGTTTAATATTTGTATCATTAAAACCAACATCTTTTCTCATCTCAAGAATTACATTCGCATATAGTTTTTTTAGTATTTCTTGCGGTAAAGTTCCATATACACTAGTATTTTGAATTTGGTGTTCAATAAAAATATTTAAGTTTGAAAGTACTTCATCAGGTGCCCACAACCATGCTGCAGCATATGCTTCATAAAACTTTTCTTTTTGTTCATCTGAAACGCCATGCCCAGAAATAAAAATTCGCAGTGAACTTACAATTTGTTCATAAATCAATCTTCGTTTTTCAAGAATTTTTTCTTCTTTGGATAAAGATGATTTAATCTTTTCAACTTTTTGTGTTATTTCCTCAATATCTTCTTTAGTTGCAGTATTTTTACCCTTTTCAGAAAAGTATGCTGGCAAAAATTTATTCAATAGTAAGCTCACTGCTATTGCTGTCAAAAGAGTTAACCAATCCATTTGATTCCTTTATTTATTTTTTATTCGCATTTTCCTGATTTGAGTAGAAGCTCTATGACGCTTTAAGCGGCGTAATATGAAAATGCAAGCCTAAAGATCGTATCACTTTGGCGATGGTGTCAAAACGAGGTTTGGAACCTGGGGCAAACGTTTTATAGAGGCTCTCACGTCCCAAGCCGCTCTCTAGTGCGATTTGGCTCATGCCGCGAGCTTTGGCGATATGACCGATGGCTCGGATCAATTCATCGGTATCACCCTCTTCGAGGACTTGCGTAAGGTATTCAGCAATCGCTTCTTCGCTGTCCAAATATTGTGTCATATCAAATGGGGTTAATTGTGTTTCCATCGTTATAGCTCCTTTGCCATTTCTATGGCTTTTTCAATATCGCGCTGCTGTGTCGATTTATCACCGCCAACAAGCAAAATAACCAATTCATCCCCCCGCATCGTATAATAGAGCCGATAACCCGGTCCCATATCGACACGCATTTCGTAAACACTTTCACCAACGCTCTTCACATCCCCAAGATTACCGTTCTGAGCACGTTCCAACCGTCGAGCGATTGCGATGCGGGCACGCATGTCTTTGAGTTTGATGAGCCATTGCGAAAATTTATGGGTTTGCTGAATGGTATACATAAACAAATTGTATCCATTTAGATACACACTGTCAATACCTTTGTTGATACGAGAGCAGACATTAAAGATGCGCAATGGTGGTGGCAAAAACAATCAAAGTTTTACCCCCCGCAGCCTCAGCGCATTCGCAATCACCGACACCGAGCTGAAACTCATCGCGGCCGCCGCGATCATGGGGGAGAGGAGAAGGCCGAAATAGGGGTAGAGGACTCCCGCAGCGATCGGTATCCCCGCGGTGTTGTAGACGAAGGCGAAAAAGAGGTTTTCTCTGATGTTGCGCATCGTCGCGCGGCTGAGACGGCGGGCGCGGACGATGCCGCGCAGGTCGCCGTGAACGAGGGTGATCCCTGCGCTCTCCATCGCGACGTCGGTCCCCGTCCCCATTGCGATCCCCACATGGGCCTGCGCAAGGGCGGGGGCGTCGTTGATCCCGTCTCCGGCCATCGCGACGATGCGCCCCTCGCTCTGGAGCTGCTCGATGATGCGCGCCTTGTCCTGCGGGAGCACTTCGGCCTCTACCCTCTCTATCTGCAGTTTTGCGGCGACCGCTTCGGCCGTAATTCGGCTGTCTCCGCTGAGCATCACGATCCGTATCCCCTCGGCGTGCAACGCCGCGATCGCTTCGGGGGTGCTCTCCTTGATCGGATCGGCGACGCCAACCAGTCCCGCCGCCTGCGCGTCGATCGCGACAAACATCACGCTCTGCCCCTCCGTGCGCAGACGGTCCGCAGCCGCGCCCCAATCGCGCGGATCGATCCCCAGCCGTTCGAACAGCCTGAGATTTCCGACCGCCACGCTATGAGCGTCCACGCTTCCGACAACTCCCTCTCCCGTAACCGATTCGAAACGCTTCGGAGCGGTAAGTTCGATCCCGCGACCCTGCGCCCCTCTGACCACCGCTTCGGCGAGGGGGTGTTCGCTGGAGCGCTCCAGCGAGGCCGCCAGACGCAAAACCTCTTGCTCATCCAGCCCCTCCCGGACGGTGAGGGTCACCAGCTGCGGCTTGCCTTCGGTCAGGGTCCCCGTCTTGTCGATGACGAGGGTGTTTACCTTTTCCATCGTCTCCAGCGCTTCGGCGTTTTTGATGAGGACGCCGTGGGTGGCCCCCTTCCCGGTTCCCACCATGATCGATATGGGGGTCGCCAGCCCCAGCGCGCAGGGGCACGCGATGATGAGGACGGCCACCGCATTGATCACGGCGTACGCCAGAGAGGGTTCAGGGCCCCACAGATACCAGACGACGAACGCGACAAGGGCGGTGATGACGACGGCGGGGACGAAAACCCCTGCCACGGCATCGGCTACGTTCTGGATCGGGGCGCGGGAACGCTGCGCCTGCGACACCATCGCGACGATCTGAGAGAGGAGGGTCTCGCTCCCGACCTTTTCGGCCCGCAGGATGAAACTTCCGTTGCCGTTGAGGGTTGCACCGATCACGCGATCTCCGGCTTTTTTGGAGAGGGGGATCGGCTCGCCGCTCACCATCGACTCATCGACATAGCTCTCCCCCTCCTCCACGACGCCGTCCACGGGTATCTTCTCACCGGGGCGGACGCGCAGACGGTCTCCACGCTGCACCATCCGCAGATCGATCTCTTCTTCGCTCCCCCCGTCCCGTACGATCCTAGCCGTCGTCGGCGCCAGAGCGAGCAGCAGCCGGATCGCCTCGTTGGTGCGGCTGCGGGCGCGCGCTTCGAGTACCTGCCCCAGCAGCACCAGCGCCGTGATCACCGCCGCGGCTTCGAAATAGACAGGAATAACCCCGTGCATCGTCATATGCGGGGGAAAGATGCCGGGGAAGATCACCGCTACGGCGCTGTAAATCCATGCCGTACCGATTCCCATCGCAATGAGGGTGAACATGTTGAAATTGCGGGTGCGAAGCGACGCCCAGCCGCGGGTAAAAAAGCTCCACCCGCCCCACCATACGACGGGCGCCGAGAGGATCAGTTCACACCACTGGCGGAGTTTCGGATCGATGATTCTTCCGAACGCTTCCGGCCACATTTCCGACCCCATCGCGCTGATGAACACCACCAGTGCCAGCGCAGCGCTCACCCACAGGCGGCGGCTCAAGTCGTCCGTTTCGTCGTTCCCCTCCGCAAGGCTCGCCTCTTTGAGTTCGAGTGCCATCCCGCATTTGGG
>NZ_JQGL01000034.1 GCF_000747095.1 Sulfuricurvum sp. MLSB
ATCGATCAATTCGGCCAGCAGCCTGAGTCATAATACGATACGAGTAATTTTGGGAAAAGAATACGATTGTGTCGGTTTCGGTACAATTCCAACCTTCAGCTCCAGCCATATATTGAACAAAATATAACCATGAATCTGCAGATGGAACTAGATCGTGTTTGTGACCATTCCATTCACCACTAACAATATTATTTTTTTTTGCAAAATCTCTAAGAGTATCTAACTCATAATTAAAATTATAAAAAACAATTAACTTGTTATGTCTGGTCCAAAGTGATTTAAGTTTGTCTAACCGGTCTGGATCAGAGTTTGCTAACTTCCGTAATAAATAACACAGTTTTGAAATATCACGAATTGGTTCGTTATCGTAAATATCCCAGCGATTTGTCATCAGGATCTTTTGTTGAGTTTCATCAAAATTACAAAATATAGTCTCATAATGAGATACCGTGTTGCGAACAAAGTGCATCTGAACAGTTACCAGATCCCGTAAATGAATTAATTTCGAAACTTGCAAATATCTTTCAATTTTGGGAAATTTGCTAAAACGACTATATACTACATGATTTCTAATAAAATCTGTTCTATTTTTATAAAAGCCATTAGCAATAAATACAGGAATTAGGTCCATCCAAGTATCGGCGGGAGTCGCACTTAATAAAATCCATTGATTTTTTTTAGTAATTTTTAAAAAAGATTTTACCCAAGTTCCTCCACCAACAACACGCTGTTCATCAAATATAAAGAATGCATCTTCTACGGTTGTATACTTTTGAATATTATTCCAACTATCAACCGCTGTTATTTCTAACGGAATATGAACGGCCTCATCTATCCAATCCAATGTATCTCGTTTTCTAGCTGTGGTAATGACGTAAAGTTTTTTGTTAATCTTCATTGGAGAGAATGAGTCGCCCTTATGTCTAGGAATTTTTCCTTTCCCAACTTTTTCATAAAAATATGAAAGTGCAGTAAGGGTTTTTCCTGAGCCGACCCCACCAACGAGGATCGACCCAGGACTTAATCTCTCTATGGCGTCAGATTGATGGTCATAGAGTCTAAGCATTTACTACTCTTCTATGATTAAACGACATGCACCATCACGATATTCATAGCCTG
>NZ_JQGL01000035.1 GCF_000747095.1 Sulfuricurvum sp. MLSB
CGTGAAAAAGTGCGGGCCCTGTCACAGGTCAGCAACTACTTTCCTCCCGATCTGCTTCGCACGATCGAGGAAAACCACGAGTACAACCGGATTGTCGACCTGATCTGCAGTTCGATCAAGATCAAAAAGGAAAATGCGTATAAACTCTTTATCGAGCGTGATCCGGAGAAGCGCTTTTTGATGCTGATCGACGAATTGATCGAAGAGACCGAAGCCAACAAGCTTCAAAAAGAGATCCGTTCCAAAGTTCATACCCGTATCGAAAAGGTGAACAAAGAGTATTTTCTCAAAGAACAGCTCAAGCAGATCCAAAAAGAACTCGGCACCGACAGTCACCGGGATGAAGAGATCGAAGAGTTCCGTAAAAAACTCGAAGCGAAAAAAGAAAAAATGCACGCGGACGCTTACAAAGAGATCAACAAACAGCTCGAACGTTTTGCCCGCATGCACCCGGACAGCGCGGATGCGGGAATTTTGCAGACCTATTTGGAATGGGTGCTGGAAATTCCGTTCGGGGAAGCGGCGAAAAAGTCTCTCAATATCCACGATGTCGAAAACCAGCTCAACAAAGACCACTTTTCGCTCAAAAAGCCGAAAGAACGTATTCTGGAGTATTTTTCGGTCAAAGAACTTCTTGAACTGCGCGGTATGAGCGAGAAAGAGGGGCGAGGAGCTATATTGTGTTTTGCAGGTCCTCCGGGTGTCGGTAAAACATCGTTGGCCAACTCTATCGCTGAAGCGCTAAAACGTCCATTGGTCCGTATCGCGCTGGGAGGGCTGGAAGACGTCAACGAGCTGCGGGGACACCGCCGTACGTACATCGGGGCAATGCCGGGCCGGATTGTACAGGGGGTTATCGAAGCCAAGAAGATGAATCCCGTCATCGTCCTCGATGAGATCGACAAGGTCGCCAAATCGCATCGGGGAGATCCGACGGCGGTGTTGCTGGAGATTCTCGATCCCGAACAGAATACCCATTTTCGGGATTATTACCTGAATTTCAATCTCGATCTTTCCAAAGCGATCTTTATCGCAACGGCGAATGACGTAGGACAGATTCCGGGACCTTTGCGTGATCGGATGGAATTTATCTCGGTCAGCTCGTATACTCCGCAGGAAAAATTTCAGATCGCCAAGCAGTACCTGATTCCTCAGGAGCTCAAAAAACACGGCCTCAAGCCTGCCGAGCTGTCGATTTCGAAAACCGCCTTGCAAGAAGTGATCGAAAAATATACCCGTGAGGCAGGGGTTCGTAATTTACGCCGCCGCGTCGCCGATATCGTTCGTAAAGCGGCCAAAAAGATCCTTGAGGAACCCTCGACGCTGAAAGTCAATGTCAGCCTCAAAAACATCAAGGATTTTCTCGATAAAACGGTGTTTGAGATCGACCGAACCGACCACGTAGACCGCGTCGGCGTAGTTAACGGTTTGGCATGGACGGCGGTCGGAGGGGATGTACTGAAAATCGAAGCGATCCGTATCAACGGCAAAGGTAATCTTCAGCTCACCGGAAGTCTGGGAGATGTCATGAAAGAATCGGCCCGTATCGCCCTTTCGGTTGTGAAAACGCTGATCGACGACGGAAAGCTGAGCGTCGACCACTCGATCATACCTTTGAATACGACCGAGCGCGAAAGCGACACCGCACCCGAAGCGAGCGAAAGTTATAAGCGCTTCGATCTGCACATCCACGTTCCCGACGGGGCAACCCCAAAAGACGGGCCGAGCGCGGGGATCGCGATGAGTACTGTTATCGCATCGATTCTGACCAATAAGAAAGTCCGCGCCGACATCGCGATGACGGGGGAAGTGTCTTTGACCGGCAACGTCTTGCCGATCGGAGGACTCAAAGAGAAGCTGATCGCCGCACACCGCGCGGGGATGAAGTTGGCCCTGATTCCTCAAAAAAATTACGAGCGTGATTTGGTTGACATTCCCGATGAGGTTAAAAATGCTTTGGAGATTGTCGGCGTCAACCGCATTGAAGAGGTGCTGGAGCGCCTTTTAATCGACGTATAGTCTCCCACGCCTCTTGTTCGCCGTAGAGGTAGCCGCGCAGCTTGGGCTCGATCTCAAGACGCCGGCACTCTTCCCGAAACCCTTTATCCATGACCACATTCGGACAATACGGAGCGATGAAGGTATGGTCTCTGTCCGTGCACACTACGTATTTTCTCCCCATCACGGCAATGTCCAGATTTTTCAGTTTTTCTTTTTCGGCACTTTTCATCACGTAACCCAGTGATTTAAGACAGAAATCGACGCCCGAAAAGAGGGAACGGGTATTCGCCGGAGCCGGAGCGTAGTAAAGTTCTGCCGAGCGTTCAAACACCATCGGTTCGATCAGGTCGTTCGTGTCCTCTTCGAGGTAGCGGAAACTGCGGCGGATCGCGTCGCGGTATTCGCGCATCAAAGGGGCGCTGAAGCGGTGACGGAAAACGTTGCGGGTGTAGCGCTCGTCCGTATTGCTTTGGTCGATATGGTAGGCAATGGCATTGTCGTGCAGATAGTGCTCAATGCTTTCTCTGTCCCATTCGAGTATCGGACGGATGATGCTGATCCCCTCGCGCCGATCATGCGATCGGATCCCCAGCAATTCCGGCAACCCTGCTCCGCGGCACAGCTGCATCATGAGCCACTCCAGCCGGTCGTTCAGCTGATGGGCGGTGAGAAGAGCGTTATAGTCGTGTTTGTCGATCAGATAGCTGAAAAAACGGTAGCGTTCCTCACGTGCGCGGTGCTCGAAATTATTTCCTCCAAGGCGGCAGGAATGGGTATAACAGTGTTTGTTATGGCGTTTGGCCAAAGCGATCGCATCGCGTTCTTCCTCATCGCTCTCGGGGCGGGTATGGTAGTTGACGTGGGCGATGTCGAAATCGATCCCCTGCTCAAGCAGGAGATGAAAGAGGGCTGTCGAGTCGGCGCCGCCTGAAAAGGCGAGGAGGGACTTTCCCTGTTTTAGAAGATCAACGTGGAGAAGTTCACGCATGACCCGTCACGGTGGCCAAAGGGCGTTTGCCGGCAATCTCGGTGACGCGGGCACGGTAGATGACACCGTATTCGAGTTCCCCCTCTATTTCACGGTCGTTGACGTAGATTTCGCCGTCCACATCCGGTGCCCACAGCAGCGCGCGGGCACTCAGCAGATATTCGTGTTCGTCGCTCATTCCGTCGATGACAAGGGAAATGTCGTTTCCAACCAATGCGGCAAGGCTTTTATCTTCGACGTCGGAAGCGATTTTGCCCAGTTTTTTGGCGCGGGCGTTGATCGTTTTGGACGGGATTTTCTCGTTCATCGTGTGGGCACTTGTCCCCTCTTCGTCGGAGTAGCTGAAGACGTTGATCCGGTCAAATCCGAATGACGCGGCAAATGCCGCCATCTCATCAAACATAGCATCCGTCTCGCCGGGATGACCGACGATAAAACTGGTGCGGACGAACGAATTCGGTAACGCTTTCATCGCATTGAGTAGTTCAAGCGTTTTTTCTTTTCCGAATCCACGCTTCATGATGCGAAGCATCTCATCGTTAATGTGCTGGATCGGCATGTCGAAATAGTTGTGGAATACTTTGGAATCGCCGATCGTTTTGATGAGTTTTAGCGTCGTCGTGGAAGGGTAAAGGTAGAGTATCCGTGCGCTTTTGACTCCGTCGATCAGCTCGATTCGTTTGATAAGGTGGATCAATCCGTCGCTGATGTTCTGGTCGCGCAGATAGGAACTCGAATCCTGGGATACGAAGCTGAAGTCGTAGTACCCTTTCGCAACGAGCCTCTCGACTTCTCTTGCGATACTCTCCAGATCGCGCGAGTGGAGTTTTCCTTTGAACGAGGGGATGGCGCAGAAACTGCACTGCTGGTTGCACCCCTCGGAGAGTTTTATGTAAGCATGATAGGTCGAACCCGTCACGACCCGTTCGGCCCCGTCGATTAGGTAGACTTCGGGAGTAAAGCGGCTTTGTTTTGCCGCGAGCAGTTCGTCGATTTTGTCGTAGTCGCCGACCCCGGTGAAAATGTCCACTTCGCTGAGTTCTTTGGAAAGTTCCTCTTTGTAGCGCTCGCTCAAACACCCCGCCATAACGAGAACCGAATCTTTTTTGCGTCCCGCATCGAGGTTGAAGATCGTGTTGAGCGATTCTTGTTTCGCCGCATCGATGAATCCGCAGGTATTAACGATAATGACATCGGCATTCGTGCTTTCATCGGTCATTTCGTAGTTTTTGAGACGTCCCAGCATCACCTCGGTATCGACGAGATTTTTGGTACACCCGAGTGAGACGATGTGAAGTTTTTTGGACATTTACCTACCCTTGGATATTATTAGTGTAATTATAGCCAAGGAGAGATTGTTCATGCTTATACGTCAAGATTATGCTTATCTTCCTTCCTCGGAAATAACGTCCGAATCGGTGTATCAAGAGCGCCGTGCGTTGATGAAGCTCGCCGCTTCGGCGGCCGTTTTGGCCGGATCGCCTTTGCTGGCGGCATTGGGCCCTTATCAAAAAAAGTCTTCTTCATTGGAACTGACGCCATATGAGCAGATTACGACGTACAACAACTTCTATGAGTTTTCGACCGACAAAGAGTCCCCCGCACGGCTGGCAAAAAAGTTTAAAACCCGCCCATGGACGCTCACTGTGGGCGGAGAAGTGCAAAAGCCGCAGACGCTGGACATCGATACGCTGATCAAACAGATTCCGCTGGAAGAGAGGATATACCGCTTTCGCTGTGTCGAGGGGTGGTCGATGGTGGTGCCATGGGTCGGGTTCAGCCTCGCATCCTTGCTGAAACTCTCCGGTTTAACGTCCAAATCCAAATACGTCGAATTTGAAACGCTGTTCGATCCGGCCCAATTTCCGCAACAAAACCGAACTTTTGGTACGATACCGTTTCCGTATCGCGAAGGTCTTAGGATCGACGAGGCGATGCATCCGCTGACCATACTGGCCGTCGGGCTGTACGGCAACGAACTGTTGCCCCAAAACGGTGCGCCGATCCGGTTGGTAGTACCGTGGAAATACGGGTTTAAAAGTATCAAAAGTATCGTGAAAATCACCCTCAAAGAGACGCAGGCCCGTTCGACCTGGCATGAAGCGGGACCGCGTGAATACGGTTTTTACGCCAACGTCAATCCCGCTGTCGATCATCCCCGGTGGTCGCAGGCACGAGAACGCGTACTGGGGAAATTTTTCAAACAGGATACTTTGGCGTTCAACGGTTACGCTAAAGAGGTCGCCCATCTGTACAAAGGGATGAACCTGCTCACATTTTTTTGAAAGAGGAATTATGAGAATTTTAATTTGGATCGGCGCGCTGTTGCCGATGGTATATGCCGCCATCCGTTTCAGCACCCCGTATCATCCGGTGTGGCTAAGGGAAATACTGCGTTTTATAGAGCACTACGGTTCGATCGTTCTGACCAAAGCCCCCGTTGATCCGCTCAAATTCATGAGCGATCTCTCCGGCAACAGTGCGTTGTGGTTGTTGGCGTTCACACTTTTCATCTCTCCTTTGCGGACATATCTGAAATTGAATTTACTCAAATACCGTCGTTTGATGGGATTGTTTTCGTTTTTCTATCTCTTCGTCCATGCATTGTTGTTTGTCGGTATCGATCAGCAGTTCAGCATGGCCGGAGTACTGCATGAAGTGTCAAGCAAGCCGTTTATCGCATTCGGGATGGGGGCCTTTGTCATCATGGCATTGATGGCGATCACGTCGACGAACGGACTGTATCCCAAATTCAAAGGGTGGCACAAGCTCGTCTATGTTGCCGTCGTTTTGATCGCGATCCACTATCTGATGAGCCATAAGACCGTCACGTTCACCCATGTGGCGGTGGTGGGGACCCTTTTTAGCCTGTTGGCGCTGCGGCTGCTGAAGCGATGAAGCATTACGACGTCATTATCCTAGGTGCTGGGGCGGGAGGTCTTATGTGCGCGGCGCAGCTAAGGGAAAATACGGGCCTCTCCGTCGCGATTATCGAGGGAAATATGCGCCCGGCCTTGAAGCTCAAAGCCAGCGGCGGCGGCAAGTGCAACCTGACCAATGTCGACGTCGATGAAAGCCATTTTTTGGGAGACGAAACCCTTGTGCGTCATGCCCTCGGTGTCTTCCCGCAAAAAAGATTGCTGGAGTATTTCAAGGAGAGGGGGCTTCGTCCCGTTATCCGCAAGGATCGGTACTATTTCTGCCCTAAAAGTTCGGATGAGGTGATATCGATCCTTACGGGATGTTCGCGCGGATGTGAATTGCTTTTGGGACACAAAATACTCTCGGTGGAGGGGGAAAATCCGTTTGTCGTCACCACCGATCGCGGGAGGTTTCATGCCCGCAGTGTTGTCGTCTCTACCGGAGGAGCCAGTTACAAAGAGATCGGAGCCAGCGACATCGGATTGAGAATCGCCCAAAGCTATCGCCTTGACACCGTTGCGTTTGCACCCGCGCTGGTAGGGTTGACGTTGCAGCCCAAAGAGTTCTGGATGAAAGAGCTCAGCGGCATCAGTTTCCCCGCCCGGATTCACGTCGCGGGTAAAACGCTGGACGAAGACCTCCTTTTCGCTCACAAAGGGATCAGCGGCCCGGTCGTCCTCTCCGCGTCGCTCTACTGGCATCGCAGCGAGATCGTGATCGATTTTCTCCCCGATTTCGATCTGGAAGGGATACGAAAAGAGAAAAAACTCCTCAGCACCGCGCTGCCGCTTCCCAAACGGTTTATCAAAGGATTTTTGGACGCGGTCGGTATCGAGGACAAGCCGTGCAGCCGCTTGAATCCGGAGGAGTGGAAAACGCTTTCGCGTATCCGATCGTACGCGATGGCTCCTTCGGGGACGTTCGGATTGAGCAAAGCCGAAGCGTGCCGGGGCGGGGTGGCGTGCAACGAGCTGAATCCCGAAACAATGGAGAGCCTGAAAGTCAAGGGACTCTATTTTATCGGAGAGACGGTCGACGTGACGGGAGAGCTGGGGGGATACAACTTCCAGTGGGCGTTCAGCAGCGCCGTCGTCTGCGCTAACGCCATCGGCTCAATGGGTTCTAAGGCAAAAACAGTACAATATGACCATTAACTTACAGGAGCGTTTATGATCCTTCTTGCCGGACCGTGCGTTATCGAGAGCGAAGAGTCGATTTTTAAAATCGCCCAATCGCTCGAACGCTACCACAACGACCCGCGTTTTGATTTTTATTTCAAATCGAGCTTCGACAAAGCCAACCGCACCTCGCTGGAGAGCTACCGCGGTCCGGGGCTTGAAGAGGGGCTTCGGATTTTGCAAAAAGTCAAAGACGATTTCGGGTACAAAATCGTCACCGATGTTCACGAGAGCTATCAGGTTCCCATCGCGGCCGAAGTGATCGACATGATTCAGATTCCGGCCTTTTTGTGTCGCCAGACCGATCTGCTCGTCGCGGCGGGGAAAACCGACAAGATCGTCAACATCAAAAAAGGGCAGTTTATGACCCCGGGTGATATGCAGTTTTCGGTCAAAAAAGTCCTCAAAACGCGCGGGTGCGATGAAGTAAGCTTTGAAGCGTCCCAAAAACACGGCGTGTTGCTCTGC
The DNA here is from genome assembly GCF_000747095.1 of Sulfuricurvum sp. MLSB. Classification (GTDB taxonomy): domain Bacteria; phylum Campylobacterota; class Campylobacteria; order Campylobacterales; family Sulfurimonadaceae; genus Sulfuricurvum. Next base: position 7,558 of record NZ_JQGL01000035.1, read on the forward strand.
GAGCGGGGATCGAGCTTCGGGTACGGCAATCTTGTTGTCGACATGCGCTCCCTTGTCATCATGCGCCAGTTCGCTCCCGTCATTTTCGATGCGACCCATTCGGTGCAGATGCCCGGAACGGGAACAGGGAAAACGGGAGGAGACAGTTCGATGGTTCCTCACCTCGCACGCGCGGCAGCGGCCGTCGGCGTGGACGGATTTTTCTTCGAGACCCATTTCGATCCGATTTGCGCTTTGAGCGACGGGCCGAATATGCTAAAATTAGAACAACTTGAAGCGTTAAGCGAAACGCTGTTAAAAATTGACTCAGTTAAAGGAAACTAAAAATGAAACTTATCGAAGGAAAATTGCACGTAATTCCGGGCAAAAAAGTGGCTATCGTAAGTACACGCTGGAACCACTTTATCGTTGATCGTCTTGTGGAAGGGGCGAAAGATGCCTATTCGCGCCACGGCGGGAACAGTGAGGATTTGACTCATGTTTTGGCGCCGGGTGCGTTTGAACTTCCGATGGTGATCGAGCAGCTTTTGAGCAGCGGTAAATTTGATGCAGTCTGTGCGTTGGGTGCGGTTATTCGCGGTTCGACCCCTCATTTTGACTACGTGTCTGCCGAAGCGACCAAAGGGATCGCTACGGTGAGCCTGAAACACAAAAAACCGGTCTCTTTCGGACTGTTGACCACCGATACCATTGAGCAGGCGATTGAACGTGCGGGAACCAAAGCGGGTAACAAAGGATTCGAGGCGATGACGGTGGTCATCGAAATGCTGGATCTGTACCAAGCGATCGGCGAATAATGGCAACACGACATCAAGCCCGCATGGCGGTAGTCAGCCTATTGTACGCATACGATCTGGGGAACCAGAGCATTGCCGATTTCAGCGACGAGATTCTTGAAGAGAAAAAAATTCGGAACAAGCAGCGCGATTTCGCTCTTGATCTGTTCAAAGGGGTGACCGAGCATTTGGGTGCAGTTGACGAAGCGATCGTCAAACACCTCAAAGACTGGGATTTCGAACGCCTCGGTTCGATTGAACGGGCGACGCTTCGGTTGGGCGCGTACGAGATCATGTTCGGAGAACTCGATTCGGCTGTCGTTATCAACGAAGCGATCGAAATCACCAAAGCATTCGGCACCGAGCAGTCTCCGAAATTCATCAACGGCGTCCTTGACGCGATTGCCAAAGACAAGTAACCTTTCATGCGCCTATCCAAAGAACAAGCCCTTGAACTGATCCGGCACGGCGATCTCAAAGAATTGGGGAAAATGGCCACAGCCCGGAAAAAAGAACTTCATCCGGACGGGATTACGACGTTTGTCGTCGACCGCAACATCAACTACACGAATGTTTGCTGGGTCGATTGCAAATTCTGCGCCTTTTACCGCCACGGAAAAGACGAGGACGCCTACGTTCTCAGCTTCGAAGAGATCGATCAGAAGATCGAGGAGCTGCTCGAAATCGGCGGAACGCAGATTCTGTTTCAAGGCGGTGTCCATCCCAAGCTGAAAATCGAGTGGTACGAAGACCTGGTTGAGCACATCCATACCAAATACCCTCAGATCACTATTCACGGCTTTTCGGCAATCGAGCTGGACTTCATCGCGAAAGTATCGCATGTCTCGATTCAGGAGTGTCTGGCGCGTTTGCACGCCAAAGGGCTCTCCTCGATCCCCGGAGCGGGTGCCGAGATTCTTAGCGATCGCGTCCGTGACATTATCGCCCCGAAAAAAATCGACAGCGAAGTATGGATAAGCGTCCACCGCGAAGCGCATAAACTGGGAATCAAATCGACGGCTACGATGATGTACGGAACCGTCGAGACCGATGAAGAGATTATCGAGCATTGGGATATGATCCGTCGGTTGCAGGATGAGACGGGAGGATTTCGCGCGTTCATCATGTGGTCGTTTCAGGGGCAGAACACCCAGCTGATGGAAGAACACCCTGAAATCGAGAAGCAATCCTCCAACCGGTATCTGCGTCTTCTGGCCGTTTCACGGCTCTACCTGGACAATTTCCCCAACATCCAGAGTTCTTGGGTGACGCAGGGGCCGTACATCGGACAGATGGCTTTGCTGTTCGGGGCCAACGATCTGGGATCGACAATGATGGAAGAAAATGTCGTCCGTAGCGCGGGAGCGGGATTTCGGATGGCCAAAGACGAAATGATCCGGCTGATTCGTGATATCGGCGAAACGCCGGCTATCCGAAATACCGCCTATGACGTTTTGGAAACGTTTGAGTGAAACGATTTTTCGTAGCGATTTTATTTTTAGGGCAAGCACTCATGGCAAGTACATTGGATTTTATTGAAGTCAAAGGGATCAAAATCCCGTTTATATACGAAGAAGATAAACGTTTGCCGATTGTTTCGATGCAGCTCGTGTTCACCGGTAGCGGGAGCGTCGATGAGGGAAAACATGCCGGACTGGCACGCCTCAGCGCCAAAATGATGAATGAAGGCAGCCTGAAACGCGGTTCCGTCGGATTTGCAGATGCTCTGGACGCTCGCGCCATCGGACTCAGTGCTACTGCCGGAAACGAGACGTTTGTAATCGAAACGGGAAGCCTGAAAGAGGAATTCGATACCGGTTTGTCGCTGCTGAGTGAACTTTTGAGCGAGCCGAATCTCACTTCCAAAACACTGGAAAAAGTCAAAACGATCACTCTTAGCGAGATCGCCCGGAAAGAAGCCGATTTTGACACGGTTGCCTCGAACGAGCTTAAAGCCGTTCTTTTCGAGGGGACGCCTATGGCAACCCCGAATATCGGTACCAAAGAAAGTATCGGATCGATCGGGCTTGACGACGTCAAAAAATTTACCGCAACCCATCTGGTTCTTTCCAATGCGCTGATCGTTATCGGCGGAGATATTGGGAAGGAAACGGCCAAAGAGAAAGTCATAGGGCTTTTGGGGTCGCTTCAGGCAGGAAAAGCGGGGTCGCAGCGCCATTACGAACCGCGCAAGAAACCGAAAGAATCAATTCTGAAACGTCCCCAGACGGAGCAGGCGTATTTGTATTTCGGCTCCCCTTTTGCGATGAAGGAAGGCGATCCCGAGTTTTTCAAAGCCCGCGTTGCGATGTTCATCCTCGGTTCCAGCGGATTCGGAAGCCGTCTTATGGAAGAGGTTCGGGTCAAGCGGGGATTAGCCTACTCGGCGTATTCACGTCTTTCCGTTGCCAAGACCAACACCTACTTCAGCGGCTATCTTCAGACGAAAATCGAATCTCAAAACGAGGCCAAAGCAACCGTCGAGAGCGTGATCGACACGTTCGTCCGTGAAGGAGCGAGCCAAAGCGAGCTGGATCAGGCACGCAAATTTCTGCTCGGCTCCGAGCCGCTTCGGGTCGAGACTTTGTCGCAGCGGTTGGGACGGACGTTTGGCGAATACTACGCCGGAAAACCGCTTGGCTCAAGTCTTCAGGAACTCGAATCGATCCGAACCCTGACGCTTGCGGAATTGAACGATTTTATCAAACGCCACGGTGAAATTCGCGATTTAAGCTATGCGATTGTTACCAAATAATGAGGATGCCGATAAATTCCGCCGTATAAGTGCCGGAAGCGTTATCGAACTCTCCCTCATTATCCCCGCATCGTTCGAAGACCGCCGCCTGAGTGCTGCATTGGTTCATAATGCCCCCTGCGTCATCGATGCGACGGTGGAACGTTTCGTCCGTACACCGAAAACATTTAAAATCACTTTTTTCGCTCATAACCTCGACGAGGTAATCGAAGGGATTGTTTTTCACCCTAAGCCCTACATGATGCACGCGTTCATCCAAGGTTCGCGCGCCTTTTTCAGCGGCAAGGCGATGTGGGAACAGGGAAGATGGGAGATCGTTCATCCGGTCAAAGTGTCTCAAATCGGTGCGCTCATTCCTGTCTACAAAACGCAGCTTCGCGCAGATGTGATGCGCCGTCTGATCGAAAAATACGTCACAATCGCGAATCTTGTTGATGAGGGCCTTCCCGAAACGGTTGCACAGGAAATATACGCGCTTCATTTCCCGGACACGCCTAAACCTATGGACGAGAAGCAGCTGTACGCCCTTAAATTTGCCGAATTGTACGACTACATGCGCCGACTGAGGCTTAAACGCCGCTTTCATCCGACCCGCTATCGGGGGAGAGGGGATGTTGACAAGTGGATAAAAACGCTCCCTTTCGAGCTGACCGACGATCAACAAAAGACGATCCGCGAGATTCGACACGATCTCGGAGGCCCCAATGCGGCGCGCAGAATGATCGTCGGTGATGTCGGCTGCGGTAAAACGATGGTGATTCTCGCTTCTGCGGTACTGATGCGTCCGCATAGAACGATCCTGATGGCTCCGACGACGATTCTTGCCGCGCAGCTCTATGAGGAAGCATGCAAGTTCCTTCCTGACCTGAAAATTGCGCTGGTGACGAATGCAACCAAAAAAGGGCCGCTGGAGGGATACGATTTCATCATAGGAACCCACGCGCTGCTGCATCGCGACCTTCCCGAATCGGGCTTGGTGATGGTGGACGAACAGCACCGTTTCGGAACGGCACAGCGCCATGCCCTGACAAAGCTCACCGACAACGAAACATCGCCGCATACACTGCAGTTTTCAGCCACTCCGATTCCGCGGACACAGGCAATGATCGATTCGGCGCACATTGACGTCAGCCTCATACAGCAGACCCCGTTTACGAAAAACATTGCGACCTCCCTTATCGGCAAAAGCGATTTCCCCGCATTGCTTGAGCACATCCGTTCCGAAATCGCATCGGACCATCAAGTACTGATCGTCTATCCCCTTGTCGAGCAGAGCGAAACGATCGACTACCAAAGCATTGATGAAGCGCGCGGATATTGGGAAAAAAATTTTAAAAACGTTTACGTCACGCACGGGAAAGACAGGGAAAAAGAGGCGGTACTGCTTGAATTCAGGGAAAAAGGATCGATACTGCTGGCAACGACCGTTGTGGAGGTCGGCATCTCTTTGCCGCGTTTATCGACGGTAGTCATCGTCGGTGCCGAACGGCTTGGGCTTTCGACGCTCCATCAGCTGCGCGGAAGGGTGAGTCGGACGGGATTGGAGGGCTATTGCTATCTATATTCAAATCGAACGGACAAAAATGAACGCCTAGAAGCCTTCCGCGCCTGTACAAGCGGATTTGACATTGCGGCACTTGATCTTAAATTTCGCTCATCGGGCGATTTGCTGGAAGGGAGCATCCAGAGCGGGAAAAAGTTTCGATGGGCAGATATGGGGAACGATGAAAAAATCGTGCGGGACGTAAAAAAGCGGCTGGCGTAGAGGAGAGGGCGGGAAGGGTGCCCTCTTTTGACATCAATATAATCCGTACCGCCCGTCGTTGCGTTTGAAGAGGACGCGCATTTTTCCTTCGATATCGTAAAAAACATCGAATTGTTTTCCGCTGTCTTTGAGTTTTTCCAATACTTCCCCAACTTCTTGAGGTTTGTATAGATCAAGTTCCATCGGAATGATCTCATCTTCCATCGCTTCGCCGACGGCGTGAAGATCGACACTGTGGGCAGCGGCATTTTTAGCTTCGTTCATCCCTTCGTTACGATGATCACTGAGGCGGTCATGGAGCCGACGGAGCGCTTTTTGGGCACGGTCGATAGCGATATCGATAGCGGCGTAAAGATCGTCGTCGCGCTGGGTAATAACGATCGTATTCTTCCCGGCGACGTTGATGGTAAATTCAATCGTCACCCCTTTTTTACGTTCATTAGAACTTGCGACCGCATTAACGCTGATAAGGTCTAGATGATATTTGCTGAGAGTGTCGATAGAGTGCATCAGATGATCTTTGATCGAGTCGCTAAGATCGATGTGGCGTCCGACGAGAGAGATGTTCATTGTGTCCACCTTGTATTGGGTTGAAAATTGATTATAACACTAAAAAGTAACGGGTTTGAAAAAAAATCCAAGTTTCTGACAGGAACGCAATAACCAATAAATATTAACATATATTAATTGGTTTTTAATATGCTTGTGACTAGAATGAATGGCAGCATCTTCTTTTCATTCAAGGAGAAGAGAAATCAGCCGATACTATCGGATTGCGGGCAATAAAAACCGATAGATTTTGAATCAATTTATGTATATTTGAGGGTGGGATGATGAAAGCCGAGAGTGTTATGCGTTTGATGATCCGATTGATTTTTATGACGATGATAGCCGGACTTGGGTCTTTGCAAGCGGCTATTGTTCTGGAAACCGACAACTTTAACAGCAATACCGAAGGATGGGCGGGCGGAACGCGCGTCAGCGACATGTACAAGATCGAAAACGGCACTTCGGCGTCGAAACTGTACAATTTTAACGGAACTGATTATGCCCTGAAAAACGTCATTATCAGTTTTGACGTCTCTATCGCAAACGGATGGGAACTTACCGACAGTCTGAGAGTAACTGCCAACGGCGCCACTACTACGTTTACGCAAACCGACGGAGTATATCATTACACCCTCAATGCCGTACTTGATACGGGCGGTGACCTGGACCTGAGAATTCATGCGAATTCCAGTTACAGCAGCGAAGATGCGTGGATCGATAACGTCGTGATAACGTTTGTGACGGCGGATGCCGCAAACGATACGTTTACGATGGTCAAAAATACGACGCTCAGCGGCAATCTCCTCTCCAACGATATCGGCCCCTCGTTAAGCGTAACTGCCAATACTTCCCCTTCCCACGGGACGGTAAGCGTTGCCGCAAACGGGACGTTTACCTATACTCCGTATGCCGAATACATGGGAGCGGATACCTTCAGCTATACGGTGACGGATACCAACGGCTATACCGATACGGCAACGGTCAGCATTACCGTTACCGACGTTATTACGAGCGGCTATCGGGATTTTTCCCTGCGTAAACAGCTGTACACCAAAGGGGACATGAAAACGATCGGCAACACCGTACTGGTTCCGCCGACAACCCAGAACTCGTCCATCTGCAGTACCTATACCAACGGGGCGTATATCACCGATGCTTCACAGGCCAACAACAATTACTATTTGTGCGGTTATCATGCCGATACGACGACGCCGGGGCTGACCAACTCGACGACATCCGAACTGCGATTGCCTAACGGCGCGGAAGTCATATGGGCCGGATTGTACTGGCAGGCCATCGTTCCAAACGGCAGTCTCAATACGAATATGACCATCAAACTGCGTCAGGACGAGGGATCGAACGTTTTTACCGATGTTACGCCGGACCGGATCGATTACGGCATTAATGAAGGATATGCGGGATACACAAGCTATTCTGCGTTTGCGGATGTGAGTGAGCATTTTGGTGCAGGAAAATGGAACGAGGGGAACTATACGGTCGCCGATATCCCCGTTTATGAAGGGAAAATCGATTCGCTCGGGTCCTACGGTGCATGGACATTGGTGGTCGTGTACACCAATCTGAACGATCAAAACGAGAAATTTCGAAGTTTCAGTATTTTTGACGGATGGAAAGTCGTCAGTCAAAATGACCCGAGTGTCAATGTTGACGTGACGGGCTTTTACACGCCGGATAAAACGGGTATCACCGCCGAAGTGTCGGTATTCGCTGCCGAAGGGGATAAGCACATCAGCGGCGACGTATTGCGGACGACCAATTACAATACGGGTACCGCGGTGACATTGGCCACAACGTTTAATAATACGTTTAACTCAAGTATCAGCGGCGGGGATGACAGAGTGCCGGAACTTGTCAACAACAACGGTATCGATATCCAGACGTTCGACATCGGCGATTATCTCAAGCCGAAACAATCGACGATGAGGTTTACCTTTACCTCGAGTCAGGACAAATACTGGCCGTCGATGATCGCGTTTGCGACCGAACTGTACGTTCCGCAGTTTTGTTACGACTACGGGTATGAACAAAACGGGCTGCCTTTTACCGAAGAGAATAACGGGACGGCCATGCCGTATATCACCGGCTACCTGCCCAATACGGAAGACATCAATGTCAGCCTCTATATCCGCAATCAGGAAACGTCCGATGTCAGCGCCAATAACGTCCAGCTGAACATTTTGGACATCGACGATACGGAGGCAACGTACAAACGCGATTCCGTGTCCGTAACGTATCCCGGCGAATATACGCCGACGTATAAGAGCGATGCGGCATGGCCGCTCAGCGTGAGCGACACGTATATCAAAAATATTCCCTTGGGGAATATGGGGGGCAAAGAGTACGCATATGCCTATTACGAACTGACCCCTAAAAATATCGGGGACATCCATATACCGATCGTGGGTACGTTCACGTACGATCTTGCGATTCCGTTACCGGACGGAACGACGCTGACATTGCCGTATTCATCGACAGTCGGGGGCGAGAGATTGCCGATGTGCAGCGCGGACAATTTCAGCTATACGCCGGAGTGGGGGATTTTCAGCGTCGTGGATGCGGGATTGTACGACGCGACGACGGCAACGCGTTATTATGATTTGACGACCCAGGTGACAAAACGGCCCGGAAATTTGAGAGTGGCTTCTTTTCATCCGGCCGCGCTGGATACGCCCCAGCCGGTCAGCACGATCGTCGCGGTGGAACTGATCGATGCAAGTCAGTTTCATGACGTCGACGCCGCGTGCCGCGAACCTTCCAGCGCAATCAGCCCGCGCGTATGGATAGCGTTTGAGAATAACGTTTCTCAAGTCAATTTCAATGCGGGAACGATACAAAACGCTATCGCAAGCGGGATGGTATCCGATGCCATAACGGGAGAGCCTTCGGTGATAACACAGGCAGCAGAATTTTTTAAAACGGCAACTCCCAATGCCGCATTTCGTGTCACGTACAATACGCTCAACGATGCGAACGGTTCCTTGATCACGATCGTTCCGACAGGGAGCGGGATACGGATCGACAATTTCTCCGATATCCACAAGATTTATCCGCATTGCCGGCAGTTTGTTAAAATGTCCAATGATCAGATGACCGATCAAACGTCTGTAGCGTGTGCAAATAACGGGAACAGCAGTACGTATAAAGATGTGGCGATCTGCATGGAGTGCTTGTATGGAGCACGGACGGAAGTACTCTGCTCGCGCGATAATTTTGCCATTCGTCCCGAAAGCTATACCGTTACGCTGAAAGACATGAACCAGACCACCCGTACCGACCTGCAGGTGTTCGCTCCGGGTTATACGGGAGTTGCGGCTCCTCTGAGCGGACGGATCAAGGTTGCCAGCGGATACGATTACCGTTACGACATCAACGCGACAAATCACATCGATAACGGCGCGTCTCCCGGTTATACCCGCTATTTCGGAACCGGAGGGACCGATTTCAATATTACGTTGGTGTGGGACCCTGCAACCCCGAAAGCCGGATGCAACGATACGGACGACAAACCGCAGAGCTTCAATCTTCTCGACGGTACGGTTTCTGCCGACGGGAATCTGTCTCAGGTGGGAGAATACCGTCTGAACATCATCGATAAGACATGGACCGGAGTGGATTGGGATCCCTCGAAACAGACTCACCAGAGCGGAGCGCATTTTCTTGGCGGGATCGAATGCATTCAGGACAGTACCTACGTACCTGCGCAGCCTACGACCGTGAGCTTGAGCGGAACAACCCTGAACAATCTGGTCGGCTGTCAGATAAACAGCACGCATGACAACATCGAAAACGGGCTCAAATACCGTGATTATCAGTTGACGTTTCTTCCGTATCGATTCGATATGAACATCTCTTTCGGGGTAGGTACCACGCCTGTTCCTGTCGCCGCCGCTAATTTTGTGTACATGTCGGATATGAGCCGCAATGACGGAATGAATATGTCGTTGCGGGGCACGGGCAGAATTAGCGCAGTAGGGTACAACAAACAAGTGACTACCAATTACGTCACCGATTGTTATGCCAAAGATCTGGATCTATCCTTGGAAAGCGACAATAATCTGACGCTGGCGGGGACGAATTATCAGGTTCGTTTTCAGGATTTCAACAGTACGGGGGGATTGATTTATGACAGTAATGCCACTAACGTCAATACGTCCAAATTGACCATGGCATTGGTACGGATTGAGGATGGGAACTTCACGAAAGATACGACCGGAGCATTATCGGCGGTTAGCCGTTTGAACTATGACCGAAACGTTACGCGGCCGACCAATCCCTGGACAGCCGATTTTTCGGCAATGAAGATTCGGTGTGCGGTACCGGCGGATTGTCTGATGCAAGCCGATCTTACGGCAGCCCATGAAGCAAACGGAAGCCGGGCAATGGATTTTAACGTTACTCACGCATACGGGCGGCTGATTCCTCGTGACGTACGGGTATTTGGGGATGTTGCGTTTACGGCCAGTGCATGGTACGAAGTGTATAATACGCCAAGACTGTCCGGCATTGCGCTCACACCGAGTCGTAACGGGCCGCAGTGGTATGCGAATCATCTGCACGATGATGCCAATTACGGAGACGCCAATGTTACGCGGCTGCAAAATAACGCAGCGTCTGCGGGAGTCAATATAAACGGCAACGCCGTCAATGGTATCGAAACGTATAACTTTAACAATGTCGGGATTGCCAATATCCCCTACAGCCGCAAAGCGCATATCGATACGGTTCCGTGGCTCTGGTTCGGCGTGAATGCATCGGATTATGCGGACCCTTCGGCAGCCAATTTGGACTGTCTGACCCATCCGTGCTTTAACGTCAATGTCGCGCCTGCCGTCGGAAGAGCCGGAAGTGCGAGCGATGCGGATCTGCGCGGAGACAAAGCGAACAAGGCAACAACAAGCGGAAACGGGGTAACGTACGATTATACTCCGGCAACACGATGATGAAAGAGGTACGAATGCGCAATGCGATAGCGATGATTGAGCTGATATTTGCGATAGTCATCATCGCCATCAGCGTTTTATCGATCCCCTCAATGATGGCGGTAGCCGATAATGCGTCAAAAGGGATAATGGTCGATGAGGACATTTTGAAGCGGATGATGGGGGAGATGACTAAAGTCTCACAGGCACGCTGGGACCAAAATTCGATACCGCCCGATTTTCAGCCGTTGCGTATCGCCGGGGATCTTGAGTGTAACCGGCCCGATCCGCTCGGAGGGGCCGGATGGTATCGGGCCAATCCCGATTCAAGCATGATGTGCGGGGCCGGCGGACCGATGATGGCGGCAGCCCCTGTGGCGGGGAATCTGAATCTGAGTCAGGGGATCGAACAGCTGCACGGGAGCAATTACAATATACAGGTGCAACAAACGGGAGGGGCGGCGGTATTCACGGTGCCGATCGCTTACAGCGTCAGTTACGTCGATGCGAACATTTCAGCGATCAATGCCGTCGGCATTGCAACGGCGACGTGGAGGCTCGGATCGTCTGCATCGATGAATCCGTCTTCTGCAGGAGCGGCAACCCAACTAAAACGGGTCGTGGCGCGGGTTCAGAAAGCCAACAATCCCGATGTCGATATGACTCTGACGTTTTTCAAATCCAATGTTGGGAAGTTTTCCGAATGAGACAGTTCAAGAATCGTAAAGCATTTACTTTGATCGAATTGCTGTTCGTTATCGTCATTATGGGGATTGTCGGGGGGCTGGCACTTGAAGCGCTACGCCAGTACTATGAGGGTATTTACCGCACGGGAGAATATACGAAGCGGGTAGCACAGGCGGATCAAATCCTCGAACAGCTGGCGAAATACTTTGAAAACGGTATCTCGGCTTCCATTATCCGCTTGGATCAAAACGATGCCGCATTCGGTTCTGTGTGCAACGGTGTACCGGTTGCGGGAGATGATGGGAATGATTATACGATCGCCTTTGTCGCGGTGGACGACGAGGGGGTCAGAGGTTTTTGGGATGGGATAAGATGGCGTCCTGGATGGACGAGTGATGTCTTAAGTATAGGCACGAATCTTGTTTCGGCTGATGCAAATTACACCGCTTTGGACAATATCAGCGATTTGGACACTAACCCTGACAGAGCCGCAATATTTCGCGTCGACGGGCTGGGAGAAGGGGCGGATGAGTGCCATCGTTTCGGTTGGGATCTTACGGGTCTCCCTGATACTGAAAATCATACCTATGCAACGATACAGTCGGTGGATTCCGATACAAACCTCACGCTTGATAAAGTGTTAAGCATCAGCGGACAAGCAAATCGTGCGTATCTACTGCGTACGGCATACGCGTTCAGAGCCAGAAACGGTGTATTTAGTATGTATTCCGGGTTTCAGCCATGGAACGGGGAACTTTACAGTAGCGTAGCTCAACGCATATTGGGAGACAACGTAGCCCATTTTACGATCATGTATGACGCAAGTAATACCACAGTCAATTCTAGTGTCGGCAATGTTTATACCCTCAAAATCTGCATGAACGGCATCGACGCTAATCTAAACGATTCAACATTGCCGCAGAATCAGATATGTCGTGAAAGGATGGTCCATGTCCGTTACTAAACGAAGGGGATTCGCCATGATCATGGCGATTTTTATTATTGTTATTATCGCTGCGGGGGGCGCATTGCTGATGCGCAATGCGGCCATAGGGAGTCAATCGGTCACCGACAATTATCTCAGGGCGCAGGCGGAACTGCTTGCCCAGAGTGCGACGGAGTTTGCCCTGATGCAGGCACAAGGGGTCAATACGGCAGGAGGGACGTGTCTGAACCGCCTCAATATCATCGTCAACGACGCAGTGGGAACCCCGATGTTCGACATTAACGCTTCGCTGGCCTATTCGTTCAGAGGGGCCGCTCCTGCGGCGTGCGATGCGCTGGTGCAAAACACCGGCAAGGAAACAATGGTGCTTATCGACGTGCGGGTGGACGATCGGAATCTGACGACGGAAGATATCCGCGTCCATAAACGTTCTTGGCAAAAACTGTAAAGAATAAAGGAAAGAGTTTAGAACGGGGAAGCTTTTAGAGGGCGAGCTGGGAGATTTTGGCGACGACGTCCTTTTCACGCACAGGCTTCATCAAAAAGCCGTTAGCGCCGCATTCGAGGGCTTCCCCTTTTTTGGTTTCATCGGTTGTGAGGACGATAACGGGAAGCTGACGGAGAGATTCATCGGCACGAATGACTTTGAGCATTTCGATCCCTCCCATTACCGGCATAATAATATCGAGTAAAATAATGTCGATGTCGAATTGGGATTTCAGGATGCCGATGGCATCGGCGCCGTTTTTGGCTTCGATAACCTGAGAGACGTTCGGGGTTTTCAGCAGCATGGTTTTCAGCAGCTTGAGGTTGATCATGTCATCATCGACCGCAAGAACTTTCAGTTTTTTATCACCCATTTGGATCTTCCCCGTTTCTTAGATAAATTTTTCAAACACAAGACGTAGAAGGTCTTTGTTGATGATATTTCGGATAATCTCATGGACATACATGGCATCCTCAGCTTCTTCGGAAGTATTCGGATCGATCAGCATAACCAGCGAGATATCGCTGTTGTTGGAGCGGATTATATCATACAGATTCTTGAGATTGAGACCGGACAAGGTCTTGTCAAACAGGGCAAGTTTGTAATGGCGTTGCGCTATTTCGTCTTTCAGCTCGTCAACGGTATTGACGCTTTTATAGGTATAACCCAAATCATCCAGAATGCGGGCAAACAGTTTCATTTCCAGAAGATTTTGTTTGGCGATGACGATATCGGCGTCATAGACGGAACGGCGAGGCGGTTCAGCGGGAAGTTCCGGTTCGGTTTGGATGTTTTGCGTGAGGGTATCGGCTTCGGGAACATCGGCTAGTACCGACACAGTTGTCTCGGTACTTATCTCGTCCAATGCTTCATTCGTGTCGGGAAATTCCTGTATCGTTTCCGGCTCTGTCGTTTCGATGGCTGTGGAAACCGTTTCTTCGGAAGCCGCCGCGATCTCCGTAGCCGATTTCGGGACAGATTTGATGTCGATGATTTTGTGGGAGAGGAAATTGTTCAGCAATGAGATGATCTCGGAACGTACAAGCGGTTTCGTCGTATATTCGTCCATACCTGCGGCAAGGAAACGTTCACGGTCTCCTTTAAGCGCATTGGCGGTCAACGCGATGATCGGAATGTGGTGCTGGCCGTAATCTTCTTCGAAATCGAGGATCTCTTGTGTTGCTTCGATACCGTCGAGTACCGGCATTTGGATATCCATAAAAATAACGTCATAGTCGCCGTTTTTGCGTTTTTCGAATGCTTCCAGACCGTTGCCGGCTATCGTGATTTCCAATCCGAGGTCTTCAAGGGTTCTGCGGATCAGCTTTTGATTAATGACGTTGTCTTCCGCAACGAGGGCCGTTGCGGCAAAACGGGAGCTTTTCTCATCGAATTTTTTGCGTCGGGCCGCTTTTTGTTTTCGGTTGCTGAACGCCTCAACATCGTAAGAATCAAGGGTAGACCGGATTTTAGTGCTGTTGAGCGGTTCGTAAAGAACTTTGAAAATATCGATTCCCATCGAATCGATTTTTTTCATGTAGTACGATTTGGTAATGAGTACGAGCTGTTCTTGCGACGAAGCGTACGCGATCAAATCCTCATCGCTCACGTAATCGTTATCGACCAGAAGGAGATCGTAGTTTACTTGCCGTTCAAGCATTCTAAGCTCGTCGACTTCATGGAAGGTCGTATAGCTGACACCGAAATAATCCAGATACTCTTTAAGATAGGTATTGTGGAGTTTTTTCTTTGTCGAGCTTTCGAGTATCACGGCATTGATATTCGAGAAAGCACCTTTGAGCGGCTCATTGAGCGTTTCGATCTCTTCAAATTCAAGTGTAAAGAAGAAAGAGGTCCCGTTACCCGGTTCACTCTCAAGGTCAAGTTTTGCCCCCATCAGCTCGACAAAACGGCTTGAAATCGTCAGACCAAGACCTGTACCGCCGTATTTACGCGTAATTGACGTATCGGCTTGGGAGAACGCTTCGAAAATGCGTGATTTTTGCTCACTCGTTACTCCGATTCCGTTGTCTTTGACCTGGAAGCGTACACGGGCTCGGTTAAGAATGTCGCACTCTATGCGGCGGATATCGACGCTGATAGCACCTCCGCTGTTGGTAAATTTGACGGCGTTGGACAGAAGGTTGATGATAACCTCTTTGATTTTGGTCGGATCCCCTTTGAGAGGGCGCTCCAAGCTTGGATCGACATAGCATGCGAGGTCGATGTGTTTTTCGGATGCCCGTACGGCATATACTTCGACGGCGCTTTCAAACTCGTCGATCGGATTAAAGACGATCTCTTCGATTTCGAGTTTGTTGCTTTCAATTTTAGACAGATCGAGAATATTGTTGATAATCTCGAGGAGGTTTTCAGAGCTTTTCTCGATGATGTCGATAAATTCGCGTTGTTCGTCGTGCAGTTCGGTATCTTTGAGCAGTTCGGTAAACCCGACGATACCGTTGAGCGGCGTACGGATCTCATGCGACATATTGGCCAGGAACATCGATTTGGCTTCACTCGCTTCAAGAGCGTATTGTTTGTCGTGAAGCGTTTGTTCAATGATACGCTCCAGAAGCGCATATGCCTGTGCGGTTCCTGCGGCAGTATCGAGATTGATAGACTGGCTGAGCGTTTCGGCTTCGCTGTCGTTGGTATCTTCGGCGACCCGTTTAAGTACCGATTCCAGATTTTTGATGTTTTTGGTAATTTCGCTTGAAAGCAACACTCCCAAAATTCCGACCAAAACCGCAACAATCCATACCGCTACGGCGATAATCAACAGCTGAACGGCCTGATTCTGTACGGCCCCGGAGCGTTTGTCCATCGCATCGATCAGAATTTTTTGGGCATCGTCTATCGCACTGATCTTCTCGGAAATCATCGCAAACCAGATACCCGATTGCGTTTCATAAACACCTGTCGCGCTGGCTTGTAAGATGACCGATCGTTCCGCAGTGATGTCCTGGAACAGCTCGGTGTTGTCTTCGCTGAAAAGAGTGGATTGAAGCTGTGCCTGGATGGCTTTGTCTTTCATCCCCTCAATAGTGAGTGAATCGGCTTTACTCAGGAGCGTGATCCACTTGTCCAGCTCTTCTTCGTTCATCGGCGTCGCGCGCGAAAGAAGATAGGTGATGTAGTCGCGTTCGATGCTGCTGTATTCGTTCGCGCGGACCAGCGAAAGATAGGTAGTAGAAAGGGCATTGATCTCGTCATCAAAATGCAGACCCGCCAATTCCGCGAGTTCATTGATCAGTGCTTCCTGCGATTTTCCGTATACCTCGGAAAAGATGCGTTCAAATCCGGCATTTCCGATATCAACGAGGGGGCGTGATTGTTTGATCAGATTTTGAACTTTACCGATCAAGCGGCTCATCTGAGCCGCTTTGGCGCTTTCCGAGGTCTGATTTTGCTGTACCGAAGTCAGATACTTTTGGTAATCGGCAATTTTATGGTCGACGATCGTGCGTTGAGCGTGCAGCGATTTAAGGGTTGTCGGAGAGTTGTTCCCCATATACATGACGGTCATTCCGCGTTCACGGGATAAGTTGTTGATCAGATCGGTGAGCTGTTTGTTTCCTTCAAGCCGAACCTGAAGGTGTTGTGCTGCCTGATAGCTGATATAGGCATTTCCTACGTAATAGCTTGCAAGGGCAAAAAGAATCAGAATCGGTAGGAGACTGATCAGGCGGAGTCGGTTTCTAAGTCCTAATTGCATGGAATTCCCTCTGTATTCTTAATTCTATAGCTGATCAAGATAGCCGTTAAGGCGTTTGGAAGCTTTATTGGCCTCTTGGGCATCATTGGTGGTCGATAAGATACTCAGCTCATCCGAAATTTCGCTCAGTCGGAGGTTGTCGCTGATCCCTTTGAGTTCCCGTGCCGCTATTTGCCATAAGTGGGTATCGAAAGCGGCGATGGCAGATGAAATACGCTCGCCTGACGCCAGCGCATCGTGTTTGTAATCATCGATGAGCTCGTTCAGGAATGCGGGTTCGATTCCCAGCGCTCCGGCTATGGCTGATTTATCGTAGTGGAGGGTCTGTACGGTTCCCGTCTCCGCAGGGAAATTGTCGGCAAACGGTTCGGACGGGAAACTCTCTTCGGTATTGTCGGCAAACGCCTCAGGCAGAAAACTCTCTTCCGCATTGTCAACAAACGGTTCGGACGGGAAATCGTATTCCGCATTGTCGACAAACGGTTCAGACAGGACATCGTCTTCTAATGGTTCAGGTGACGCGGCCGGTACAAATAGTTCTTCTTCAGAAACGATAAGCGGCGAGCCGTTTTCGTCTTTGAATGCAAAAGAGTAATCGGGCATATCTGTCTGGATGGGCGCGGAAGGTTCATCGGCCGGAGTTTCTTTCGGGACGAAAGCGTAAATGTCGTCTTCGCCGCCGAAAGATGGCTCCGGTTCACTGTGATAGGGATGATCTACCGTTTCTTTGAAAGGGTTTTGGGAGACTTCATCGCTGATTGACGAGGACTCTTCTTTCCCTTCCAGTTTGTTGATAATTTGGTAGAAGTATTTGAGATTCGCTTCAATCTCGATGATGTCTTCAGAGGTATTGATAATGCTAAGGCATTCAAAAGCATCTTCGATTCGCAGATTCGCCGCTACCCCTTTGAGTTTGTGAGACAGGATTTTCAGATTGTTCATGTCACCTCTCATGGTGGCGTCGAACAAGTCGCCTTGAAAATCGTGTGATTGTTGGATGAAATCGCCGATAAATTCCTGAATCAGATCGACGGGCAAGCCGAGTTCATTGGCCGCGACATTGGGATCAAAGCGGTATGATTTGTCTACTTTGAGCGCATCAATGAATTTTTGTTCTGCCGGTGTGAATCGCAGCGTGCCGGATGTATCTATTGCGGCTTTTGACTGTTCGGGAGTGGAAACTGCGGGACGTTCTTCGGGAATGGAGGCTTCGTATTCGGGAAGGGTCAGTTTTTCGTATTTCTCTTCGATCGGTTCGGAAAACGGTTCGAATTCATTTTCTTCGTACGCCGGGACATCCAAAATATCCGGTTCGCTGAGCGGAGTAGGGGTCAGATGAGCATAATCGGGTAGAATTGAAGGGGTCGGTTCTGCCCGCAGAAATGTTTCTTCCGCGGCGAGGAAGGCTTCGGGCTCCGCGGGTGACGCAACGACGCTCGGTGTTTCTTCAACCGACGGTTTAGACGCAGCGACCGCTGCTTTTGGGGTAATCGTATGGGGTTTGATATCTTCACCGCTCATGGATTGGACGTGAAGCATTTCGATCATATAACCGTTTTGCGTCGGCGCTTCGCATAAAAAAAGTTTTTGAACCTGAAGCGTGCAGGAGAATGTCCGGCCGTTGGCGTGTACGATGGCGGATGTCGCTTCCGAATCGGCATGAAGCAAAAAATCAATCCATCCGAAGTTTTTAAAGTTGTGAATGTAGCCGGGCTCTTTGGCAAAAAGATCGGCCACATCGGAACAGACGGCGAGCAGCTCTGCGAGCGAATTGTAATTTAAAAGTTTGAGCCCGTCTTCGTCAATACCGATAAATTCTTGTTTATGATTGTAAAATAGCACGTATTCCCCTTATCGCTCTTGTTCCAGCATTTTTTCATACAAAGCGGCAGTTTCGTCGATGTTTTTGCGTGATGCCGGTTTTCGTGCGGCTATATAGCCTTTGAGTTTACCGTTTTCATCATAGCTGGGGGTCACTTCGGTATCGACCCAGTAGTATCGGCCGTCTTTACGGAGGTTTTTGACGAGACCGTGCCACATCGTACCGGATTGAATCGTTTTCCACATCTGGGCAAATGCCGCTTTAGGCATATCGGGATGGCGGATGATGTTGTGCGGTTGACCGATCAGTTCATCGACGCTGTATCCTGAAATCTCGCAAAATTTGCGATTGGCGAATGTGATAACACCCTTGAGATCGGTTTCGCTGACGATGGCCCGTCCTTCAAAATGATACTCTTCATCGATGGGAATAGGTTTTTCCATCATTTAACCCCCGTTACTAAAAAACTGCTGACAACATAATCTGTGGAATATGGCATAAACTCTATAAAAGATTACTTAGGCGCGCTTTTCCCGTACAGGTTTTGTATGTTTTTGGCATCGTTCGCTCCGACAAGGTCACACAGTGTCTCGAAGTCGCTTTGGGCAATGGCTTCGAACGTGCCGAAGTATTCGATAAGCTTATGAATTTTTGCCTGACCGATCCCATGGATTGAAAGAAGCTTGGATGCCTGATCGTGTTTTACTTTGGTTTTTTTATGGAATGTGATAGCGCTTCTGTGGGCTTCGTCGCGGAGCATCTGCACAAACTGGAGCCGTTTGTCGGTACTCTCAAGGCGAAATAAGCCGCTTTGGCTGTGGAGAATATCGCGCGCCGCCCCTTTGGCCCTATGTGCTTTGGCATCGATTTTCTCCTTGCTGATCGCGATGACGTCCAGATGGACGCCGCCGGAGGAGAGAAGATCGACGGCGAGCGAACGGAGGGTTTCTCCCCCGTCAATGACCCATAAATCGGGGGGAGGATTGGTGGCGAACCCTTCGATCCGGCGGGTCAGCATTTCGCGCATCTGGGCGTACTCGTCGCGCGCTTCGAGATGGAAAGTGCGGTAACCGCTTTTATCGAAGGTGCCGTTGTCATAGACGATCATGGCACCGACTGTCGCAGTTCCCCCGTGATGGGAGTTGTCGAAGACTTCGATTCGCAGCGGCAGAGATTCAAGGCCGAACAGTTCTGTAAGCTGACCAAGCAGTTGCTCTTTGGAGGGTTTCGGCGTTCGCAGCAGTTCGCGGGCATTGGTTAGCGCCAATTCGACAAGTTCCTGTTTTATCCCCCGTTTCGGGATTTCAATGAGCGCTTTTTTGCCGAAAAGTTCGCAGAGGTGTTCGGCGACCCATTCGCGCGATTCAAAAGGATACGCGCACAGAATGGGGGCGATAATCGGCGGTTTTTCGTTGCCGTAGAATCCCATAAGTGTACGTTCGTAAGCTTCATCGAGCGAGAAATACGGAGTGACCGGGAAAAAATCGTGCGTGCCGGAAACGACGCGCCCTTCCCGAATAAACAATCGGACGATGCAGCCGCGTGTTTCATCGGTTTCGATGGCAAAAACATCGTAATTGTCTCGGGATGCCAGATCGATCTGGGAGGTAAATTCGCTCCGTCTGATCCGTTCGCACCGGTCACGCAGTACGAGTGCTTCTTCAAAACGGAGCGATTCGGCGTAGAATTCCATCTTTTGTTCCAGGCGCTCGATCAGCTTTTGTTTGTTTTGAATCCATTCGATTCCCTGTTCAACCATCGGGGCGTAAGACGCTCTGGGAACGGGGAACTCGCAGGGACCGAGACATTGTTCCATCTGGTAGAAAAGGCAGGCTTTTTTCCCTTTTAGGCAGCTTTTTTTCTGTACCAGTCTGAGGAGTTCGTAGAGCGAATCGAGAATATCGCGGGCTCCGACGGAAAAAGGTCCGAAATAGCGGATCGATTTTCCTTTAATGATTTTGCGGGTCAGTTCAAACCGCGGATAAGGCTCGTCCAGATCGACGTAAAGATAGGGATAGGTTTTGTCGTCGCGCAGAAGGATGTTGTATTTTGGTTTGAGCTGCTTGATCAGCGAATTTTCCAGAATCAACGCGTCGTGTTCGTTCTCTACGATGATGTAGTGCAACCCCGCGGTCTCGGAGAGCATTTTTTGTATCCGAAGCGACAATGTGGATTTTGGTGACAGTACGGGGGTAAGGTTAAAATAGCTTTTGACCCGTTTGGAGAGGTTTTTGGCTTTACCGATATAGAGAATACGCCCCGATGCGTCGAGATATTGATAGATTCCCGCCTGATGAGGCAGGGAACGAATTTGATCAATCATCGAAAACTCTTAATCAGTTATTTATAGAAGCTATTATACCATCCTCGAATAAAAACGTGCTGTGAAAAAGCCGCTGCTGAATGTGCAGGTTGCAGGGTGTCCGGAGGGGTTGCCCCGAGGTAAAAAAAGGGGATGTATGGCAAAAGGATTGATTGCTTTTTTAAGTATGGCCGCGATGATGGCAATACTCGGCGGATGCGGATATAAAGCTCCTCCGTATTATGAAAAACCGTCCCCGAAAGAGGGTTCTTCCGTTGCGCTATGATGTTGTGATCATCGGCTCGGGCGTGGCGGGATTGTACACTGCGCTTGCATTGCCGACGACACTGAAAGTATTGATCATTAATAAATCGTACCCTTGGGAATGCAACACGTATTATGCGCAAGGAGGAGTGACGACGGCGTATGACGATGCCGATATCCCTTGCCATGTCCAAGACACTCTGGATGCGGGTGCGGGGATGTGCAACACTCAGGCGGTTCAGCTGATGAGCGAGCATTCGCAGGGAGTAATTCGCGATTTGATCGAACGGGGTTTTTCGTTTGACAAAGACGACGAAGGGCATTTGCTGTATACGAAAGAAGCCGCCCACTCACGCAGCCGGATACTCCATGCCGGAGGCGATGCGACGGGTAGGTACCTTCATTTTTTCCTGCTACGGCAAAATCCTCATCCGATGCTCAGCGATACGACGGTCGTAGATCTTTTGATTGACAATGGCCAATGCTGCGGTGTTGAGGTCATCAGCGAAGGGAAGCGGCGGCTGATCTATGCCGATAACGTCGTAATTGCCAGCGGCGGTGTCGGATCGCTGTACGAATTTCATACGAATGCTTCCACAATCAGCGGGGATTTGCAGGGAATCTGCCTCGAAAAAGGGATTGAACTCGAATCGATGGAAATGACGCAGTTTCATCCGACGGTATTTGTTGCCAATACCTGGGCGCGCAAGCTGCTATTGACCGAAGCGCTCCGCGGAGAAGGGGCGCATGTGGTGGATGAAAACGGGTACCGCTTTTTGTTCGAATACGATCCAAGAGGGGAATTGGCGCCTCGCGATATCGTCAGCCGCGCCATTTTCGATTACCGTCAGCGCAGCGGCAAACAGGTATACCTCTCCTGCGAACATTTCGAGAGCGAATACTTCAAAGAGCGTTTTCCCAATATCTACAAATCGCTTAACGATCTCGGGTTCCATCTTCCCAAAGAACGGGTTCCGATTTCTCCTGCGTTTCATTATGCGGTAGGAGGAATTAAAACTGATCTCAGCGGCTCGGTTCCGGGTGTCAAGGGACTGTACGCCGTTGGCGAAGCGGCATCGACCGGAGTCCACGGAGCCAATCGTCTGGCCAGCAATTCACTGCTTGAAGGGCTTGTGTTCGCCAAAGAAGCGGCCGAAGCGATCCTCAAAAAATCGCTAATAAGCTGCCAAAGGGAATTTATTCCCGGGGATGAACCGTTAGAAATAGCAGGGGATAAAGAGAAAAAAGACGCTCTGCGCAAGATCATGTGGGATTACGTCTCCATTGTGCGCACGCCGAGCGGATTGCAAGCAGCGTTTGATGCGATTGAGCGGATGCTTCAAAGCGGTGTCGGAAAGCTTCTGCGGTTGCGCTTATTAACGGCGCGGTGCATCGTCGAATCGGCCATCAAACGGACCGAATCGATCGGGGTACATTTTATTACACAAGGAGACAAAGAATGACAACTGCGGTTGCAGAACAGGCTGCGATAAATTTTGTCGGCCATCCGTTCGGATGGCTGCTGCTCGCTATTTTTGTAGTGGGTTACTATTTTATCGCAGCCGAAGAGAATTATCATATCGACAAAGCCAAACCGGCCCTGTTTACGGGGACGCTGATGTTTGTCCTGATCGGCATCTATTATGCCGCAGTCGGGGCAGATTTCACCCCTTTTGAACATGAGGTCGATCACCTGATTCTCGAAATCGCGGAAATTTTCTTTTTCCTTTTTGTCGCGATGACCTATATCGAGGCGTTGATTGAGCGCGGAGTATTCAGTGCGCTGCGTGCCAAGCTGATTGCCAAAGGGTACAGCTACCGCGAGCTTTTCTGGATTACCGGATTGCTCGCGTTTTTTATCTCCCCTGTAGCGGACAACCTGACGACGGCGTTGATCCTCTCTACTGTTTTGCTGACGATTGACAACAAAACCAAAGAGTTTCTCGTCCCCGGTGCGATCAACGTCGTCGTCGCAGCAAATGCCGGCGGTGCGTGGAGCCCGTTTGGGGACATTACGACGTTGATGGCTTGGGCTGCGGAAAAAGGGGCTTTTATTGACTTCCTGTACCTTTTCCCGGCGGCATTTCTGGGCTGGTTCGTCACAGCGTATCTGTTGAGCCGCTATGTCCCCGATATCGATCCCCTAGGAGACGGTAATCCTGACGAAGCGGCAAAAATCGAGGTCCTCAAAGGGGGAAAGGTCATTATTGCTTTCGGAGCGTTGACCATCGCACTGGCCGTTATCGGCAAACAGGTGATGCATTTGCCTCCGATGTGGGGAATGTTGTTCGGACTGGCTCTTTTGCAGCTGTACTTTTATTTTCTCAAAACGAAACACAATATCGATGTCGATATTTTTCAGGCAATGAGCAAAATCGAAAACAATACGCTGCTGTTCTTTTTCGGTATTCTGGCAGCCGTCGGGGCGCTTCATTTCATCGGTTTCCTGGCGTATGCGGCAAAATTGTACGACGCTTTTGACCCGACCCTTGTCAATATCGGGATCGGGTTTCTCTCGGCGATTGTCGACAACGTTCCGGTCATGTCGGCCGTCCTCAAAGCCAATCCCGCAATCGATCATGCCCAGTGGATGCTTGTGACGATGACGGCAGGAATCGGCGGATCGCTAATCAGCTTCGGAAGCGCGGCCGGCGTCGGCGTGATGGGGA
The DNA here is from genome assembly GCF_000747095.1 of Sulfuricurvum sp. MLSB. GTDB lineage: Bacteria > Campylobacterota > Campylobacteria > Campylobacterales > Sulfurimonadaceae > Sulfuricurvum. The sequence continues at coordinate 31,238 of NZ_JQGL01000035.1, forward strand.
AAATGCAGGGAATCTACACGTTTTCCTCCCACATTAAACTGGCATGGACGGTTTTGATCGGGTATTTTGTCTCGCTTGCGGTGTGGTATTTCCAATTCATCGTATTAGGTATTTATTAAGCTAAATCGAAAATTAAACTACAATAGGGTACCCTTTCATTAGCATTAGGGTACCACTTCCCTTCCTCATATTTCTAAATAAAAGGCTTTCCCGTGAAAGACGTCAGTATTATCGTCCTCGATTTCGGTTCCCAGTATACTCAGCTGATTGCCCGTCGTCTGCGTGAAGACAAAATCTATTGTGAAGTGCTTCCATACCACACTAAAATCGATGTGATCAAAGCAAAAAATCCCAAAGGGGTGATCCTCAGCGGCGGCCCGTCTTCGGTCTATAACAAAGACGCGTATGAAGTCGATCAGGGTGTTTATGCTCTGGGAATCCCGGTTCTCGGGATTTGTTACGGGATGCAGCGTATTGCCGTCGATTTTGGCGGTTCAGTCATTCGCAGTGACCATCATGAGTACGGGAAAGCGGAACTGTTCATCGATCAAAGCAAAAATTCTCCGTTGTTTGAAAACTGCGAAAATGAGCGGACCGTATGGATGAGCCATTCGGATAAAGTGGATGTTCTTCCCGAAGGATTCACTCCGATCGCCTATTCGGCCAATTCTCCTTACGCTGCGGTAGCCGATGAAAAACGCCGCATTTATGCGATGCAGTATCATCCGGAGNGGACATGGGCCATTTTCTCAAAGAGCAGATTGTCAAAATCCGCGAACAGGTCGGTGAGGGAAAAGTGCTTTGTGCATTGAGCGGCGGGGTCGATTCTTCGGTCGTAGCAGCACTCCTTTATGAAGCGATCGGCGATCAACTGATCCCTGTATTCGTTGATAATGGCGTTCTGCGCAAAGGGGAGCGCGAATCGGTCGAGAACATTTTCAAAGTACATCTTAAAGTTCCTCTCGTCGTCGCCGATGCCTCCGAGATTTTCCTCGGGAAACTTGCCGGAGTTACCGATCCCGAGACGAAACGCAAAATTATCGGGCACACCTTTATTGAAGTATTTGAAGCGGAAGCCAAAAAACACGACGGAATCAAATTCCTCGCGCAAGGGACGCTTTATCCCGACGTTATCGAATCGGTATCGGTCAACGGTCCGTCCGTCACGATCAAAAGCCATCACAACGTCGGCGGATTGCCGGATTGGATGGATTTTGAGTTGATCGAGCCGTTACGCGATTTGTTCAAAGACGAAGTACGCAAACTCGGGATCGAACTGGGTTTGCCCGAATCGCTTGTCAACCGCCATCCGTTCCCGGGACCGGGCCTTGCGATCCGTATCATGGGAGAAGTGAACAAACCTGATCTCAACCTTCTTCGCGAAGCTGACGTAATTTTGCTTGACGAACTTAAAGCCAGCGGTTATTACACTCGTACCTGGCAGGCGTTTGTCGTATTGCTCAATGTCAAAAGCGTCGGAGTCATGGGAGACAACCGTACCTATGACAACACCGTATGTGTCCGTGTCGTCGAAGCGGTTGACGGTATGACGGCGACGTTCGCTCATCTGCCGCACGAGCTACTCGAGCGTATCAGCCGCCGTATTATCAACGAAGTCGACGGGATCAACCGCGTCGTGTATGACATCAGCTCCAAGCCTCCTGCAACGATCGAGTGGGAATAAGGCACTTCCTTTCCATCCGATTTTTGACTCCTTCTATCGATTTCTCGAAATACGACGGTATCATATTTACCTCGAAGCAGGGGATTGAAGCGGCCAAACGCTACGATATCGACTGGTCCGCGTTACTATGTGTAAGTGTTTCCGAACCGACGGCGAAGTTTGCCAAAAAAGCCGGAGCCGTCCATGTTATTGCAGGTGACGGATACGGCGAGACTATCCCATCGCTTTTGCAGACGGCAGGTTCTTCAACACGATGGCTCTATCTTCGTCCCGAAACGGTTGCTTCTGCGTGGGCGGATACTGCACGCGCTTCGGGGCTTAATGTCGATGAGGCGGTTGTTTACGAGACGGTGTGCAACCCCGATGCGGCAAATGTTTCGATTGAAACGGATGCGGTACTGATCTTTACTTCCCCTTCATCGATCCGCTGTTTCCTCCAAAACTATTCACTTCTGAAAAGCCATACGGTCGTAGCCATCGGCATGACAACATTAAATGCGCTTCCGTGTGACATAGAAGGGAAAACCAGTGCATATACCAGTGTGGAATCTGCTGTTGAGCTGGCCCGCAAACTGGCACAATCGGATGAAAAATAATCATCCTTTTAAGGCTTGCGGAGTATAATTATGTTCTCTGGGCGCAGCGACTAATCGCATTTTGAGGGTTCTACATTTCTATACAGTGGAATCGGTAGACGTCTTGGTGTGTTGGTGGTCTCGTTTGAGCCTGCGGGCGAGAGATTGCCGCCGGATAGACGCTCGGTCCGCTTTTTTTTCAGCTTTGAGAACCAAGGCTACTGCGAAACGCCCGCCTGGGCTTTAAACTTCTTTTTTATTCTCTTGCATCTTCATTATCGCCTGAAACAAATTTAAACCGCACATTGGGATTAAGAGGTTATAATCTGCTGCTTGTTTGATTTGAGAATCCGGTGCGAATTTCAGATAAAACCAGCAAATATTTTTTCAAGGTGTATCATGCGCGTAATGGTAATCGGCAGCGGCGGACGGGAGTTTGCCATCGGAAGAGTTTTAAAACAAGATCCTGCGGTGACGAAGCTCTATTTCGCTCCGGGCAACGGTGCGACGACAATGTTGGGCGAAAATGTCTCCATTAAAGATTACGGGGAACTGGCGCAATTCGCTCTTGATAATGCGATCGATTTGACGATCGTCGGACCGGAAGGGCCTTTGAGTGAAGGGGTCGTCGACGTGTTCAAAGCTAAAAATCTGGTGATTTTCGGTCCGTCCAAAGCGGCGGCGCAGCTTGAAGGCTCCAAAGTTTACATGAAAAACTTTTTGGCCAAAAACGGCATTCCTACAGCACGCTATCTTGAAACGGACCATATCGGGGATGCGTTCAAGTTTATTGAATCCCTAACCCCTCCGGTTGTCGTGAAAGCCGACGGTTTGTGTGCGGGCAAAGGGGTTATAATCGCGATGAGCCATGAGGAAGCTAAAGTAGCCGTTTCCGAGATGCTCAGCGGCAAAGCGTTCGGCGATGCGGGCAAGCGTGTCGTCATCGAAGAATTCCTTGACGGATACGAACTTTCCATGTTTGCGTTGTGTGACGGAAAAGACTTCATTCTGCTTCCCGCCGCGCAAGACCACAAACGCCTTCTCGACAACGACGAAGGTCCCAATACCGGAGGGATGGGTGCTTATGCACCGACGCCGCTCGTTGACGACGTGATCTATGAAAAAGTCAAAGATCGGATTGTCCGTCCGACCCTAAAAGGGATGCAAGAAGAGGGGGCTCCGTTTGAAGGTGTTCTTTTTATCGGCTTGATGATCGTGAACGGTGAACCTATCACCCTAGAATTCAACGTCCGCTTCGGTGACCCCGAATGTGAGATTCTGATGCCTTTGCTGAAAACGCCCGCAAGCGAACTTTTCTATAAAGCGGCTACCAAACAGCTCGATACGCTGAACGTCGAATTTCACGATAAATTTGCGGTAGGTGTCGTTATGGCGAGCCGTGATTATCCCTACAGTAATTCTGAACCCGCAGAGATTGTTGTCGATGAAATTCATCACAGCGAGATCGCTGAAAATGCCCACATCGCCTACGCAGGCGTTAGTGCCGAAGACGGCAAACTTTACGCTACCGGCGGACGGGTTCTTGTGTGTGTGGGTGTCGGCGAGAGTATCAAAGAAGCGCGTGACCGGGCTTATATGCTTTGCGGTCAAGTTCATTATGCGGGCAAAAAGCTCCGCACCGATATTGCGTATCAAGCCCTCCGGTAATGGACGAACAACTCGATACGCTTCTGGAGCGTGAACGGCTTGAACTCGCTTCTCTGCGTCAACGGGCGGCCGCATTCGGAATCGATGAACTTTTGCTATCGGTCTTGATGTTTATCATTTTGTGGGATACGATTACCGGTGCCGAAACGATCGAAGAAACGATTGCCGTGACCAACAGCTTTTTGCTTGAGTTTATGGCGATCAAAATCGTGTATCACACCTTTTTTACGATGCAATACGGGGCCAGTTTAGGAAAAATTGTTATGAAGATTCGCGTCGTTGAACTTGCCACGCTTTCCAATCCCGGGTTTTTGAGTGCTTTTAACCGAAGTGTTTTTCGGGTTGTGAGCGAACTGGTCTTTTATCTTGGATTTGTGTGGGCGATGCTTGATCCTTACCGCCGGGGCTGGCATGACCGTACCGCGCGCACTTTGGTGATCAATGCGTAAGTTCGGCTGGATCAGTTTAATCGCATCGACGATTCTGTTGGGAGCCGATCGGGTTGAGCTGGTCGGTACGCATGCCGATATGAACGGTTCAACGGCCTATGCGGGCGGAAATCCCGTTATGCTGTATCAAGATCAGATCATGAGTGCTGAGGAGATGTTTTACGATAAAAACACGACGATCGTCGAAGCCAAAGGCTCCGTGAATGTTTTCAAAGCAAACCAGTATCACGTTATCAGCGATTATGCCCGGTACGATCTGACAAACGATAAGCGCTATTCGAAGCCGTATTACATGTACGATCAGGTTGGGGATACATGGCTCAGCACCGAAGAAGCCGAAGCGTGCGGTAACGAGATCGATCTCTCCAGCGGTGCCGTATCGGGATGCGACTCGACCGATCCTTTATGGAAGATCCGTTTCAGCAGCGCGAATTACGACACTGAAGCTATGTGGCTTAATCTCTTTAATGCGCGGCTGGTAATCAATGATTTCCCCGTTTTTTATCTTCCCTATTTTGGGTATCCCACCGATAAAACCCGCCGAAGCGGGCTGTTGATTCCGAGTTTCGGATGGTCCAATGCTGAAGGATTTTATTACCAGCAGCCGATCTATTTCGCCCCGCATAACTGGTGGGATCTGGAATTACGGCCTCAGATACGTACTTCGAGAGGAGAGGGGATTTATGCCGATTTTCGTTTCATCGACACCCCTTCTTCACAGGGATCGATCCGTGTAGGCTATTTTAAAGAGCAGGGTGCGTACGCGGAAAAAAATGATTTGGCTAACATCAAGCATTATGGGTATGATATCGATTATCGTCACAGCGCTCCGTTGCGGGAATGGTTCGGACTTGATCTAGCGGGAGAATCGGGGCTTTATATCGACGGGGCCTGGATGAATGACGTTGATTACCTGAACCTTCAGCAAAGTAATCAAATGCAAAACGTGACTTCCACCCAGGTTATGTCGCGCATCAATACCTATTACAGCAGTGAAGATAACTACATCGGTGCTTATTTCAAACATTATCAGTATTTAAATCTGCAGAGCAACGATCGGACGATCCAGACGCTTCCATCTTTGCATTACCATCGTTATTTAGAAAATTTGCTCGACGATGTTCTTCTTGTCAATGTTGATGCTATGGCAACCCATTATTATCGACCTGACGGAAAGAGAGCTGTTCAAGGGGACTTTACAGTTCCGCTGGTTATGCAAACATCTTTATTTAATGAGTATGTTGATGCAAGTTATACGATGAACGCATCTTCTAAAGTCATCAGTTTCTACGGCAACCCATACAGTGAAGATACCGGCCGCTATGAGCAGGGGATGTATGCAAAGCTTGACCATACGTTTGCACTATCTTCGACACTTGTGCGCCCATATGAGTCGTATACGCATGCCATCAGTCCGAGTGTCAGTTATACTGCTGCAGGGACTCGTCGCTACAGCGGTTATTACGAAACATTTCATTCCAATAAAGAGTGTGTTGCGGGCAATACGAAACCCGAATGCGAATTCTATACGTTGAATGAGCCCAGTGATACCCTTTCCCTCGGGTTAAACAATTATCTATTTGAAGACGGAAAGCAGGTTCTTGCAGACCGGCTTTCACAGACTTTCCGTTTCGACGATGCAGGAAGCTATTATGGAGAATTGCAAAACGAACTGGAATGGCAGATTGCAAAAGCCGTTTCATTCTATAATCAAACCTCATATCATCACGATCGCAACCGTATCACCAAAGAGCAAAACAGCCTGCGCTATAATGACGGAACCGTAATAACAGGTATTAGTCATTATTACACGGATCAGTTAGTAAACAACCAAACAGCGTATGTGAGTTATTGGACAGCTGATGCAGCGTATCAATATAACCGTAATTATCGTTTTTTCGGTTCGGTAGCGTATGATTACCGCGCAGATTTGATGAAAACGAGCGAGATAGGATTTATATACAGCCGCCGGTGTCTCGATGTCGGACTGCGCTTGGTGCAAAACCGGCGGCCGATCCTGACCAATGCGAATGCGAATGATTCGGTCGATGATACGTATATATTTATTACGATCATTCTCAAACCCGTCGGCGGGTCCGAGTTTAATTACAAACTGAGCAGCAATTAAAGAGAGGCGGCGTTATGAAACTGGAAGCAAAAATCGGTCTTTTTGTTGTGATGGCCTTGGGCGCTTTGTTATTTCTGTCGACTCAGGTGACGTCATTCGGTACCTGGGGCGGCGAAACCTATCCCGTTCATGCGTATGTGGACGATGCATCCGGCATCGAGAAACATACGCATGTTTTGATGAACGGCGTCAAGATCGGTGAAGTACAGGAGATAGCAATCGAAGGCAAGCGGGTTCGGCTGGAGTTGGGTATTGACGATGGTGTGAAAATACCGGAAGATTCGTCCGTGATTGTCGCACAGGAGTCGTTGCTGGGATCCAAAGTTATGAATATTGTTGTCGGCGACTCGGCTCAGATGCTACGGGCGGGGGGTACCTTGTCGCAAGCAAAACGGTATGCGTCGTTTGACCAGACAAGCGATTCGGTCAATGCCGCAGCCAAAGAACTCGAACTCTTGATGCACGATTTCCGCACAACGCTCGATGACGAACACCGAGCGGCGATTCAGGATGCGATTATCGCATTTCGCAACGTCGGGGTCAATCTGGACGGTGTGATTGTCGAGAACCGCGAAGACCTGCATGCGGCGATTGCCAATTTCAGAGCCATGAGTGCGGGATTTGCGCAGAGTGCCGATACCGTGAACAAAGATCTTCCCGAGATTATGGCCCGAATCAATTCGTTGACAACGCGGATGGACAATATCAGCGGATCGCTTGAACACAAACTTCCCGAAGCGGTCGATAAATTTGTCAAAATCGAAGATAACGTGACCGATATTCTTGCGGAAAACCGTGCATCGCTGAAAACGGCCCTGACCTCTGCGGGTGATTTTTTCAAAAGCGGGGAAGAAGCGTTCTCCAAAGTCGATTCGATGCTGAGCAGTTTTACGACCAGCGAAATTCAGGTAGCGATGCACACCGATTATATGATGCGTGACGGTTATGGCAAGGTCTATCTGGGGGTCAATTATCTCCCCAACCCCGAAACCTATTATATGTTCGATTTGATCAGCACGGATGATTATTCCCAGCCGGCCCTTCCTGCCAAACACGATAAAAGCGACCGTTTGTATTCGCTTCAGTACGGTAAACGGTTTGATGATTTGCTGCTTCGCTTCGGGGCGATCGAATCGACCGGGGGAATCGGGTTTGATTATTTTATGAACCACGACCGCCTCAAATTTTCGGCCGAAGTGTTTGACTTTAACGCTGTGAATGACATTCGCTCCGAGCGCGCCCATCTTAAAGCCCAGCTTCGGTATCAAATGCTTAAACATCTTGAGCTGTACGGCGGATGGGACAATTTTCTTAATCCGCAGTCTCAAAACCTCTTTTTGGGACTTGGGCTCCGGTTCATCGATAATGACATCAAATATACCTTCGGCGCTGCGTCGATGGCGCGTTGAGTTTAATAATGCAGCAAGTAAAGTTTAAAAACCGTTCCGATGCGGCGATACAACTCAAAGAACTGCTGCCGCTGGATCGGATGAAGAGTGAATCGTGGAGCCTGATTGCCGTCTCATCAGGCGGGCTGATGGTTGCCGACGCCATTAATGCCCGGCTTAAACTGCCCATCGATTTTCTTTTTTCGGCGTCGATTACGGCTCCCCAAAATCCCGAGTGCGAATTGGCACGAGTGAGTGAAACGGAAGAGATTGTGATCCATCAGGCGCTGCTTGACGTATTTGACATTCAGGTTGATTACATCTACGGCGAAGCAACGCGTAAGCATGAAGAGAAAATCCTTAGCGCCATCTACCAGTATCGGAAGGGAGAGCATTTCCAATCGATGAAAGGGAAAAATATTCTCCTTATCGATGAAGGAAGCGAAACGGGGCTGAAGCTTATGTGCGCGATTAAAACCGCATTTTCGCAAAAAGCCAAAGCAGTTTATGTAGCTGTACCGGTGATGCCATCAAGCGTTGTGGAAGCGTTAGACCCGATTGTAGATGCCGTATTTTGTGTGCATGAACTTGATGATTATGTGGATACAAAATATTATTATCAAGAATTTGGTGCGGTAGAAGAAGAGATGATAGAGACTATTTTGGAGAAAAGAAATGAAGTATAACGTAGAATTGACATTAACGAACAAGAGTGAATCCTATGCATTCGATCAGGTAGCCAAGCAGGCAAACGGTGCGGCATGGCTTAAATGCGGCAACACGGTCATTCTGGCGACGGTTGTCGTAGACGAGACCGATTTCGTCGACGAAGATTTTTTGCCTTTGACGGTACAGTATATCGAGAAGAGCTATGCGGCCGGAAAATTTCCGGGAGGTTTTATTAAACGGGAAACCAAACCGAGCGACTTCGAGACACTGACGTCGCGGATCGTAGACCGTTCATTGCGTCCGCTGTTTCCAAAAGGATTTGCAAATCCCATCCAGATTACCGTGATGGTTCTCAGTGCCGATCAGGATGCCGATTTGCAAGCGTTGGCGCTTAACGCCGCTTCCGCCGCACTGTATGTCTCGGATATCGATATCTTCACCTCTGTCACGGCGGTTCGGGCAGCCAAAGTAGACGGCGATATCGTCTTTAATCCGACACGCGCGCAACGTGAAAACAGCACACTCGATCTGTATCTCGCGGGAAGCAAAGAGGATATGCTGATGATCGAGATGCAAAGCATCGGCTCCGATGAGATCGAAGTACTCGACGCCATGATGATCGATCCGATCATCGATTCTGCGGGCATTGCCCAAACGCTGCCGATCCGCTGTTCGAACGCGATGAGCGAAGATGAACTGATTGATGTCCTCGCGCGTGCGCAGGAGGAACTCAGATCAGCCAATACGGCCTATGAAGAAGCATTCAAGCCGTATGCCGCCGAACCGTTTGAACTGCAATGCGTCATCAGCGAAATTAATGGCGAAATGGCCGAATATGTCCGTGCCAACCATACCGACGACCTGAAAAAAGGGATCAACCAGATGGCGAAAACAGAGCGCAGCACGGCGCTCCGGACCATCCGTAAAACGATTATGAAAGAGAAGCCCGAATGGGACGAGCATGAGTTGAAAAAAGCGATCGAATCGGTTAAACGTTCGATGGTACGTGCTCAGATTCTGGAAGAAAAAGTACGTGCGGACGGCCGCGGACTGAGCGAAGTCCGTCCTATCAGCATCGAGACGAACATACTCCCGGGCGCCCATGCTTCGGCTCTTTTCACGCGGGGCCAAACGCAGGCGCTTGTCATACTGACGCTGGGCGGAGGCAAAGATGCCCAAATGTATGAGAACCTCACCGATAAAGGGACACAAAATGAGTCCTTCATGGTTCATTACAACTTTCCCAGTTTCAGCGTAGGAGAGCCTTCGCCTATCGGCGCACCGCGCCGCCGCGAGCTCGGGCACGGCAATCTGGCCAAGCGGGCATTGGAAAGCTCGTGCGTTCAAAACGGCCAGACGGTCCGCCTCGTCTCGGAAATTCTCGAATCCAACGGCTCTTCGTCGATGGCAACCGTGTGCGGCGGCTACATGGCATTGCGTGCGGGAGATTTGGAGATGGCCGATCCGATTGCCGGCGTAGCGATGGGAATGGTTTCCGAAGGGGACCGATATGCGATTTTGACTGACATTATGGGGCTGGAAGACCATGACGGCGATCTGGATTTTAAAGTGGCCGGTTCCAAAGAAGGGATTACCGCGATGCAGATGGACATCAAGCTCGGCGGAATCCGTCTGGATGTCCTGCGCGAAGCGCTGTATCAGGCTAAAGAAGCAAGAGCGCATATCATCGATATCATGCTGGCTTCCGAAGAGAAAATCGAGCTGAACGAAGGGACGCTGCCGAGCACCGATTTGTTTCATGTCGATCCGGGCTCAATTGCCGACATTATCGGACAGGCGGGAAAAACGATCCGCGAAATCATCGAACGTTTCGATGTCACCATCGATATCGACAAGAAAAAAGGTGCCGTTAAACTGACCGGGAAAAACCGCGAAGGGCTGCGCGGAGCACGCGATCACATCGAAGGAATCGCCAGCGGTTCGACTCCGGTTGAAAAGGTAGAATACAACGTTGGAGACGTCGTTAAAGGAAAAGTAAAAAAAATCGTCGATTTCGGCGCCTTTATCGAACTTCCCGGCGGTGTTGACGGATTGATCCATATTTCCAAACTTTCAGACTCTCATGTCAGCCGTGTTAGCGATGTCCTTTCCGAAGGGGATGAGATTATGGTGGAGATCGTCGAATTCAAAGGGAACAAAATCGGGCTTGGACGGGCTAAGTAATTTTTTAGCTCTGTCCGATTATAATTCCAGCCACAAAGTGATAAGTAGGGACACATATCCGAACGGACTTTGATTAAAATATGGAGATCACACATGAAAAAAGTTCTTTTTCTTATGATCGCTCTTGCAGCTGCAGCATTCGGTGCTGAAGAAGCAGTAGTGAACGAAACACTTAAAGCATACTCAATGATCGCTGCGGGTGTAGGCCTTGGTTTGGCTGCACTTGGTGGTGCTATCGGTATGGGTAGCACAGCTGCCGCAACTATCGCCGGTACAGCTCGCAACCCGGGTCTTGGCGGTAAATTGATGACAACTATGTTCATCGCTCTTGCAATGATCGAAGCTCAAGTTATCTATACCTTGGTTATCGCGCTTATCGCGCTTTACGCTAACCCATACCTCGCAGCGTAAGCTTCGAGTTTTTCCTCTCTCAAGCTTCGGCTTGAGGTTTTTCTTTTTTATGCGATCGTGGTGGAATTGGTAGACACGCTATCTTGAGGGGGTAGTGCCAACAGGTGTGCGAGTTCAAATCTCGCCGATCGCACCATTTTTCTTTCCTTCTTTTAAATCAATTATTCTTCTTCATACGCTATTTAGGGCTTTATCTATTTAATTCACTCTTTGTGCGCAGCATGCCGAAACGCTACAAAATCGTGCCATTTTTCGCTTTGAATTCTGTACTCCCGATAATTTTTAGACTATAATGAGATATCCAAACCGTAAGGATACAAAATGGCCTATATTACACAATTGAAACATTTGATACAAAATGAGTTGATCCCCGATGTAGAAGAGCACATCGACGATATTTTCGAATCGATCGCTTCCCAAAAAGATGCATCGCCCCAAGAACGCGCACAGCTTGAAGACATGCAAGCGCTTCGTGATGAGTACAAAGAGCTGCTGAGCGAGATCAACGGCGGCCAAATCGACGAAGAGGAAGCCGAACAGCTGTACACGGAATTAACCTCTATGCGCGAAGGTGACGAAGAGGAAGATGATCTTTACTACGACGAAGACGAGGATGAAGACGAAGACGACTACGATGAGTTCGATCTTGACGAAGACGACGAACAGTATTGATGGCCAAATACGTCATACTTGATACGGAGACAACCGGAGCGGCGGAACACGATCGAATCATCCAGCTCGGTTTTATGGTGCTGGACGGCAAAAATGTCAGCGTCTATAACGAGCTATGCTGGAGTGAGGTTCCGATTGCGATTCCGGCCATGGAAACGCACGGCATTACCCCTGAAATGATCGAGGGACTGTGCCCGTGCGTTGAAACCGAAGCCTTTAAAGCTCTTAATGATATCAATACTCCCGATAATGTTTTGATCATTCATAATGCCCCGTTTGATTTAGGGATGCTCTCCAAAGAGAACTTTACCTCACAAATGCGTCTGATCGATACGCTGCGGTGTGCGAAACATCTTTTTGACGACGAAGAGGCCCATCGGCTGCAATATTTTCGCTACAAGCTGGGATTGTACAAAATCGAAGAAGCCGAAGCCGCGTCACTCGGAATCGAAGTCAAAGCCCACGACGCGATCGGTGACGTGCTGGTGCTGAAACTCTTTTTAAGCGAGCTTCGCAAACGGTTGGCCGAGCGGTTCGGCAACGTCAATCCGATCGACAAAATGGTCGAACTGACGCAGACCCCCGTATTTTATTCGCGACCGGTGAAATTCGGAAAATACAAGGGGAAAACACTCACCGAAATTGCTGATGCCGACAAAGGGTATCTTTCATGGATGCTGGGCAACATGGAGAGCCTTGATGAGGATATGCGCTATTCGATCAATGTTGTCCTTGGCAACTCCTAAAACGTCGTTTTGGTCGACGTTTTGAGTTCGCTCAGCCGGTAGGCGGCATCCTGGTTCCCCGATTTCATCGCTTTTTTCCACCATTCCATTGCTTTGTCGACATCTTTTTCGACCCCTTCGCCGTAGAAATAGAGCATTCCCAGATAGAGCTGCGCTTCATCGTTGCGTTGATACATCGCCAGCGGATAGAGAATCTCGTGCGCTTTGGCAAAATCCCCGCCGTTATAGGCATTGATCCCTTCGATTAATTCGTCCACGGTAAATCCTTTAAAAAGTTAGTGTTATTATAGCGCTGGGGCCTATTTTTAGGCTGATGGATTATAATGCCCGTATGAATTATGGGGAATTGGCCGGAAAATCGGTTTTATTGTTGGGAAAGACCCGCTCGTTACGGGAAGCGGAATTTGAGAAGCTCTTAAAGCTGCACGGCATCGGATTGGCTAAAACGTTTACGGACGGTGTGGCCCTCGTCGTAGAAGGACGGATGATGAATCCGATCGAGCAAAACGAGAGCGAACGGCTGTATGAAGAGAAAGCGGCGCCGATCATCGCCGTCGAGGGGCTGGAAGAGTGGCTATGCCGCTCTATCGAACCGAATCGGTTGATGATGAGTCTGAAACTTTCCCGCGATCAGGAACGGCTTGTCGATTTTCTCAAAAACCCCTACATCGCCGACGAGCTTTTTTACAAACTGCTCAGGCTCTACGACTGGCAAAGCGAGGGGCTGTTCGACAATGATCGCAACCGCGATGTTACGGCTGCGATTATCGGACGCTTTTATGTTGATCTGGATCGAAATCATAACGTCCAGTACGCCATGAGCGGACTGGCGCATCTGATAGAGCAATACGGCACCGGCGAACTTATCGAAGCCATTGCGGAGCTTTCGCCGATTGCGCGCGAGCTGAAAACACCTTACGACGCTTCGCTTAAGGGAGTTCTGGATGCAATGGCGCTTCATCCCGAAACACCTGAAAAAATAGTTCGGGCTTTGATAAACGAACGGGCCGAGTTGCTGGCGTGCCGCGAACCTTTGGCCCTCGAAACGGAGCTTTTGGAGCTTGATAATGCGAGAGTAAATGCCCTGTTGGCACAAAATCCGAGCCTGTCATCGCCGGGTGCCGATCGGTTGGAGGCAGGGTATCCGGCTCAAATCGCGGCGCATGCCCCTCTCTGTGCTGAGCGGTTTGAGAGGCTTGTGCGCGAATATGCCGCTGCGCTGGGGGCTAACCGCTCGCTTACGGTGCCGATGCAGGAGCGGTTGTCGGCTCTTTCCAATGAAGCGGTATTGGAATCGCTTGCGTCAAATCCTGCGGCAACCGCTGCGGTATTGGACAAACTCTACGCCGATTCGCGTTACCATCAATACCTCGCCGCCAATCCCTCAATGGAAAAGAAAAGGCTCGAAGAGCTGTCATTGAGCAGCAATGCCGAGGTACTGTCGGCACTCGCCGCCAATCCCTCAACCCCTATTGAGGTACTGTATCAGCTTTCGCTTGACCGCCGATTTGAACGGAGCGTCAAAACAAACAGTGCTTTCGGCAAACACATTCAAACCCACAACATAGGATGGCATTGATGCGAACCTCCGATACCGTCACGACGATGCGCTCTTTGATCGCGGCAAAAATTCCCGCTTTTTTGTGGGGTGCGCCGGGCATCGGCAAATCGTCGATCATCAAACAGATTGCCCGTGAAGCGGGGGTGGAATGCATTGATCTGCGTCTTTCTTTGCTGGATCCGACCGATCTGAAAGGGATTCCGTTTTATGAGCGGGAATCGCATAGCGCGCTGTGGGCGCCGCCGTCGTTTCTGCCGCGTGAGGGAGAGGGAATACTGTTTCTGGATGAGCTCAATTCCGCCGCTCCCGCCGTGCAGGCATCGGCGTATCAGCTGATCCTCGACCGCAAGGTGGGAGAATACACCCTTCCCGATGGATGGGCAATTGTGGCGGCCGGAAACCGCGAGGGGGATCGCGGCGTCGTGTACCGCCTTCCTTCGCCGCTGGCGAACCGGTTTGTCCACGTCGAGATGGAAGTGAACGTCTCGGACTGGCGGGACTGGGCACTCGGTGCCGGAATCGATATGCGGGTGCTAGCCTATATCGCCTTCAAAAACGAGGCATTGTTCGCGTTCGATCCGCTTAAAAACGAGCGCAGTTTTGCCACTCCACGAAGCTGGGAAGCGGTTCACCGGATTTTATCGACCGATCTGCCGCGTTCGTTGTGGCTCGATGCCATCGGCGGGGCGATCGGGCATGATGCGGCCGTCGATTTTTTGGGATTTGTTCAGGTAATGGACCGGCTTCCCGATGTCCAGGCGATTATGCGGGGTGAAGATGCCGGAGTGCCTGAGGACCTTTCAGCCCTTTATGCTTTATCGGCGGCTTTGGTGTCGCGTGTCCTAGCGTCTGCATCGGATGAAGCGGTTTCCAACGTCCTGCGGTATACGTTGAAACTCAAAAACGAGTTCGCCGTTCTTGTCGTACAGGACCTGCAGCGTCAGGGTGTAGCCATGGAACATCTTGACGCGTTCGGCGAATGGGTCGACGCATACGCCTATTTGCTATGATCGACTTTTCGCCTATCAAAGCCAGACTACTGCTCGACTACCCGTTTTTCGGCACCATTTCGAGTGCGATGGAGATGAGGGTAAACGATAATATCGAAAGCTTTGCGACACGTGAGAACCGTTTTGAGTATCGCGAAGCGTACATGGAAAGCCTCAATGAATCGCAGATGACGTTCGCTTTGTGCAATGCGGCATTGCACGAAGCGCTCTCACATACTCTCAGACGGGGGAATCGCAGCCCGTGGCTATGGGAAATGGCCTGTGATTATGCCATCAACGCCCTTTTGATCGATAACGGGTTTGCTCCCCCTCCAAGCATCACCTACGATTCGCGTTTCGGCAATCTCAGCGCCGAAGAGATTTATGCCGAGATTTCTCAGGAATTTTTGGATCAGGAACAAAATGACCGTGACAGCGACGATGGGCGCGAGAATGAGGGAGCCGACGAGAAGCTCTCTAGGGCGCAGCGTGAAAAACGGACGCGCGAAGCGCTTGAGAAAGACGACCCTCTAAGCGAGGGAATAGGGCGGCTGCTTGGGAAACCATCAGCCGGGACAATCGATTGGCGACGCGAAGTGCGTGAGTCGATCGGGGGGCATTACATCAGCGATTATACCCTGATCCCTCCGAGTAAAAAGCTGTTATACGAGGGTATTTATCTGCCGGGAGCCCATTCGCGCCGTCTGGAACTGACGATTGCTATCGACAGTTCCGGTTCGGTCGATGAGGTGCTTTTGGGGCAGTTTATCGCCGAAATAGAATCGATCACGGAACTGTTCGGCTCCTATGCGATCGAACTGTTGGTATGTGATGATCGTATCCGAAGCCACCGTAGTTTTACCAACGGCGAAGCGATAGAGTATGAGCTCGTCGGCGGGGGAGGGACCGATTTTTCCCCCGTTTTTGCGTACGTCGATACATTAATGTATCGGCCAGCTTTACTGCTCTATTTTACCGATTTGGAAGGGAAGTTTCCGCTGTTAGAGCCTGCATACGAGACGCTGTGGATCGCGCCTAAGGCTGTGGAGGTTCCATTTGGACGCGTTATTGTAATGGGAGGCGAGAATGCTTGAGAAGGCGTTGGCTATATTGGGATATTCCAATCTTTTTATTACCGGGGGTGCGGGTGCCGGGAAGACGACGCTGACGCGCTCGCTTATCGACCATTATGCCGCACAGGGAAAACAGGTTGCCCGTCTCGCCTCGACGGGGATGGCGGCGACGCTGATCGGGGGACAGACGCTTCACAGTTTTTTTGATCTCGGGATCGCCAATTCCCAAGAAGAACTGGAGCGCAACGGCAAACTCGAACCCTCCAAAAAGGTCGTCAAACTGATCCGGTCGATGCAGATCATTGTGATCGACGAGATCTCGATGGTGAGCGCGCCGCTGCTCGATATGATCCGTCTGCGCCTGTTACAGGCGGAGTTTTCGGGACGGCTGATCGCAGTGGGGGATTTTTTGCAGCTCCCCCCCGTTACGCGCGGGAACGAGCCGATTTATTTTGCGTTCGAATCCCCAAGCTGGCAGCGTATGGGATTTGAGACGCTTCATCTGGAAGGTTCGTTCCGCACCCACGAAGCGGAGTTTTTAACTCTGTTGGAAAAAGTACGCCATGCCAAGCTCGACGAAGATGCACATGACGCGCTCGAAGCGCTGGTAAAGCCGCTGAGTGAGGATATGAGTACGATGACGTTGCTGTTCGGCAAAAATATCAGCGCTCAGAATCATAACCGCTCTCAGCTTGAGCATTTGAACGGCGAAGTCATCGAAGTCGAAACGTATGTGAGCATCCACGATAAAAAGATGCAGGAACGGGACGTGGAGCGTTTCATGAACGAGAGCCGAATTGAGCCGATTTTAGCGTTGAAAGTGGGTGCTCCGATCCTCTTTACCCGTAACGCATGGAACTACTACAACGGCGAGAGAGGAATGATAACCTCCATCGAGACCGATCTGATTTGGGTGAAAAAAGCCGACGGTGTCAGCGTCAAAGTGGAACGGGTCGATACGGTGAAAACGCGGTGGATCGAAAAAGGAAATACGGCATCGGAAGAGAAACTGATCACCCTGAGCCAGTTTCCGATCACGCTGGCGTTTGCGATCACGATTCACAAATCGCAGGGGATGAGCTTGGCCGATTACGTCATCGAGACCAACGAGATTTTCGCCCCGTCGCAGTTTTACGTCGCGCTCTCTCGCTCGGTATCGGCTCATCGCGTAACCCTGACGAAGCCGAATCGAGGGTGGGAAAAACTGTGTTTCGTCCACCCGAAGGCGATTGGGTTTTTGGATACGCTGACGGAGTAAAACCCCGATTTAGTTTTTTTCTCTGCTAAACGCCGCACCGATGATGACGCGGTACGAAAAGAGGGTGCTAAACAGGGCGGATAGAAGCGCGACGGCGACCATCATGTACATCACGGCGAGCTGATACGAGACCGCCTCAAGCGGGTCGGCTCCGGCAAGGAGCATCCCCGTCGTAATTCCGGGGATGTGAATGATCCCGACCGTCTGGAGCATATTGATCGTCGGGATCATCGAGGCTTTGACGGACGTTTTTGATGCGTGGGAGAGGGCATCTTTGAGCGGAGCGCCGAGCGCAACCATCCCTTCGATCGTCTCAATCGTGTTTTTCACCTCGCCCCGAAACCGCTCGGTGCTTTGGGTGTAGACGTTGAGGGCGTTGCCGATGATCATCCCGCCGATGGGGATCATCTCGTGCGGCACCATGTGGATCACCCCGAACGCCATCATCGACAAAAAGACGATTCCCGACGATGCGCCGAGGGTAAACAATGCGATTTTAAAGCTCTCATCTCCCAAAGGAGAGCGCTTTTTAGCGGTATAGGCTCCAAACGCGACCATTCCCAGCAGAATGAAAAAGAGGAGCGAGGGGTGTTCGATCTGAAACAGATAGACGAGGGCGTATCCGAGCAGCCCCAGCTGCACCATTGCCAGAATCGAGTTGGTGAGGATCGTTTTTTCCAGACCGAAACGTTCGCGGCGCGAATACCACAAAGCAAAAATAATGAGAAGATACGAGGCTAAAAAAGAGTATTGCATAAAGAAAGGATAAACGATTTTTGATTAAGGAAAAGAGTGGGAAGAAATCTGCCTCGAAGAGGCAAGCTTCAGTGCCATAGCGGCAAGCGTAGCTACAGGGGCTTAGCTCCTGTAGCGTTCAAATCAAAGTGACTCAGCGTGTGAAGCAAGGTATTCCGCAACACCTTCGGTGCTGGCTTTCATACCTGTGTCGCCTTTGTTCCAACCTGCTGGGCACACTTCGCCGTGCTCGTTGGTGAACAACATCGCGTCGATCATACGAAGCATTTCGTCGATGTTGCGTCCGAGAGGAAGGTCGTTGATGACGGCGTGGCGGATGGTTCCGTCTTTGTCGATCAGGAACGATCCACGAAGAGCGACCGATTCGCCGAACAATACGTCGTAATCGCGTGAAATCTGTTTGTTAAGGTCTGCAACAAGCGGATAGCGAACCTGACCGATACCGCCTTGGTTTACCGGCGTGTTTTTCCACGCGAAGTGGCTGAACTGCGAGTCGACCGATACGCCGATCACGTTGATGCCGCGTGCGGTGAACTCATCCAAACGGTGGTCGAACGCGATGATCTCAGAGGGACATACGAACGTAAAGTCGAGCGGATAGAAGAACAAAACCGCACCTTTTGGTCCGAGGTTTTCATAAAGATTGAAATTATCAACGATTTGGTTGTTGCCGAGAACGGTCGTCGCGGTAAAATCGGGAGCTTTTTTAGTAACGAGCATGGGATTTCCTTTGTGGTTTTTTTAAACGTGCAGAAATTGTAACACACGAACTTTAATGCAACTGAATCACATAGAAGTAACTCATCTTTCTAAAGGAAAATTTTTATTATCTGGAATGGCTTTTGCAGCCATACCTTTTTTGAACTGCTATAATCGCACTATTCACTTATGCGGAAAGACAATGGTCACGTTTAAATCCCTTTTTTCGATGATGCTGCGGCACAAACGCTCTCTTGTATGGGGGAATGCGATCGCTTTGGCCGCAACGCTCGTGTCGATTCCGATCCCGCTGCTGATCCCTTTGTTGGTCGATGAGGTCCTGCTTAAAAAAGGGGGATGGGTAACCGATACGATCAACCGTTTCAGCGGATGGAACGAACCGCTTCTTTACATCGGCATCGTACTGGCCGTCACGATCGCTTTGAGGTTTTTGTTTTTCATCCTCAGTGTCGCCTCGCAGCGTTTTTTTATCACCCTTTCGCAAGAACTCAGCTTCGGAATCCGCCGCCGTGCCCTCGAACACCTCAAAAAGGTTTCGATGAGCGCGTACGAGCGGCTGGGGAGCGGGCAGGTGGTGACGAACCTTGTCACCGATATCGAGACGATCGAGCAGTTTTTGGGGAATGCTTTGGCCAAATTCGTCGTTTCGGTCACAACGCTGATCGGAGTGGCGGTCGTGCTGATCTGGATCAATCCCCTGTTCGGGATTCTCATTTTGATTTTTCAGCCGCTGATTATGGTGGTTACCCGTAAGATTTCGGGACGAGTCGGAAAGCTGAAAAAAGAGCAGAACCGTATGATAGGCGAGCTTTCCGATACCCTGACCCAAATGTGCGATTTGTTTGGTCAGATACGCTCCAGTAATAAAGAGGAGCGTTTTATAGCGCGTTCGATCATGCAGGCCCATGCGCTCAAAGAGAGCGCGACGGCATACGGAACCAAGGCGCTTGCCGGGGAACGCTATTCATACACCCTGTTTTTGAGCGGGTTTGAGGTATTCCGGGCGTTGGGACTGGTGATGGTGCTGCATTCGGATCTTTCGATCGGGATGATGTTCGGGGTATTCGGGTATCTATGGTTTATGATGACGCCCGTGCAGGAACTTTTGTCGCTGCAATACGGCTATGCCAATGCCAAAAATGCCCTCGCACGGGTGAACGAACTCCTCTCGCTCCCCAAAGAACCCGAATATCCGACGCATTCCGATCCGTTTACGACATCTGCGCAGGGGGTGGCAATCCGCACCGAATCGCTGGTGTTCGGATACGATCCAGACCAGCCGATTCTAAGAGGGATCGATCTGAATATCCCCCAAGGGGGAAAGGTCGCGATCATCGGTGCAAGCGGAAGCGGAAAAAGCACGTTAGCGCAGCTGCTGGTCGGGTTTTATCCTCCGACGTCGGGGGATATAGTGTATAATGGGATGAGTGTCCGCCAAATCGGATTCTCCCGGATACGGGAGAATGTATTTGTCGTACTGCAGCAGCCGCTGATGTTCAATGATACGCTGAGGTTCAATTTGACGATGGGCGATGAGGTGGACGATGAAACGGTATGGAAGGCCTTGGAGATTGCTCAGCTGGCTTCTTTCGTCCGAACGCTTCCGCAGGCTCTTGAAACGCAGGTCGGAAAATTCGGTATCCGTTTGTCGGGGGGACAGCGTCAGCGCCTCTCGATCGCACGGATGGTTCTGGCCAATCCAAAAGCGGTGATTTTTGACGAATCAACGTCGGCACTTGATGTTCACACCGAAAGTGCCCTTTTTGCCGCATTGGAAGAGTTTTTGAAAGAACGCACCGTCATCATCATCGCCCACCGTCTGAGCACGATCACGCAGGCCGATTATATCTATGTGCTCGAAAACGGTTCGATCCTCGAAGAGGGGACGGCTCGTGAACTCGAACGTTTGGACGGGAATTTCAAGCGTTTCGTAGACCGTCAGCACTAAAGAGGAAGATATGGAAAATCGATTATTCGTCCGTTTTATGCTTTTTACCGCATTGGGGCTTACTTTTTGGCTTTTTTTCCCGTTTTTAAAAAGCTTTTTTCTCGCATTGTTGTTGGCTATGGTCGTTTTTCCGCTCCACCGGATCGTTGAAACGGCGATTCTCCGCATACCCCGGATGGAGAGGCTATCATCGGTGGCTTCGGCAGGGATAGTGACGCTGGGGCTTTCGCTGATTCTGTTTATTCCGATTATGATTTTTCTTTATTACCTTTTTGACCGTCCCGAGCGCACGATTTCGCTTATCCGTACACTGGGAGACCGGATCGATGCCTTGCCATGGCTTTTGCCGTCATTTCTGGCATGGCTGCAAGAACCTTTGTATACGTTGATTATGTTTGGCAAGGTGCATAAAGACGAGATCATGAGTACTTTGGCTTCGTGGCTCGGCAGCGGGTTGGGAACGTTTGCAGCGATGCTCGGCGAGATGGTGATGATCGTCGTATTTTTCTTTTTTTTGACATGGTACGGACGCAGCATTGCCCTTTTCTTTTTGCCGATCATTCCGCTCTCCCGCACGGTCAAACGTGAATTTGTTACCGAGATGATGACGACGACGGCCGTTGTTTTTTATACGTTCGGCGGGGTAATGATGGCTCAGGGGCTTGCATTCGGGGTCTTTATTACTTTTTTCGAGGGATATAATCCGTTTCTGCTTGGGTTCATGACGGCGATTTCCGCCATAATCCCGATTGTAGGGACCGCACTCGTATGGATTCCGGTGGCGTTGAACGAATTTTTCAAAGGCAACATCGTCAATGCCGTGATTATCACCGTATATTCGTGGGCAATGATGGCTTTTTTTATCGACAACATCGTCAAACTGGTCATTTTGAATTTTGTCAACCGCTCCCTGAACCGTGAGAATCACAAAATGAACGATTTTGTCATTTTCTTCGCGATCGTCGGCGGATTGGCGACATTCGGGTTTTGGGGATTTGTGTTCGGTCCGGCTATCGTCGCGTTTACGTTGACGACCCTGCGTATGCTTCGTAAAACGAACCGCAGAGTATGCCGATAGTCTTTTAGCTTTTTGCGCTGAGGGCTCTGACCTCTTCTTTAAGGCGGCCAAGCTCTTCCATCATCGCTGCGATATCTTCGCCTGATGGTTTTTCATCGCTGTGCGTATAGCGTTGGATCGTCGATTGGACACTTTCAGCCACCGCGTCGAATTTGCTTTTGGCCTGATCGATCAGAGCGTTATGGTCGAGATTCAACGTCCCTTCAAGCTCATGAATTTTGTCGATGATGTCGTCTTGATGTTTGAACAGGTAATAGGCGGCGGCTCCTCCGAGCGCCGCACCGAGGACGAAGCTGAGCAGGCCGTGGCCGTTATTGTCGTTCATGATGTACTCCTTATTCTTTGGTTTTTTTCTTGAAAATCTGGGACATCGCCCCGATTGCCAGTGTTCCGATCGTGACTTTGGCGATGCCGTTGGAAGCTTTGAGCGCCAGAGATTGAGTTTCGGTGTGGATGTAACTGATCAAATCATGCACTTCGTGCAATGCCATGCGCGATTTTTCGCTGACGGAGCTTGTTTCGTCTTTGAGGTGGACGAGCAGTTCGCTGATGTCGTGCAATGTTACGACCGCTTTGGTCGAGATGATGCTGAGCTCGTTTTGGGCGTGGCCGATAAACTCCTGCAGCCGCTGAGCCGTTTTGAACATCTGAACTCCGATCAGGATGATAACGGTTGATATGAATACCATACATGCGGCGATAACGCCGACAAAGACGGTTAGAAGTTCCTGTTCACTCATTGGGTACCCTTTTGTACTTATCGATTTATTATAGCGCGCTTTTGAAAAATTTTGCTACTATCGTGTTATTCAGAGGGATCATAAAGGTTCAGGATGCAGTACACGTACGACGAATTACTCATTGCGTTTTCCCTGACGCTGTTGGCCGGTCTCTCCACCGGGATCGGTGCGGCTTTGGCTTTTTTCTCCCGCAAGGATAACACCGCATTGCTGTCGGTCGGAATGGGATTTTCAGCGGGAGTAATGATCTATATTTCCTTTGCTGAGATACTGGTCAAATCCAAAACGGCTTTTCTCCCCCGTTTCGGCGAAATCGGAGCCGAGGCATGGATGCTTGTGTGTTTTTTCGGCGGTTTTGCGATGGCGTTCGCCATTGACCGTCTTATCCCTGAGGATATTAACCCTCATGAGTTAAAAACGGATGCCGAACTCTCGGATTTAAAAAGCGGCAAACATGACAAACACCGATCCCATGCGCTCCACCGAACCGGCATATTTACCGCCGTTGCCATTGCGATCCACAATTTTCCCGAAGGTTTTGCGACGTTCGTTTCGGCACTCGATTCTCTGACGTTGGGTATCGGGATCGCATTGGCCGTAGCGATCCATAATATTCCCGAAGGTATGGCGGTATCGCTTCCCATTTATCATGCGACGGGCAATCGCAAAAAAGCGTTCGGGTATGCTTTTTTCTCAGGATTGGCCGAACCCTTGGGGGCGGCTTTGGGATTTTTCCTGCTGATGCCGTTGATGGGAGAGCTGACAATGGGGATTACGTTCGGGCTGGTTGCCGGGATCATGATCTACATCTGCTTTGATGAGCTGCTGCCTTCGGCACGGATATACGGTAATTCTCATACGACGATGGGCGGAATCGCAGCAGGGATGGGAGTTATGGGGATCAGCTTGATCCTCTTTAAAATTGTCTGAGATATTTCAGCGTGTCGAAAATCGCAACGCCGTCTTTTCCAAGATAGGGACGAAGCGGCTTCAAGAGCGAATGCGTCACATGATAGCGCTGCGCTTCGGAGGTGAGCGCATCCCATAGATCGGGGCGTACTGCACGGCGGTAGGCATCCAGCACCGTTTCAACGAGTTCGGGATCAGTGATCTTACGGTAGAGGGTATGCGCGTATAAAAAACCGTCGCGTACGATGGCCTCTTCCGTGGAGAGAGAATTTTCCAGATTCTCTTCAAAATCCATAAAATAGATTTTCCCCTCTTTGTACGCGATATCCCGCAACGCGGGGCGAGAATGGTAAAAGCCCCGGTTGTGCATGTCGGCCAAAGAACGGGAAAGCTGTATCAGCAGGTTCTTTTTTTCTTCGTGCCGCATCCCCGAATTTAAAAGCAGTACATTCAGCGGGGTTCCGGCATCTTCGAGTACCAGATACGCCGGTGTGCGGAGCATTACTGCAGGGACGTTGATGCCGTTTTTTTTCAGCTCCTGAAGCCGTCTGGCCTCGTACGCCAGCGAGCTTTTGGGATCGGTGACAACGGTAGGGCGGAAAAAATTGTTTTTCAGGAGTTTCGAGAGAATCAGCATAATCTTGTGCCAGATGTTTGCTTCTCCGGCATCAGGCTGTTTAACCCAGTATTTTTGATCATTGTGCACGAAGCTGAAGGTACGCCGGTGAGCATTCTGTGACAAAAGGCCGACAGCCGCGTGTTGAAGAGAAGCTAAATCCATTTTGTCCTCAGTAATGATAATCGCAATTATGACATTCGCTTCGTTCAACATTTCTTTTATTTTGTTTCTAATATTCTTTTAAGGATCAAAAACATATACTTTTTATATTCTATTCATATTGAAGGTATATTAATGATCCTTACCCTTTCGCATCAAAAAGGCGGCGTCGGGAAATCGACCGTTGCCTGGAATCTCACCGTCAATTTTTCCAAAATGATCCCGACGCGGATCGTCGATCTTGATACCCAGCGCTCGTTGACCGTGACCAACGCACTTCGACGCGAGCAGGGGCTTGAAGCGATCGAGATGCTTCATTTCACTACGGCCGAAGAATTGGCCGAATACGCCGCGGCCGATTCGGACGGCGTATTGACGATCATCGATTCGGGCGGATTTGACAGTGCGTTTAACCGTGTCGCGATCATCGCATCGGATTTGCTTATAACCCCTGTCAGCGACAAACCGTTTGATCTGATGGGGTTGCAAAAATATGAAGAAATCCTCAAAAGCCTCTCGGAAATCCAAGGAGAGACGATCAAAACGCGCGTGCTGTTCAACAACATTAACCCGTCCATGAAACGGTTCGGCGAACTGGTCGACTTTATCTGTACCTCCGAGCACTTCGATCTGCTGGTCAGCGTACTGCGTCAGAGAGTCGATATGGCCCATTCGGTCGGTGAGGGAAAAAGCATCAAGGAGTACCGGGTATTCAGCCGCGCCGATCAGGAGATGGACGAATTGGTCGAGGAAATAAAAACGCTTTTAGATATTAAATAAATATCTATAGTATATATAAAGGATATAAAATGGCCAAGAAAAGTTTTTTGCAAAACATCGAAAGAGTGAAAAGCTCCGCTGCCATGAGCGAACGGGAAGAGGGACAAAAAGGGGAGAAAGGAAAGAAGAAAAAACTGATCACGATTCCGGTCGATTGGGAGAACAAAATACGCGATTTTCACGGCGGTACCGTGAGCGCCTATATTCTGATCGCCTTGCAGGAGAGAATGCAGCGTGACGGCCTTCTGTAAAAGCCGGCACGCTGCCGGGCTTATTTGATTTTGATCTCTTTGGCGGCTTTGTTCTTGCCCTCTTTTTTCGGCAGGGTTATCTCAAGAACGCCGTCTTTATTTTCGGCGTGAATGTTTTCGCTGTCGATATTTTCAGGGAGTGTGAAACTACGGGTAAAACTGCCGAAACTGCTTTCCATTTTGTAATAATCCTCTTTTTTGACCTCTTCTTTGGTCTTTCGCTCCCCTTTGAGGGTGAGGACGTTATTTTCGACTTTGACGCTGATGTCTTCTTTTTTGACACCCGGCAGATCGACATCGATGTGATACGCGAATTTCCCTTCACGGGTGTTGATCGAGGGGGTGAAGGTGGTGAAGATGTCTTTTTTCAGATCGGTTGAAAGCGCATCGCCCATGCGTTCTTCTAACGAACGCAACTCTTTCCACGGGTCAAATCGTGTTAGCAACATGATAAAGCCTTTTCAAGAATTCACAGAAGCACACTTCCTTTTTACTCGATACACTCAGAATTCAGCTTCTGCGTCAGAAAAATTTAGCACCGACCGGATTAAAAGTCTATAAGATTTTATAATTACGATGAAGACAAGGGCGCATTATGCGCGGTATAGGGAAAGCGGAGATCGCAAGGGGCAAACGTTCTCTTCTCCCATGAGGAGAAAAGAGGCAGAAGAGAATCAGTTATTCGGTTTTTCGAAACAAACGCTTCCGCTAGTACCGAATTTGTTTTCTGTGGTGTACTCGGAGATGTAAATCATTCTCCAGCCGTCGTATTTTTTGAAGATTCCGAGCATTTCCGAATTGCTGCGCATATCGACTTCTTCGCAGCGCGTCATCATATTCGAATTCGCATCCGATGCTCTGAGCTGGGATTGGATATTGGCAGGGGAACACGCGGTGAAAAGAGTTGCCGCAGCGGCTCCCGAGATTGCAAGGATCAACGATTTGCTTGTAGTCATGATACTCCGATATTATAAATGAGGCGGCATTGTTTCACAGAGGGACTTTAGAGGGCCTGAAAACGGTGTTATTGCGCTTATTGTATTGGGAAAAATAGATCTGTTTGAAAACGGATTGTTGAATGCTTGTTATGAGCGTTTTATGTTTGTTGTTGGGGGATTTTAAAAGTGGTGGTGGCCAATCTCGGAATCGAACCAAGGACACGCAGATTTTCAATCTACTGCTCTACCGACTGAGCTAATTGGCCACATTTGTGAGGCCGAAATTATAGCCCGATAAGCTTAAAAACAAGCTTAAAGATAGTGAAAGGGGCTATTTCGCGGCGGCGGCCAATTCTTTAAAGAGGTTCCCGCGCTGCGCGTAGGACGTGAACTGATCGAGGCTTGCGGCGGCGGGAGAGAGCATTCCGATGCTGTGGCGGTTATGCTTTTGGCTGATTTCGTGCACGGCGACGTCGAGAGTGTGGCACAGTGTACAGGGAATGGCGTATTGGCGGCATAACGCTTCGAGACGCGTTGCATTTGATCCGATCGCGTAGACGGCAACGTCGTAGTTTTTGAGCGGGATGAAAAGCTCTTCGAGATCGACCCCTTTGTCATCGCCCCCCAAGATCAAATGGATGCGATGATCTTTGTAGGTGCGCAGTGCGGCCAGTGTCGCATCGATGTTGGTCGCCTTGGAGTCGTTGATCCATAAGCGGTCTTTTGCATCGCGGAACTCTTCCTGACGGTGAGGGTCAAGGACGAACGCGTTGATTTTGTCGTAGTCGCACCGGTCATAAAGGATTTTGTCGATCCCCATCGCGATCAGGGCATCCATCAAAAACGCCCCTTTGAATTTGATGCGGCTCGTGTCGAATCCGAAATATTCGGCCAGATCGGCTTCGGTTTCGTAAATAATTTTAAACGCGTTGGTCGGTTCGTCCGCGAACATTTTGGGGAGGATGACCGCTTCGCCCTCTTTCATCATGGAGAGAGGTTTGAGTTTGGCTTTGTAATACTCTTCCATACTGCCGTGCCAGCTGACGTGGTCGGGGGTAACGGGCAGCAGCGCGTAGATGTTCGGACGGGCGACGTTCGTGTAATGCATGCTGAACGAACTGGTTTCCAATACCCAGATAGGGGCATCGGAGGACATATCGGCAAGCGGCGTACCGATATTGCCGCCGCTGATGGCGCCTCGGTCGGCGAGAAGGTATTCGACCATTTGGGTCGTCGTCGTTTTGCCGTTGGTACCGCTGATCCAGATTGAAAACGGCATTGTCGGGGCGAAAAAATCGTATTCGCTGATGAGGTGTTTGGATTGCCGTATCAACGGATGGTACGGAGGAAATCCCGGAGAGGGGATCTCGTGGGTGAAGAGGGACGTATCGAATTCGCTGACCGGTTTGAGGATGTTTCCCTCGTCGTCGGTGGAGGCTTCGGTGATTTTGTCATCGAAAAAAGTACAGGGGCCGAAGGCTTTGGCGATGGCCCGGGTGGTTTTCCCGTAGCCGAAACAGGCGATATTTTGTTGTTGCATGGCGGTATTCTTTTAGCGGATTTTGAGGGTGATAAGGGCGAGGATATTCGACAACAGCGAAATGATCCAGAAGCGGACGATAATCTTGTTTTCGGCCCACTGCTTCATCTCGAAATGGTGATGGATGGGTGCCATCAAAAAGACCCGTTTTTTACGGAGTTTGTAACTGCCGACCTGCAAGATGACCGATACCGTTTCGATAACGAAAATAAGCCCGATAAGGATCAAAAGGATTTCGCTTTTGCTGATGATGGCCATATAGGCGATGAACGCCCCGAGGGTGAGCGAACCGCTGTCTCCCATAAACACCTGTGCAGGGTGGCAGTTGAACCACAAGAAACCGACCAGCGAACCGATCAGCGCTGCGGCGATGATGACCACTTCCCCGGCGGGAATTTTCGGCATCAACAGGTAATGGGCGAGAGCGGCGTTTCCGACGATGTAGACGATGACGCTCAGTGAGAGAAGGGCGAAGATAGAAGGGACGGTAGCCAGCCCGTCAAGGCCGTCGGTAAGGTTGACGGCGTTGGAGGTAGCGATGATGACGAGAACCCAGAACGCGACGCTGAACCATCCCATGTCAAAAAGGCTTGATTTGATAAACGGGACGTAAAAACCGGTATCGAGTTTGGCGTAATAGATCAAAAACACTCCGATCGCCAGACCGAAAACAAGCTGAAGCGCCATTTTGGCACGGGCCGAGAGGCCGGAAAGATTGTGGCCGCCGCGGATTTTTCCCCAGTCGTCGGTGAACCCGATATAAGCGTAAAAAACGAGGGTCAGCAGTCCGCCGATAACAAAAGGATTCAGGATGTTGACGGTGAGCAATGACGCGATGATCGTCGACGTGACGAAGACGATTCCCCCCATTGTCGGCGTTTTGGCTTTGCCCTGATGGGCGCTGACGTATTCGTTGATCGGCTGAACACGGGCGGAGCGTTGAGCCCATGCGATAAATCGCGGCATTAAAAAGAGGGTAAGAAACAAACCGATGAAAAAAGCGACGCCCGCACGGACGGTGATGTACTGAAACAGATTGATCCCGAGGGTTTGATAAAACCAATATAACATCAATTAACTCTTTGTGATTAAATTTCAAAAGCAATGCAAAAGTGACATTTTAATATAATCCCCCCAAAGTTTGATTAATCAAGGAGGCAACTTGAGCAAAAAAACCGTTTTGGTCATTACCGACGGGATCGGGTACTCGCCCAAACGCGACTACAATGCGTTTCATGCGGCCAAAAAACCGACGTATGAGCGGTTGTTTTCCGAAGTGCCTCATTCGCTGATCGATACGTTCGGTTTGAGCGTCGGATTGCCCGAGGGGCAGATGGGAAACTCCGAAGTAGGCCATATGAGCATCGGAAGCGGCCGTGTTTTGTATCAGGATCTGGTCAAAATCTCTTTGGCGCTTCAGGAAGGAAGCTTTGAGAAGAATCCGGTATTTTCGGGCTTGTTGAAAACGAGCAAGCGCCTTCATCTGATCGGATTGATGAGTGATGGCGGTGTGCATTCGCACATCGATCATATCATGGGAGTTGCCGAGATTGCCGCCGAAGAGGGCAAAGAAGTCTGGCTGCACCTGATTACCGACGGGCGCGATGTCGCTCCGACCTCTGCGAAGCTTTTTTTGCACAACGTGACCGCCTACGCGCACAACAACATCAAAATCGGTTCGCTGGGCGGCCGTTTTTTTGCGATGGACCGCGATAACCGATGGGACCGTGTCGAAAAAGGGTACGACGCGATGGTGCGCGCAACGCCCTCAAGCGAGCAAAGCGTGGCCGATTACATCGAGAATGCCTATGCAGCCGGAGAGACCGACGAATTCATCACTCCGACGGCTTTTGAGGGGTATGAAGGGTTTAAAGACGGCGATGCGGTGTTGATGCTCAACTTCCGCAGCGACCGGATGCGCGAAATCACCGCAGCGATCGGCGATCCTGAATTTTCGGGATTCAAGCATGAATTTATTCCGACTCATCTGGCAACGATGACGCAGTACGATAAAAACTTCCCCTATCCCGTCCTTTTTCCGAAAGAGGCTCCGGCGAACGTTTTGGCCGAAGTGATCAGCCGCCAAGGGCTACGCCAGCTGCACACCGCTGAAACGGAAAAATACGCCCACGTCACCTTTTTCTTCAACGGCGGGGTGGAAGAGCCGTATGAAAACGAGACACGGGTACTGATCCCGAGTCCCCAGGTCAAAACGTACGATATGCAGCCGCAGATGAGCGCCCCCGAAGTGGGAGACGTTGTCGTCAAGGCGATGGACGAGGGATACGATTTCGTCGTCGTCAACTTCGCCAACGGCGATATGGTTGGCCACACGGGTAATTTTGACGCGGCGATCAAGGGGGTCGAAGCGGTAGACGGGCAGCTGGGCCGTATTGTCGAGGCTGCCAATCGCAACGATTACGCCCTCGTCATCACGTCCGATCACGGCAACTGCGAAGAGATGCGTGACGATGCAGGCAACATGCTGACAAACCATACTGTCGGCAAGGTTTGGTGTTTTGTGATGGCGGAGGGAGTTTCCCACGTTCATCCCGGCGCTCTGAACAATGTAGCGCCTACGATTTTGAAGCTGATGGGGCTCGATATCCCCGCAGAGATGGATTCACCACTTATTTAACATAAAGGATAATAATGAAGTTTAGCGGTAAAAATGTATTGGTAACGGGTTCGAGCCGGGGAATCGGAGCGGAAGTGGCAAAAGTGCTGGCAGGCTACGGCCTCAAGGTATGGATCAACTACCGTAGCGGCGCGGCGGCGGCTGATGCGGTCAAAGCGGCAATCGAAGCCGAAGGCGGAACGGCAGCGGTCATCGGGTTTGACGTAGCGGACGAAGCGGCGTTTGTGGATGCGATCAAAACGATCGTGGATGCTGACGGCGAACTGTCGTATCTGGTTAACAACGCGGGGATCACGAACGACAAACTTGCACTTCGGATGAAAGTCGAAGAGTTTACCGGAGTGCTTGATGCGAACCTCACTTCGGCATTTATCGGATGCCGCGAAGCGATGAAAGCGATGCGCAAACAAAAATTCGGTGCCGTCGTTAACATGGCGTCCATCGTCGGAGAGAGCGGCAACGCCGGACAAACAAACTATGCCGCCTCCAAAGGGGGGATGATCGCCATGACGAAGAGTTTCGCGATCGAAGCGGCGACGAGCGGTATCCGCTACAACACGGTAACACCGGGGTTCATCGCGACCGATATGACCGATGAACTCAAAGACGAAGTCAAGGCAACCTTTACCTCCAAAATCCCGATGGCCCGTTTCGGAGAGGCCAAAGAGGTTGCGGAAGCGACGGCCTTTTTACTGAGCGATCATGCCAGCTACATCACCGGAGAGACGCTGAAAGTAAACGGCGGGATGCTGATGTAAGGGAGGGGATTTCCCCTCTTAAGTTAAATATGCTATAATTATGCGATTTTATTCATTAGAACAGGAGCTATTATGGCACTTTTGGACGATATTAAAGAAGTAGTGGTTGAGCAATTGAGCGTAAACCCGGACGAAGTTAAAGAGGATTCTAAATTCGTTGAAGATCTCGGCGCTGACAGCCTTGATGTTGTGGAATTGGTAATGGCTCTTGAAGAGAAATTCGATATCGAAATTCCTGACGACGAAGCAGAAAAAATCCAAACCGTTCAAGATGTAATCAACTACATCGAAAGCAAAAACTAAAAAATATTATCGAGGCGTATGCCTTGATAAAACCTATTTATATATGGTCTAAGAGATTGGCTCAACGGAGCTAAAGTTTCAGACCATCCATCATCAGGAGAGAATGTGAGAAGAGTAGTAGTAACCGGAATGGGTATGATCAATGCGGTTGGTCATGACAAAGAGAGCTCCTTTAAAGCGATTTGCGAAGGTGAGTGCGGTATTGATATGATTACCATTTTTGACGCTTCGAATCATGGCGCTCAGATTGCCGGTGAAGTCAAAGGTTTCGATCCTGAGACGGTAATGGATCCAAAAGAGGTCAAAAAAGCGGACCGTTTTATCCAACTCGGACTCAAAGCGGCTCAGGAAGCGATGGCCGATGCCAACTTTCCCGAAGGATTTGACAAAGAGCGTTTCGGGATCGATGCGGCATCCGGTATCGGCGGACTTCCTTCAATCGAACGCAATTCAATCATCCTTGAAACAAAAGGCCCAAGACGTATTTCTCCGTTCTTCATCCCGGGAGCATTGGTCAACATGCTCGGAGGTTTCGTCACGATCGAACACGGTCTGCAAGGACCTAACCTTTCGGCAGTAACGGCATGTGCAGCAGGAACGCACGCGGTCAGCGAAGCGGCGAAAACCATCATGATCGGCGGAGCGGATCAAATGCTGGTTGTTGCGGCGGAATCGGCGATCACCGGCGTCGGAATCGGCGGGTTTGCCTCGATGAAAGCGCTCAGTACGCGCAATGACGATCCGAAACACGCCTCACGTCCGTTTGATGCGGAGCGTGACGGTTTCGTTATGGGTGAAGGGGCGGCAGCCCTCGTCCTCGAAGAATACGAGAGTGCCGTAGCGCGCGGTGCCCGCATTTATGCGGAAGTCATCGGATTCGGCGAAAGCGGCGACGCGAACCACATTACGACGCCAAGTCTGGAAGGGCCTCTTCGCGCAATGAAAGCGGCGCTTAACATGGCGGGCAACCCTAAAGTCGATTACGTTAATGCGCACGGAACAAGTACGCCGACCAACGACAAAAACGAAACGGCGGCATTGAAAATCGCTTTCGGCGGCAAAGAAAACTGTCCTCCGGTGAGCTCCACCAAAGGGCAAACGGGTCACTGCCTCGGCGCCGCCGGCGGTATTGAAGCGGTTATCAGCATCATGGCAATGCGCGACGGTATCATTCCTCCGACGATCAACTACGTCAATCCGGACGAAAACTGCGATCTGGACATCGTGCCTAATGTCGCGCGCAAAGCGGACCTCAATATTGTTATGAGCAATTCATTCGGATTTGGCGGTACCAACGGGGTCGTCATTTTCAAAAAAATATAAGAGGGCAAGCCGTTGGCTACCTATTTAGATTTTGAACAAAACATCCGCCAAATTCAGGAAGAGATCATTGCCGCAGAGGTTCGTTACGACCATCATGCGGTAGGGATACTCAAGCAGGATTTGGACAAAGAGGTCGAAAAGACCTACTCCAACCTTTCTCCGTATCAGGAACTTCAGCTTGCGCGCCATCAGGATCGCCCTTACGCGCTGGATTACATCAATCTGCTGTTGGACAAAAAATACGAGATTCACGGTGACCGCCATTTCCGTGACGACCTCTCCATCGTCTGTTATATCGGATACATCGGCGAAGAGCGGGTTATGGTGATCGGTGAGCAAAAAGGGCGCGGAACCAAAAACAAGCTCAAGCGCAATTTCGGTATGCCGCATCCGGAAGGGTATCGCAAAGCGCTTCGCGCGGCGAAAATGGCCGAAAAATTCCATATTCCCGTATTGATGCTGATTGACACTCCGGGTGCATATCCCGGACTGGGCGCGGAAGAACGCAATCAGAGCGAAGCGATTGCACGGAACCTGATGGAGCTTTCCAACCTGAATACGATCACCGTCTCCGTCGTTATCGGCGAAGGGGGAAGCGGCGGAGCATTGGCCATCGGTGTTGCCGATCGTCTCGCCATGATGCGTTATTCGGTTTTTAGCGTTATCTCTCCGGAAGGGTGCTCGGCGATTTTGTGGAACGATCCTTCCAAAGTCGAAGCGGCGACCAAAGCGCTTAAAATTACCAGCGCCGATCTCAAAGAGCTTGATTTGATCGACGATGTCATTGACGAGCCGCTGATCGGTGCCCACCGTGACAAAGAAGGGGCGGCAAATGCCCTTAAATCTTATTTCCTGAAACAGGTGTCGGAATTGAGCCGTTTGAGCGACAGCGAACGTCTTGATAAACGTTACAGCCGTCTTGTCGGCATGGGGCGTTTTGCGGAATAATCAATCTTCTTTTTTCCCTGCGGACGCGGGGATCACTTCTCTTCGTTTTTTTCTTCTTTAACCGGTTTCATTTTCGGGCGTTTAAGGCGTTTGGCTTCTTTCGAAAAAGCGATCAATTCTTCGGCATTGGTGATCGATTCGGGTATCAGCGCCAGCGTCCGTTTAAGCAGCTTGGTCGTCGTCATCGCATCGGAGAGGGCACGATGGTGTGTCGCGTCTTTGTACAGCGTCAGTTGCTCGTTCAAATACGCCAAACCGTAGCGCTCGGATTCGATGGTCCGCTCGGCCAGATCGATTGTGCACAACGAACGGTTCAGGAGTTTGGAGAGGCCCACGCGCTCCATCATCGCAGAAACAAAGTTGTAGTCAAATTTCGCGTCATGTCCGACAAACACCGCATCGCCTAAAAAAAGACGAAATTCCCGCATTACTTTGGTCAAAGAGGGGGCTTGAAGGGTCTGATCGACACGGATACCGGTGATCTCCTGTATTTGTTCGGAAATTTCGGTGCAGTAGACCAGACTTTCATACGTATCGAGTATGCGGCCGTTTTGGAGTTTAACTGCCCCGATCTCGATAATTTGGTCACGTGAGGGTTTGGACCCGTTGGTTTCGATGTCGACGATGCAAAAGAGAGTGTCATCGACGGAAGAAAGAGTACTTTGGAAACGGTAAACATTGTCCGAAAGAACCAGATTTGACCCCTGCGCCTTGAGCAGTTCCAGTGTCAAGTCGCTGCCGATAAGGGATTCGAACTCGTTTTTCGGGATACCGTGGCGTGCTAAACGGGCGATGTGTTTCGGATCGAGCAGGGTCACGATTTTGCCTGGGCTATGAAGGTGCGTACTTTGAGAGGGTCTTTTTTCCCTTTAGACGCCTCGACACCGCTACTAACATCGACACCGTAGAATCCGTAGGCTTTGAGGGGACCGACATTGTCCGCATCTAACCCTCCGGCAAGGATGATTTTGGAACAATCTACGTTCTCGAACCATTCGAGATTGAGGCGTTTTCCGCTTCCGCCGAAGACGTCGCAATACGCATCGATAAGGCGGTATTCATCGGCATGGCGAAGAACGTCTTCGGGCGTTCGGGCGCGGATGACTTTGAGTGAAGGAAATGCGAGTGAGGCGAAAAAATCATCAGTGACGTCAAAATGGATCTGTGCCAGAGTACATCCCGTTTCTTGAGCGACGGATCGAATACGTTCAGGCGTTTCATTAACAAAAAGAGCTACTTTTTCGACAAACGGCGGGAGGCTTTCAATGATTTTTCTGGCCGCGTCGGGAGAAATGTAGCGGGGCGATTCGGGATAAAAGACAAACCCGAGCGCATCGGCACCGGCCTCGATGGCGATCAACGCATCCTCAAGATTGGTAATTCCGCAAATTTTGACGCGCATTTAGATTTTTAGGCTTTCGATGGCGGTTTTATAATCCGCTGCACCAAAGACATAGCTTCCCGCGACGCAGATATCGACCCCCGCTTCTCTGAGGAGGGCGATGTTGGAGCTTCCGACGCCGCCGTCGATTTCGATAAGACATGCCGGATTGATCCGGTCTCGCAGTGCTTTGAGGCGGCGGATTTTGTCGACGGCGGTTGGGATGAATTTCTGTCCTCCGAATCCGGGGTTGACGCTCATGACCAGAACCATGTCCAGATCGCCGAGGAGATATTCGATCGATTCGGCGGGAGAGTGCGGATTCAGGACGATAGCCGGTTTGATCCCTAAAGAGCGGATTTTCTGGATCAGGCGGTGAGGGTGTTTTTCCTCTTCGATGTGAAACGAGATGTATTCGGGTTTCAAAGGGGCGAAAAGATCGACAAAGAAGGAGTTGTTTTCGACCATCAGGTGAATATCGAGCGGCTTAGTGGCCGCTTTGGCGATGGCGTCGACGACTACGGGCCCGATGGTCAGGTTAGGGACAAAATGGCCGTCCATGACATCAACGTGCACGAGATCGCACCCCGCATCGCAGATAGCGCGGACGTCACGGGCAAGATTGCCGAAATCGGCGGAGAGGACACTCGGAGCGACGAGCATGGCAACACCTTCTTTTTTCTGCAATTGTACCGAAAAAGGTTTGGAGAGAGTTTAACGAGTCAAAAAGAAGGTGAACTGACTTCCTTCGAAGTCGAGATTGACCTGCACCCCTTTTTTGTTTTGTACCATATCCATTAGCGAATCGACTTTGCCGTACGTTCGCGGAAGCGTGATGTCTACCCGCTGTTTTTTCTCGGCCAGAAGCGCTTTGGCACGTCCGCCGATGATATTGACAAATTCGGCGAGGGAATCGAGGATCGCCTCTTCATCGTCCGTCTCTTCGCCGATGAGCAGCGCGCATGTTTTTTGAGCGATCTTTTTGGGAAAGATTAGGATGATAATGCCGTCCACGTCACCGTAAAAGCCGATCGAACTGGCGTATTTGTTCTGGGCCATGGTGACTTCCAAATGCTGAATATTGACCGAATTTTTGGTGGCGGTCGTATTGGTCATCATGCTGATCGTTGATACCGTCGCGTCGATGAAATTGGGCAGTTCGTTGATCAGTGCTTTGGTGATGGCACGGGTTTGTTTGGAAGAGGACGAGCTTCCGCCCAAATCCTGAAGAAGCTTTTTATTTTTAAGAATGTCTTCCATCTGCTCAAAAAAGAGGATGCCGACATCTTCCATGTCGTGCTTAAACGATTCGGGCGTTTTTTCAAACGTCAGTCCCACAAAGCAGATCGTTGCGTTGTATTCGGCGGCCGAAGAGGCGAGTTTGGTGAAAAAGTTGAGCGCATGGACGTTCATCGACACGACTTTATAGGCATCGAAAATAAAGAGGCGGAATCCGACGTTAAGCGAATTCATATGGTAGGCGATGTTAAACGTATTGGTCACTTCGGCATCAAGGAAGTTGGCGATCGTATAGATGATCGCATTGCCCGTGACACGGGTTGCGATTTTCTGTCCGAAAAGGCCCAGATAACTGTCTTCGATGATAGCGTAGTACAAATCGGCGTTTTGCTTTTTTTCCTCGAACTCTTTTTGCGTCTGGGCGATGATCGGGTTATGCCCGTAATCAAACAGCTCGATCGCCATTGCCGAGCGCTGGGAAGGATCTTCATTATAAATCAGAACGGTTTTTGAATCGCTTTTATTGGTCGGAGCGAAAAGCTCGGCGATCTTTTCGGTCCGAAAGAGGGAAAAATTAAGACCGCCGCCGTAAAAAGCGGTGATGGTCTTGAATTTGGCATGGTCGTAATCGCACAGGCCGACCGTGATGTGATTTTTGTTACGGACGTTGTCGAGAAGCCGGACGAAAACGTCCAGTCCGTTTTTGTTGAAAAAGATCACTTTTTTGAGCGATACCAACAGCATATCGACATTCAGCGCTTCGGTGGCTCTGATATCGTCGACCGTCAAAAATGAGGGGGCGTTGTTGCCGTCCAGAAAGCCCTGAGGCTGAAAGATGGCGATCCGCCCTTTAACCGTTGGTCTCATCGTACCCCACCACCTGCGTAAAAGATTCGTAAATATCCTGAACGAATTCGATTTTAAAATCGATCAATTCATTCAGACCCGCTTCCACGAACGGGGATCGGGACAATTCGTAAAACAGAAGAAGATGCATCCATTTCGCCAGCGTTTTAACCTCTTCGCCGATATTGCCGTCCGTGCCCGATGCGGCATGAACCGTGTGAGCGATGGACGAGGGCATTTCCCATTTTTCGGCAATGACGCTGCACAGGTCAAACAGGCTCTGGCCGCTCAAACGCTGCAAAATCGTATTGTAGTCCAGGGCTTTGACGCTTCGCAGCTGTTCGACTTCTTTTTTATGGGCTCCGAACAGGGCATCGCATACAATGATGCTTGCCGGCAGAAGGGTAATGGCGCTTTCGTTTTCATGGGTCAGAAGATTAAGGTGTTTGAGGATCATCTCCCATTTACGGCTGAAAGAAGCCTGCAGATCGAAAAACGCCTGATGGGTCAACGAAAAAAGTCCCCATTCTTTGGGAACAAGAAGCGACATCAGATAGTTGTACAATATCTGTTGCGCGCTGGAAGTCCCTAAAATACCGAATATCTGGGAAAGACTGCTTACTTCATTGCGGAAACCGTAGATGGGGCGGTTGATGAGTGTTCGGAGATAAAGTTTGAGTGCGGGGTCTTCTTCCGCGCATTTGGCCGCTTTGATCAAATCCCCGTTACGGACATGGTCGAGGGTCTGCCGAATAACGGATGGGGTGGCGGGAATATTCTGGATATAAAGAGATATCTGTTCTTGTGTAATCACGTGCCGCAGGACTCCAGAGTGTTAAAAGTGGGCCAATTGTAGTGTATATACGTTAAAAGAAAACTTTATGATACTCAGGCAAAAAAAACCGTACTCTCTGTACAGTCGAGAGATGCCGCATTTATTTAAAAGCTTTTAAGAAATGCTTTGGGTTATTTTTGGTATCATTCGCAACTAAAATTTACGCAAGGAGCCTCAAAATGGCAAGAAGATGTGCTATTAGCGGTAAAGGCCCAATGAGCGGGAACAACGTTTCTCACGCGAAAAACAGAACAAAGCGCCGTTTTTTACCAAACCTTCGTACTGTTCGTGTAACGCTTGAAGACGGTACCACTAAAAAACTGAAAATTTCTGCTTCCGAGCTTCGTACTCTGAAAAAAGATTCGTAAACGTCCCCTGAAGGGTCTGCGTTGAATCTTCTGCGAAAGATACAGAAATTTCTAAATTGGGAGCCTTCTCCCAAACCCCACATAACTCTCAGTGCTGAACTTTATTCCCAA
Organism: Sulfuricurvum sp. MLSB; assembly: GCF_000747095.1. Classification (GTDB taxonomy): domain Bacteria; phylum Campylobacterota; class Campylobacteria; order Campylobacterales; family Sulfurimonadaceae; genus Sulfuricurvum. The sequence goes on from NZ_JQGL01000035.1 coordinate 69,881, forward strand.
TTTCTCCCTTTTAGAACCCCTCTAATTCTTATTCAACTGTGTATGGTTATCGGTACCATCGGTTACATGTACATTGAAGGCCATTCGCTTATCAATGCGTTATTCCAGACAGGTTACACGTTTACTACAGTAGGATTCGGGTCTCTCGGAGAAGGGGAGTTTTCTCCGTTAGGAAAGCTCTTTACGATTAGCCTGATTATCTTTGGTTTTGCCGTATTTACCCTCTCGATCGGTATCATCGTCGATGTTATCAATCGGGGAGAGCTAAAACGAATTTTGAAGGAACGGAAAATGTTGTATCGGATTGCCCGCCTTAAAAAGCATTTTGTTATCTGTCACCACAACGAGTATGCGATTCAAGTGTCCAAACAGCTGCGGGAGAATCATATTCCTTTTGTTGTCATCGATCCCCGAGAGGACCTTGAGGAGATCGCCCGACAATACAAATACCCGTATTACATCAAAGCCGAACCGCATACCGACATTGCAATGCTCAAAGCCCATCTTAGTTCTGCAAAGGGAGTAATTGCCCTCTCCAATTCGATTGCCGATAATATCGCCATTATCACGTCGGTACGTTTGTTTGAAAAAGAGCATCAGATTCCTGTTCCCTATTACATTATCAGTGCGACCGAAGAGGTAAACGCCATTGACAAGCTCAAAAAATTGGGTGCCGATACCGTTGTCTCTTCGACCAAACTGGCCGCGCAGCGTATCACGGCGATGGCGGCCCGTCCCGATATGGAAAACCTTCTTGAGCAGTTCCTGTACAAAAGCGATACTCCGCTGGATATGGAAGAGGTGTACGTACCCAAAACAAGCTGGATGGTATTGAAAAAACTCAAAGAGACCCATCTACGCGATATCGCCAACGTTTCGGTTATCGGCATTACGAAAAAAGACGGCAAATTTATGCCGATGCCCAAAGGGGACGTTTTGGTTATGAGCGAAAGTAAACTGCTGGTGATCGGAACCCAAAAAGGGATTTTGTACACCAAAGGGCTGATTAAAAAACACGAAAAACCGGAGGAATTGAAGTATGTTTAAGATCGAGTCGGTCAGCGGCGGTGTTTGTGCCGCCGAAGGTTTTTTTGCCGACGGTATACACATCGGCTTGAAAAAAGAGGGTGCCAAAGATTTGGCGTTTATTCACTCTTCGCGTCCTTGCGCCATCGCATCGGTCTTCACAACCAATAAAATGACGGCGGCACCGATCCGCCATTTTCGTTTTAAAGGAGAGTTTGAGACCAATTTCGTCTTGATCAATTCCAAAAACGCGAATGCCATGACCGGAAAAGCTGGGATTGACGATATCGATGAGGTGCTGGGCGCATTGCAGGTCAAGTTTCCTCAAATCCAGCACCCGGTGATGAGTTCGACGGGTGTTATCGGCGTACGCCTTCCGAAAGCCAAGATTATCGAAGGGGCCATGCAGTTCGATCTCTCCCGCCGCGACGGTACGGCGGCATCCGAAGCAATCATGACGACCGACACGTTCGCCAAGCGTATCGCGTTCGAGATTACGCTGGATAACGGACAATCGTTCCGTATCGGCGCGATGGCCAAAGGCGCCGGGATGATTAATCCGGCGATGGCAACGATGCTGTGTTTCATCACGACCGATGCGGCTGTCGATAAAGCGACGATGCAGGCGATACTCGATGAATGTACCCATACGACGTTCAATGCCGCCAGCGTGGACGGCGACACGTCGACGAACGATACGGTGATGCTCATGTCCAACGGTCTCAGCGGCGCGTTTCATGCCGGAGCCTTCAAAGAAGCGCTGGAAGCGATCATGCTCTTTTTGGCCAAAGAGATGGTGCGCGACGGGGAAGGGGCAACGAAGCTGGTCACGTACAAAGTGACGGGCGCAGTCAACAATCACGAAGCCGAAATCGCGGCCAAAGCACTTTCGAACTCGCTGCTCGTAAAAACGGCGCTTTTCGGTCAGGATCCCAACTGGGGCCGGATCGCATCGACAGTTGGAGCAAGCGGCATTATGTGTGACGAAGCGTTTTTGAGCATCTGGTTTGATGACGTGTGCGTGTACAAAAAAGGGGAACTCCTTTTTAACGAAACGATCGAGCCTTTAGCGGCGGCCGTTATGCAAAAAAGCGCGTTTACAATCCATTGCGACATCGGGCTTCAAAATGGCGAGTTTACAGCGTACGGGTGTGATCTGGGACACGAGTATGTCAAAATCAACGCCGATTATCGCACATAGTATTAGCAACGGCTAAGTGATGGAACGCTATAATCGCGATAATTTATTGGCAACAGGAAAACCCATGCGCGGATATAAAATTTTCAGCGGTTCAGCGTGTACCGAGTTTGCGGCCGAGGTGTGCAGAACCCTCGACGTCCCTCTCTCCAAAGCACAAGTCAAACGTTTCAGCGACGGTGAAATCAACGTCCAGATCAGTGAGAGCGTTCGCGGACGCGACGTGTTCATTATCCAAAGTACGGGTGCCCCCTCCAATGACAATTTGATGGAATTGCTGATTATGACCGACGCGCTTCGCCGCAGCTCGGCCAGCTCGATTACAGCGGTCGTCCCCTATTTCGGATATGCGCGTCAAGACCGCAAAGCGGCTCCCCGCGTCCCCATTACCGCCAAATTGGTTGCCGACATGTTCGTAACGGCGGGGATCGACCGTGTTGTGACGATCGACCTTCACGCCGGACAGATTCAAGGGTTTTTCAACATCCCGGTCGACAATCTCTACGGTTCGATCATTTTTCAGGAGCACATCCGCGCCAAAAAACTTCCCAATCCCGTTATCGCTTCGCCGGATATCGGAGGGGTAACGCGCGCCCGCTATTTTGCCGAAAAATTGGGGCTTGAAATGGTCATTGTCGACAAGCGCCGTGAAAAAGCGAACGAGTCTGAAGTGATGAACATCATCGGTGACGTAGCCGGCAAAGACGTCATTATGATCGACGATATGGTCGATACGGCCGGTACGATGGTCAAAGCGGCCGCAGCCCTCAAGAAAAAAGGGGCGACGTCGGTTATGGCGTGCGCCACTCACGGTGTCCTCAGCGGCAATGCGTACGACAACATCAACAACGGCGAACTCGACGAGCTGGTTGTCTCCAACACGCTTACCTTGCGCGGTCACAGCGACAAGATCAAAGTTCTCAGCGTCGCTCCGTTGTTTGCCGAAGTGATCCGCCGCGTCTATCACAACGAAAGCGTCAATTCGCTTTTCAGCTAAACGCTTTCTTCGGGGCATTTTGCCCCTCCTCCCAAGCAGTGTTCTGCTATAATTCCATCAATTAAACTAAATGAGCAATCAACCCAATGGATAATATTCGCAACTTCTCAATCATCGCCCACATCGACCACGGTAAAAGTACGCTTGCCGACCGTATTATTCAAGAATGCGGCGCCGTTTCCGAACGGGAAATGACCAAGCAGATGATGGATACGATGGATATTGAACAAGAACGCGGGATTACGATCAAAGCGCAAAGCGTTCGTCTCGATTACGTCAAAGACGGCAAACATTATGTGCTCAACCTGATCGACACTCCGGGCCACGTCGATTTCAGTTACGAAGTCAGCAAATCACTTGCTTCCAGCGACGGTGCATTGTTGATCGTCGATGCGGCGCAGGGGGTTGAGGCGCAAACGATCGCCAACGTCTATCTGGCGATGGAAAACGACCTGACCCTGATCCCCGTTATCAACAAGATCGACCTTCCCGCTGCGGAACCCGAGCGGGTAGCTGAAGAGATCGAAGCAACCATTGGGATCGATGCGACCGACGCGATGTTGATTTCGGCCAAAACGGGGATCGGCATTCGCGAATTGATCGACGCGATCGTTGATCGGATACCGGCACCGGTAGGTGATCCCACCGCGACGACGAAAGCGATCATCTACGATTCGTGGTTTGACTCCTATCTGGGGGCATTGGCTCTCGTGCGGGTATTTGACGGCGAGATTCGCATGAATCAGATGGTCAAACTGATGCACAACAACGAAAACCATCAAGTCCTTGACCTGATGTACCCGCATCCGCTGCGCCGTCAAAAAACACAGGCGATCAAAGCCGGAGAGATCGGGATCGTCGTACTTGGGCTCAAAGACGTCGGAAGCATCCGCGTCGGGGACACGATCACCGATGCGCGCAATCCGGCCAAAGAACCGGTCGCCGAATACGCCCCTGCCAAGCCGTTTGTTTTTGCAGGGCTTTATCCGATCGATACGGACGAGTTCGAATCGGTACGCGATGCACTGGACAAACTCAAACTCAACGACAGCAGTCTCAGCTACGAGCCTGAAACGTCCGTGGCGCTCGGCTTTGGATTCCGGGTCGGGTTTTTGGGAATGCTTCATATGGAGGTTGTCAAAGAGCGGCTGGAGCGGGAGTTCAATCTCGACCTGATCGCCACCGCTCCGTCAGTCGTCTACAAAGTCTACAAGACCGACGGGACGATGATCGAGGTGCAAAACCCGAGCGAACTTCCCGAGCCGCAGAACATCGAGCGGATCGAAGAGCCTTATGTCAAAGCGACGGTGATTACCCCGGTCGATTATCTGGGGAACATTATCACGCTGCTGACCAAAAAGCGCGGGTTTCAGGACAAAATGGATTATCTCAATGAGACGCGGGTTATGCTGGAGTATTCGATTCCGATGAACGAGATCGTCGTCGATTTCTATGACAAGCTTAAATCGATCTCAAAAGGGTATGCGAGTTTCGACTATGAACCGATCGGATTTCGCGAAGGGGATCTGGTCAAGCTTGATGTGCGCGTAGCCGGCGATATTGTCGATGCGCTCAGCGTTATTGTCCCCCGTACGTCCGCCGATTACCGCGGACGGGAGCTGGTCAAAAACATGAAAGAGATTGTCCCGAGACAGCTTTTTGAAGTGGCGATTCAGGCGAGTATCGGCAACCGTATCATTGCCCGCGAAACGGTCAAATCGATGGGCAAAAACGTTACCGCCAAATGTTACGGGGGAGATATTTCCCGTAAACGCAAACTCCTGGATAAGCAAAAAGAGGGGAAAAAGCGGATGAAGGCGATCGGAAAGGTTCAGCTTCCGCAGGAAGCCTTTATGTCCGTTTTGAAAATGGATTGACATGCGGTGTATGATGTGTGAGCGCCTCAGCCTCTCGCATATCTGCCGCGACTGCCGCGAGTCACTTCTCACGCCCCGTCTGCACAAACGCAAAATACTGGGGTCTATCCCCGTCTATTCCTTTTTTTCCTATCATGAGATTGAGCCGCTGCTGCTGACCAAGCATAGCGATATCGGCTATTATGTGTACACCATTTTGGCAGGGCAAGCTTTTGCACCGTTTGCCCGCGAATGGCATTACGATTATCCCGTCGCTTCGATTGCGATTGATGACAGCGTCAAAAGCGGCTACAGCCATACGGCAGTGCTGAACAAGGCGCTCAAATCTCCCCTGATATCTCCGTTGCACGGAAAACTCCGCTCTTCCAATCCGTACAAATACGCCGGAAAAAGTGTCGAAGAGCGGCTGATGAACCCGCGTCGGTTTCAGTATGTTCCGTTTGAACACGACGAGATAATATTGGTCGATGATATCGTGACGACGGGGACAACCCTTAGCGAAGCGGCCGAAACGCTTCATGAACACGGCAAAAAAGTTATTTTATGCCTGACCCTCTCCGACGCCGAGACGCAATAACCGCTAATACGGCGGAAGGGTGGTAAGACGCGTATCGACGATGGCCCGTCCGACCGTAAAATGGTACAGTGATTGGTAATATTGGTTTTTCAGCCCCAGCAGCGTATGTACCTCGTCATCGAGAAAACATCCTATACCTGTGGCGCTTAGTCCCAGCGACGTCGCTTCGAGATAGAGCAGTTGTCCGACCATCCCGCATTGATGATAGAGGTTTTTGTAGCCGATGGCGCCGCGTTCTTCCAACACAGAGGCAAAGCGGCAGAGCATCCCGAAGCTGAAGGCTCCTTCGCGCGCAATCTCCTGATTGCACGAAACCTTTTGCGCCGCACCCTGATACTCTCCCTCTTTCAAGAGATACAGCCCTTTGCCGAAATCTTTCCAGAGAAAATCGGGATCTGTCGCGGTACGAATATTTTCAAGCTCTTCGGTGGCACGCACATAACAATAAAGCCCTTTTTTCAGCCCTTCGACGCGATGGACGAACAGGATGAAATGGACGTCGGCGGTTTCCGGCAAAAAGAGAGAGGCGTCAAGGATGCGGCGAAAGTGCATTTCGCTTATTCCTGAGCCGTCCATCATTTGTGCGCTTCTGCGTTTGAGGATAATTTCTCCGGCGCTTTTGGAAGGATCGGGCAGCGTTCTGGATAGTGACAACGGGGCCGTTTGCGGGTACATCCCCTGCGTCGCTTCGTCAATGATCGGCAGTATCGGCCACTCGTGATGCGAGGGGCTGAGAATGTTTGCGGGATATGAGGGGGGCGATGGCGGGAACGGAAGATGAAACGGCGCGTCGCCGATCGGTTCGGGCGAGATCAGGAGCGCCAAATCGACCGATTCGTTTTCCATCGGGGCAAAACGGCTCGGATCGTTCAATCCGAGCGCTACAGCGGCGGAGCCGGTATCAAAGCGTACTAGGCACGACTCCCATCCCAACGTCGCAGCGCTGATGCGCACGGCGGCTGCGGCGTGTCCCGCATCGAGCTGACAATAGCGCCAGCTGCGTTCGCCATATTTCCAGGCTTCCCGCCAGAGAACGGAGCTGAGCAAAAGGACGATCTGCGTGTTCGGTAAAGGCGAGTCGTATTCGCACAGCACCTCCAGCGCGTGCTCTTTGGGAGCATAATGGCAAAGGCTTGTCTGCGTGCTGATACCGCCGATCGGAGGAAGCAGAAGGTAGCATTCGCTCGGCTGGAGGTTTCCGCTGCTGGCGTTGCAGCGAAGCGCCCATGAGGAATCCCCGACGCTTTTCCATGCCGCCAGACCCAGCGAATAGCGCAGAAGCTGCGAGACCGATTCCAGACATAGCGGCGCTGCGGGAAGGGCGCCTTGATCGAACAGGAGGTGATAGGGCGGGGTGAGATTCGTGTGTGCCAAGGCAATCTTCTTAGACCCCTCATACGTTCGGAAAGGGTCCGGCTGAGTGTCCCAGTCCATGTATCCCAAACTGGCGGCATAACGCTGGAGACGATGTTTGGTACGGTCGTGATAGGTAAGGGCGGTTGTGATGTTTTCCATGGGAGCGATTGTCGGCTAAAAGGGGTAAATTCCCCCTTTGCCCGCGTATCAGCGAAAAGTTTTTAAAAGTTCCCGAAGCATTTGATCGTGTGAGGCGGAGTCGGCAAATTCAAGCCGTTTGAGGTCTGAGGCGAACGAACCGCGATAGCGGACGCCGGTTTTGCTCAGGTCGGCGGTAAGATCGGCGTTAAACCGGATGGGCGGTTGGGTGATATTGTATTCGCGTTTCAAAACCTCCGGCAGGGTTGACGCCCGATTTAAACGTACATCGAGCTTTCCGCTCTCTATGCCGAAATTTCCGTTGATGTCGACCGTTCCTGTAAGAGGCGAGGGGAGGGCAAAGAGGGTAAACACTTCTGCAACGTCGGCATGCGCGACATCAATCGCAAGACGTTTCGGCTCCAGATTCGGAATCAGGGCGGAGAAGGAGGTATCGCTTCGGGCGATGGAACTACGGCCGTTTAGGGCCAGCAATTTTTTATCTCCCGTGAGGATGACTTTAAGGTCTGCCGGACCGGCGAGGTGCATACCGACAAACTGTTCCAGTACACCTGCGTGTTCCATCGATGCTTCCAGTATCACATTGACGTCGAACGCTCTGACTTGCCCGTATTGATCGGCAAGCAAAGAATGAAGGCTGAACGGTTCGTTGTCCTTATCGGACAGAATTTCCGTCGGTACAAAGCGATCGGTTTGGGTGGAGAGGCGTACGAAACCTTCCACAAAGCGGGTATCGAATCCTCTGAGATCGACGGTGCCTTTAAGGACGGTATCGGTTGATGAGGGATAGTCTAACAACCGAAGCAGCCCTTCATAATAGATGCGGTTGAGCACGAGGTACAGGGATGCGAGTTTAAAACGGTGAAGCTGAATCCGATACAAAACGTCTCCGCCCAATGCCTTGGCATTGCCGTGTATGTCAAATGCCGAAATGCCGCCGTTGAGCGATCCTTCTGTTTTAAGAGGAATGCCGAGGGCGTTTATTCCGCCTTTTTGGGGATAGTCGATACGGTAATGGGCATATAGACGGAGCGTCAGCAGAGAAAATCCTCCCTGCGTACTGATGACGTTGCCGTTTTCATCGTCAAAAAGCAGATCAAAACGGTTGTGGGTCAGAGAAAATTCGCGTACTTGAACGGGCGTTTCAAAGGCGCTTGAAAGTCCTTGTTCGACAACGCCGCAGAGAAGTCGGTTCCCCCACGGGCTGAAAAGAAGCAGATAGAGTATTCCGGTACCCGAAAAAAAGAGGAGAAGCGCTTTAAACGTTTTGGAGGAGCGGAACGTGCGGAGGTATCTCATGAGAGGGCCAAAATCCACGGCGTACCGATCATAATGAATACGATAAAATTGAGCAGCGTGACGCTCCCGCCGTAGAGGTAAATTTCACGGGCACTGATGTATCCCG
>NZ_JQGL01000036.1 GCF_000747095.1 Sulfuricurvum sp. MLSB
GCGCTGGCTGGAAATTACGACTTGATTCCGCAGGAGATGTCTCAGATCCTGGTGCTTGCCGTCGTCATGTCCATCATTGTCACTCCGTTCATTCTGGCAAATCTGTCCCGCATCAGCGATTTCTTTTTCAGGGGAGTCAGTTTGACGGAGAGTTTCAGTATGCTCCCCGGGCGCCGTTATCATGTCATCGTCTGCGGATACGGTGTGGTGGGGAAATTCGTCGCCAAAGAGCTGCGTGCGGGAGGCGTAGACTATGTCGTCGTCGACAACAGCTATAAACACGTCGAGGAGGCGCTGCGCGACGGCGAAGAGGTCTATTTCGGCGACATGTCGAAAACGGCTATTCTGGATAAACTGTTTATTAAAGACGCTTCCAGTGTTATCGTGACGCTGGACAACATGGAAAAAAAGCGGCTGATCTGCGAAGCGGTCATTGCCCATGCTCCGACAGTTAAACTGGTAGTAAAAGTAGTCAATCTGGAAGAGAAACGTTCATTGCGGGGATTGCCTATTTCGATTACGATCGACGGCAAAAAAGAGGTTGCGACCCGACTGGTTTCGGAAGCGTTGCAGTGTGAATTGGGGAAATAGCGGACGCCGGGTCAGTCTTCTTTGGACTGCTCGGTGACGAGCCATTGCAGATAGCGGATGGACCAGTCAAGCTCTTCGATGGCCGTATCGACTGATTCGACAGGCGTTTCCAGATGGGCCTTGAGCTCTTTGAGCCGCTGTTTGAGATACTGCGCCATATTGTAATAGGTGTTGAGCGACGTGTCGTCCTGAGCTTTGATGATCAAATCTTCGAGGGTGTTGACAAGTTCCTGCTCATTAGGGAAAATATTTCCCGCTTTGCGAATGGTACGCTGCACCTTTTGCAGGTGCGCCATATCGACTTTAAAGTTTTCAGGATTGGCGGACATTAATTTCCTCTCGACCCCGGTTTGATCGCTTCGCTTCCGTCCGCGCACAGAGGGCAGTTTTCCGGTGCGTACATTTCGAAATCGAAATCGGCCAGCGCGAACAGAGGCTTGTTGTCCGGGAGCGAACAGTTTTGTTTGCGTTCCAGAGCAGAGCCGCTGCGTTTGCAGAACCCGCGGTTGGCGAGCGCGGCAAATCCGACGACGATACCGCCGAGGGCTTCGATCGCTTTGGCCGCTTCCATCGCCGAGCCGCCGGTGGTGATGATGTCTTCGCAGATGAGGACTTTCTCCCCCTTCTTGATTTCAAATCCGCGGCGAATCTGCATCTCACCGTTGACCCGTTCAGCGAAGATCGAGCGTTTGTCGAGTGCGGTCGCGAGGGCGAATCCGGCAATCAAGCCACCCAGTGCGGGAGCACAGACCGTATCGATTTCTATCCCGTCGTTGCGGATAACGTCCGCCAAGGCATCCGCTAGAAGCTTCGCGGTTTTTGGGTCTTCAAGAACTTTGGCTGATTGAAGATAGTACTGCGAATGGTTGCCGGAGCTGAGCTTGAAGTGCCCTTCGAGCATCGCGTCGGCATCCATATAAATTTGTTTGACGTTCATGGTTATACCGTCAACAGTTCCTGCTCTTTGTTCTTGAGCAGTTCGTCGATTTTTGCGGTGAATTTGTCAGTGATTTTTTGGACTTTGTCCTGCGCGACTTTGGAATCGTCCTGCGTGATCAGTTTGTCTTTTTCAAGGTTTTTGATCTTGTCGTTCGCTTTTTTGCGGTCGTTGCGGACGGCAACTTTGGCCTCTTCCGCCATCCCTTTGGCTTTTTTCGCCGATTCCTGACGCTGGTCGACCGTCATCGGAGGAAAGAAAAGCTTTACATCAGTACCGTTGTTATTCGGATTGACGCCGATGTCGGCTTTCATGATCGCTTTTTCGATGACGCCCAGCATCGATTTTTCCCATGGAGAAATTGTGATGGTTGTCGCATCGGTAGCCAGAACGCTCGCGGCTTGGTCGAGCGGCACGAGTGAGCCGTAGCTCTCGACACGGATGTTGTCCAGGATTTTGGTCGTCACTTTTCCAGTGCGCAGCGTTCTAAAATCGCTGAGCATATGGTCGACCCCTTTTTGCATCTGTTCTTCACAAAATTGATACACTTCGTTCAGCATAAAATCTCCTTTGTCTTTACTTGGTAGTGTTTGTGTCGTTGACGATGTTGATCGTCGGAGCGCTTACCTCGGTTTTTTCGACCATGGCATCGACAACCGATGCATTTTTTTGCTGTGCGTAGAAATAGCCCAATGCAATCGTATTGACGACGAAGACAAATCCGAGGAAAAAAGTCACTTTGGCCAGAAAGCTTCCCGGCCCTTTGGCGCCGAAGACCGATTCGTTCGAGCCGCTGTACGCTCCCAGCCCGATGCTGGAGCTTTTTTGCAAGAGTACCGCGATTGTGATCATGACGACCAATACAATCTGTACGATGAGCAGAATACCTGTCATAATTGTCCTTGTGATGAGAAAAAGTTCGCGATTATAGCATATGTGGGCTATGAAAATATTAAGAGCGTCCCTGCGAGCATCATTACACTGACACCTAAAATATCGACGGTTTGAAGCATTTTAGCACCGTAGGAGCCGCTTTTTCGCCGCAACGCGGTTCCCAGTGCAGCGGTGAGGGCGATCGTGATCCCCATCCCCAGACTCATTACGGCAGCGCTTAATATGCCGAGGGTATAGGCTCCCATCGAGATGGCAAACAAGAATACGACGACCGTACCGGGGCAGGGGACGATCCCCGCACCTAATATGAGCATCAAATCGGTTGAATTTGCGGTGGTTCTACAGCTGTGACAACCGCAACTGCCGGTATGCGGCGGTGTTGCACTAAAGCTCATCGTGCTAGGTTTCGGGCGGTAGTAAAGCCATTTTTGGCGGGCCAAATAGAGGGCGATAAAGAGGATAATCATTCCGCTGGCTTTTGTGGCATAAAGGGAAACATCGCTGATGGTTTGGGAAAATAGTGCGTGGACAAACCAATAGAGGATCATGGTGATCGTAAAAGCACTCACGACATGGGTGGCCGCGATGAGGAGTGCGACCAGCCCTGCACGGGCGTAGCTACGCTCATTGGCGCTAAAATAGCTCGCGACCAATGTTTTTCCGTGTCCGGGACCGGCAGCATGGAGGATACCGTAGAGAAGAGAAAAAAGTAAAATGGCTCCGAAACTTTGGAGTGAGGGGTGCTCTTGGGCTTGGACAATCGCCCCGTGAATTTTTTCGGTGATAGTGCGGAGGCTTTGACTAAAATCATTATCATTAGAGCGGTTTTGGAAATTCCCTCCCAGAGGCGATGCAAGAGCTAGAGTTATGGGGCGCAACGAAATATCCAAAATCGAATCCGATCCTCTGGATATCTTAGGTCGGGTGATTTTTGTCGTTAGCCGAGCCGATTTATTAGGGGAGAGAAAAACATTTTTCTCATTAAGATGATAGATGATTCCATTATTGAACGCGGCATCGGCATCATAAGCGATTCGTAGATGGAGAGACTGGGCTATCGGTTCGTTGGTTGGGATAGTGAAGCGGTAGATGACCAGGCCTTTGTCATAACGGACGGCAAAATGTTTGAGTTCTTTGAGTCGGATCGGCCGGCCATTGACGGAAGGACGGATAAAAAAACCGGTTTCTTTCATGCTCAGCATTGCTTTATAGATTTCATATTCTTCGGATTTATTGAATTTGCCGTTTCGGTCAGTGTCGAAATCTCCCAGAACCATTTGGGAGAATGTGGGGTCCAGTGTCCACTCGACATCGACGGATGAGAGTTTGTTCTGCGAGACGTTCAGATAGAGATGAGTGAGGACTTTGATGTCGCCGTAACTGCACGCTAGACATCCCCAGCTAAAAGAAAAACAGGCGGATAATACGATTAGGATTCGGAACATGAGGGACAGACTCCTTTGTAGATGACCGCATTGATCGTATAGCCGTCGGGTGTGCTGATGTTTTGCGGCCTCAGACACTCGATTGTATGGCAGTTCTGGCAGATGAAATGGGGGTGAAATATTCCGGACAGTTCAAAATACCGTTTCCCTTCATCCGATTCGATTCCGCTGATAATATGGGCCTGTTCAAATGTCTGCATCGTCCGATAAAAAGTGCTTTTATCGATGGTGGGATCGAGAGAAGCGTACTCTTCAAAACTGATCGGATGGTGCTGCTGTGCAAAGATGGTAAGAATTTTCTTGCGGGGCGAAGTTAGCCTAAAGCCCATTAGGGCTATTTGTTCATCAAGGGTCATTTTGATAAGACTTCTTAAAATTTAAGGTTTATTGCAACTGAGTTGCATTAGAATAGTATCCAGTTTTTATATAAGGAACCTGAATTATGGATATGAAACGATTGTCGATATTTGGAATCATCATTGTGGCGGTCATAGCCGGTCTTGCTTTCTTTGCACCGCAAGCCGATAAAAAAGAAACGGCTGCGGAAGCGAAACCGATTGTATTGGTGAGTACGTTTTCGCTTTATGAAGCGGCACGTGCAGTTGCCGGGGATGCGCTTGATGTCCGTTCTATCGTTCCGCTGGGAAGCGACGCCCATATGTTTTCGCCGAACCCCGCCCAAGTAGCCGAGATATCCGGCGCCGGACTGTTTGTTTATAATGGAGCGGGGTTTGAAATATGGGCCGAGGCGTTGCAAAACACGATCCCATCATCAACGAAAATAGTAGATATGAGCCAATATGTTGCATTGCAAAAAAATGAAGAGGAACACCATGATGAACACGCGCACAAAGAGCATGAACACGATGTGCATGAACATGAAGAACACGATCACCATGGTGCGTATGATCCTCACTACTGGCTCGATATCGACAATATGATCAAAATGAGCCAAACGTTAGATGCCGAGTTTTCGAAACTTGTTCCGGCCAAAGCAGAGCAATTTCATAAAAACGCCTTTGCTTATATAGCTGAACTGCAAAAGCTTAAAACGGAATATGCTACAGGATTGGCTGAGTGTAAAAATCGTACGTTGATCTCCAATCATGATGCTTTCGGTTATCTCACGCATGCGAACAAACTTGAAAATATATCGGTAATAGGACTCTCATCGGATGAGCAGCCAAGCGCACAGACGGTAGCTCGTGTGGTTGAAGTGGTTAAAGAACACGGGATGAAAACGATCTTTTTTGAAGAGCTGATCAACGATAACGTTGCCCAAACGATTGCCAAAGAGTCCGGTGCCAAAGCGGTACCGTTGCAACCGCTGGAGAATATCAGTGAAGATGAGCTAAAATCGCAGGAAACTTACCTCTCGATCATGCGCCAAAATCTGCACAAATTGAGAGATGCGATGGAGTGTCGTTGAAATTTTCTCCCCCACTTTTCGATGTCGAGCGGCTTAGTTTCGAGCGGCAGGGCAATCTCGTCTTGAACAATGCCTCGTTCACGATTTTGCCGGGGGAGTATTGTGCGATCATCGGGCCTAACGGCGGCGGAAAGACGACGTTGATACGCCTCCTTCTGGGGCTCGAAAAACCGACGTCCGGGATGATCCGGCTGTTTGGATCGGAGCAAAAGAGATTCAAAGCATGGAGCCGTATCGGCTACGTGCCGCAGCGTTCGGCTCTGATCGACAGCTCGTTTCCCGCAACCGTGCGCGAAGTGGTCGGTATGGGGCGTTACGCCCAGCGGGGAATTTTCGGTTTCGAATCCTCCGAAGACAAAGACGCTATCGAAGAGGCGATGGAGCTGATGGGGGTGCGCGATCTGTCCGAGCGTCTGATCGGCAACCTCTCCGGCGGTCAGCGTCAGCGGGTGATGATCTCCCGGGCGCTCGCCTCAAATCCCGAGGTGCTGATCGTCGACGAACCCAACACGGGAGTCGATGTCGAATCGCAGCACCGTTTTTACGAACTGCTGCGCCATTTGAACCGTACCAAAAAAGTGAGCATCCTTTTCATCACCCACGATATCGGGGTGATTGCAGAAGACATTAGCCGTGTTTTGTTTGTTAACCAGACACTGCTGGTATCCCAAAATCCCGCCGAGATGATCCGATGTGACGAGATGAGCCGACTCTACGGCACTCCGGCCCACGTCGTGTGCCACAATCACTGAGGAGGGGCGAAGAATGTTGGAAATGCTTGATTATCCGTTTATGCAGCGCGCCCTGATCGCAGGGCTGATCATTGCCGTACTGGCCTCGCTGAGCGGATCGTTCATCGTACTGCGCCGCTATTCTTTGCTCAGCGAAACCCTCGCGCACGTCTCGCTGGTCGGGGTTGCCATCGGGCTGTTGTTTGGGATCGCTCCGTTGTGGATGGCGATAGCGGCATCTCTTGTCGCGTCGTGGCTCATCGAATATCTTCGTAGCGTTCACGGCCTTTACTCCGATTCGGTGCTGGCGATTTTCCTCTCGGGCTCGCTTGCGCTGGCCATCGTGATCGTTTCGATGGCGGGTTCGTTTAACGCTTCCTTGTTCAGCTACCTGTTCGGTTCGATCCTCTCGGTCAGCAATGAAGACCTGTGGGTCATGGGGGGATTCGGAGCACTCGGCATGGGTTTGCTGCTGGCGTTTTTCAAGGAGCTTTACTTCATCGCATTTGATGAAGAGGTGGCTCGGGCGAGCGGCATTCGGGTTGCGCTGCTGAACTTCATGCTCGTCAGCGTTATCGCGGTGATTATCGCTATCTCGATTCGGGTGGTCGGGACGCTGCTGATCGGGGCGCTGATGGTGATCCCTCCGGTGGCGGCGATCCGTTTCGGGATGGGATTTTATCCGACGACTCTTCTATCGGTTGTGATCGCCCTTATCTCGGTCGTGGCCGGGCTTAGCCTCTCGTATCTCTTTTCGCTTCCCAGCGGTGCGGCCATTGTGCTGTGCCTGTTGGTATTCTTTGTCGTAGCCTTGGTGATCAACCGCCGATGAGAGTACGCGAAGAATTTTCGAGGTTTGCCGCCGAATACGGTACCCATAACGTCGTTCAGGCCAAGGTGGCGCAGAAGCTGATCGCCGATACGCCGGATACCCCGCAAGCGGTTCTGGATCTCGGATGCGGAAACGGCACCCTGTTCTCGAAGGTAACATGGCCCCTCAAGCGTTTCGTCGGGGTCGATTTTTCCGCGTCGATGCTTTCCCATCATCCCCGGACCCCTCAAACCGAACTGATCTGCGGCGACTTCAATGATCCCGCTTTGTTTGAGACGTTGCAAAAAGCGTCGTATGATCGGATCTATTCGGCTTCGGCGCTTCAGTGGGCACATGATCTGGACGGTGTGTTTACTTCCATAGCCGCCTTGCACGCTCCCCTGTCACTCGCGATCTTCACCTCCGGCACATTCAGGAGTCTTTACGAGACGGCGGGATTGGAGCCGATCCTCAAATCCGCCGATGAGGTGATGGCCATCGCCGAGCACCGTTTTGACGCACGCTTCGAAATCGTCCATTATGCGCTGGAATTCGAATCGGTGCGGGACATGCTTCGCTACATCAAGCGCAGCGGGGTGAGCGGCGGACGGCGTGTCTTGGATGTTGCACAGACGAAAGCGCTGATGCGGGAATACCCGCTGAACTATCTGGAATTCGAAGTGGTGTTTATCACGTCGTAAACAACTAAAGCGCTATTTCCGAAAAAAGCGGTCTCTCCTCCACCTTTTCGTTCATACATTGTTCTCTTAACTGCTCCAACTTCTCATAGGTAGCCCCTTCTTTCGTAGGGCAGAGCGAGAGCATGTCCTCCAGCAGGCATCCGAACGCCCGCACTTCGATCCTCTCGAACTCTTTACGGTGCGGTTCGTAGAAGGTTGCCGCCCCGAAATCTCCCAGATAACAGTGGTCCTCGTCGTTGATCAGAATATTGTGGGCGTACAGATCGCCGTGCATCAACCCGCGTGCGTGCAGGTGCGCCGCGGCAGAGGCGATCGCACGGGCTACTTCGAGAATCGTTTCGGGTGAAAAGGTTGCTCCCGCTTCGAACGTATCGCGGGTGCAGGTCTCAAAATCGGGAGGCAGTCCCAGATTACGGTAAACATTCGGTATGTATTCCAATACCAGTCCCAGACGCTCGTCCCCTCCCAGTTTTGAGAGGACGTTGATGAGGTTCGGATGTTCCCCGACGCTCATGTAGGCGTTCATCTCATCGTGCGCATAGCCGTCGCTCGTGATCGAGCCTTTGAAAAGCTTCAGGGCCACTTCTGCTTCGTGCGGTGCCGAATAGGCTTTGAATATATCCCCTGAAGCACCTGCACCCAATTTCTCTTTGACCTCTAACGATTCGTACGCAACCTCTTGAAGCTCGTATTTCGGATGTACGCTGCACGGGTTTCCCGAAAAAGCGAGCCACGAGAGTTTCGGCAGATTCCACAGCCACTCGGGGATCGCTCTCAGGCGGTTCGCCGAGAGGCGAAGGAGTTCGAGGTTTCGGCATAAGGCCATCTCGTCGGGAAGGCTCTCGAGACGGTTTCCCGCAAGGGCGCATTTTTGCAGTCGTGTGAGCTTTCCGATCGAGCGGGGAAGATACGTGAGGCGGTTGTCGGTCAGGATCAGCCAGCTGATGCTCGGAGGAAGAACCTCTTCGCCGAACGTATCGATGAGGTTGGACTTAAAGCCAACCATATAAAGGTTCTCACACCCTTTGAAGGAAGGGACTTCGGTGAACCGGTTGTTGGAGAAAAAAGCGATTTTGAGTTTCGTGAGCCGGCTCAAATCTTCGGGGAGCGAGGAGAGGGCATTGTTGCTCAGATCCAGTATCTCAAGGGTCTCTGCCAGCTCGAATACCTCTTCGGGAAACGTAGTCAGGTTCTCGGAAAGGGTTAGCCGTTTGATCCCTTTGAGGCTGCCGGAGCGCAATTGTGCCAATGTATGCATGAGACCCTTTTCTTCCTTGTGATTGTGGAATTTTACCGAATCCGAGCTTTCAAATTTGAACTCTTATTTATAATGAAATGTTAACTTGAAATCAGGAACTTTTTTTGATGAAAAGCGTTATACTATCCAGATAATGTCTACGATAAGGTGCAAGGAGAAGATGATGAAGGGAATCGAAAAATACGACAACCTTTCCGAGGTTATCCCCAAACTTTTGCCGGTTCTCAGAGAAGCGATCCAATCGGAGTTTCTGGAGATCAAAGAGATCAACCGCGAGTGCGAAAAATTCATTGCAACGTGCGAGCAGTTCCCCGATCTGAAAAATGCACGATACGTTATCTTCTCTCAGCACATCAAAAAGAACGAACATAAAAATGAGCTTTTCGCGTTTATCGACGAAGAAGGAAAAATCATCCGCCACATCACCGGTCGCGACATGGAGTTATACGGATTGCTCGGTTCGTGTTCAAACCTGCACGTTTCCGAAGAGTTTGAAGAACAGCAGCGTTACTGCAACAGTGACGAATGCCGTCATTGATTGAGCAGGTTTCTCTTTTCTAATGTATAGAGCTCGTAGCGGATCTGTTTAAACCGCTCACTTAAACCCGGATCTACTATCTTATACAACTCTTCCAAAACCCGAGACGATTCCTGTCCCCGTTTGTAATTGGCTATTAATATGGAACGCAGGTCGGTGCGGTTCATCTCGCTTTGCATCGTGGGACGCAGTACGTCGCTCTCGCTGTCGCGCGATTCCAACAGCGCTTCGAGCGGTTCGATGCGGCATTGATGACGAAGATTTTTAAGAGCGGTGGAAAGTTCCTTGTCATTGTGAACATAGCGCGCTATATCCTCAATCACACGGATTCCTTCTTTAAGACGGTTCAGGTTGGCGTCCACCACCCGAAGGAGTTCGGGGGGGAAGATGTTATTCGTCATTGTTTCCGAAAATGCCGAAGAGCTGGAGCAAGGTGACGAAGAGGTTAAAGAAATCAAGATAGAGTGCAATCGCACCGTCCATCGGCGTTTCATAGGCTCCGCGGATCACGTTTTGGGTGTCGATGAGAACCATTACGCTGATCACGAGGAGGAAAATCGCCTGAATCGCCACGTACAGGATCGGGCTTTTCAGGAAGAATACGTTGATCAATGAGACTGCCAATATAATAAAGAAAGCGATCATGATCGGTTTGGACCAGCTTGTGAAGTCCTTCGTACTTTTAATAGCGAAGAAACTAAGCCCGCCGAACAAGGCCGCCGTCATGAAAAACGCATTCCCTACGATACTCGCTCCGCCGGCCATGCCGAGGATATGACTGAGCAACGGAGTGATGATGACACCGCTGGCAAACGTAAAGGCAAACAACCCGATCATATTGACGCCGGGTTTGTTCTTGATCATTTGCAGACCGAACATCCCGAACAGCATCCAGGGGATAGCAATCCACCAATAATTTGCCGCAACGATTCCCGCGTACGGGATACCGACATAAGCACCTACGCCCCCTGCCAGCATAGACGCGGCGAAAAGTTTATAGGTATCTTTGACAAACGAAACGATCTGCGCTTCACTTCTGTGAGCGCTCTCGTAACCAAAAGCACCTTCACGTGCGTATTCGCGATCATATAAAGCCATTGCTTTTTCCTTTATAAGGTATTTTATAAAAGGGATTATACAGAATTTTGATTAACCGTTCATTTGTCGAAAAAAGGGTGATAAAGGGCGAAAGAGGTTAAAATGAGTAAAAAGGTGACAAAAAAAGGGGTCAAAAAAGGAAAATAAATTTTTTTTGCAATATTTTTCATGTTTTCTCAAATACCTCTTGACATAGTCTATTTTTTCCCCTATAATTCCCGTCCACAAACGCTGAGAGGCCTTGAGTTAAGGCTTTGAGTTTGAGTTTGCGATCATTGAAAACTAAGCAGGAATGGCGGTCTGGGCGATGCTCGACTGACATTCTTAATAATGTCAACACAATACAACAACCGTCTATTTTCTTTGGTTAGTTCGCTAACCACCAAAAAGAAAAATAGATAACAATTTATGAAGCCAATGATTTTAACATCTTGGGTCATAGGATTGAACACCAATTATGGAGAGTTTGATCCTGGCTCAGAGTGAACGCTGGCGGCGTGCCTAACACATGCAAGTCGAACGATGATGACTGAGCTTGCTCTTCCTGATTAGTGGCGCACGGGTGAGTA
>NZ_JQGL01000037.1 GCF_000747095.1 Sulfuricurvum sp. MLSB
TTTTCTGACTCTGTCCATCCCGATGATAGGGAAATGGTCCATAATACATTTGAAGAGTCGCTGAACACCAAACAACCCTTTGAAATCGTTCATAGAATAGTGATGAGTGACGGACGCATCAAATACGTTTTGGAAAGTTGTGAAACACAGTATGACGCGGCCGGAAATCCTGTGCTTGCCATCGGTGCGGTGCAAGACATCACGGAACGAAAACAGGCTGAGGATATGATTCGGGAACTGAATACGACGCTGGAAGAGAGGGTAAGAGAACGCACCGCCCAGCTGCAGCTGGTTAATACGGCGGTAAACAGCAGTACCGAGGCGATTTACATCACCGACGAAACGCTTTCGATTCTCTACGTCAATGACGGAGCTTGCCACATGCTGGGCTACACTCGGAATGAACTTACGGGGATGAAAGTGTATGACATCGATGTACTTTTCTCGGCGGAACATATCTCTTTGATACGGGAACATACTCTCAGCGCCAAACATACGCTTTTCGAAACGAAGCATCGGACGAAAGAGGGGCGTATACTGGATGTCGAGATCGCCGGAAGTTCGTTCGTCTTTAACGGCACGGAAGTCGAGGTTTCGGTTGTCAAAGACATTACGGGCAAAAAAGAGGTTGATAAACGGCTCCGGCTTGTCGAAACGGCGATGAACCATGCCAGCGAAGCGGTTTATATCGTAGGGGATGACCGTTCCATCCTCTATGTCAGCGAAGGTGCGTGCCGTATGCTGGGATACAGCGTCGAAGAGTTGATGCGGATGAAGGTTTATGAAGTAGACGCTTATATGAGTAAAGAGGCTATCGATGCCGTCAAAGAGCGTGTCGCCAGCGCAAAAGATTTTACTTTTGAGACAAAACATCGGGCAAAAGACGGTCATATCGTGGATGTAGAGATTACCGTCACTGCGTTCGAATATGAGGATGTCCGTCTGAGACTCTCCATCGTCAAAGAGATCAGCGAACGTAAAAAGATCGAAGCGCTTCAGCTGGAGCGGCTGGCGCTGGAAGAACGCCTCTCCAGAATCGCGGCGGCAGTGCCGCCGAAAGAGATTACTGAATAATACGTGACAGGGGGTCATTTTTCGTGGCTTTGGTTGCGTTGAAGAGATTTTCAAGCTCTTTTTTACATTTTTCCAGTGCTACGATATTCTGATGGTTTATTTTTTGTTGGAGTGTCTGTAAAACTTTTATCTGATTAAATACGGCATCAAATGCGTGACAGCTTTCCTGATCTTCATTCATGTCAACCACGGTATCCTCCCTCAGTTCAAATTCACTTCCTTTTCTTCCTAAACAATAGCTATTTTTCAAGCACAGAATAGTCTTTTACACAGGGTAATTGTGTGACCGATATGTGACTGATGTATTGATAATATTAATGAATGAATGAAAACTGAGGGTGGGCATCGTCTCTGTCATGGGCGTTGGCCGCACACTTAATATCGCTTAAAAATCAAAGTAGCAAATTGTTTATTCGAGGAGACCCCTGTGTCCATATTAGAGCCGCATATAGATAAACTGAAGTACATATTTGACAATGCCAAAGTCGGTATCGCCATCTGCAATGCCGAAGACAATCGTTTGGAAATGGTTAATCCCGCATTTGCCCGTATTCACGGTTACGAACAGCATGAGCTGATAGGTGCGTCGCCCGGGGAAGTGTTCGCTCCCGAATGCATGCTCCGTCTGGTCGAGCATGAAAGCGCTCCTTCGGCCTGTTCTATGGGGGATGTATCGTTTGAAACGGTTCATACGAAAAAAGACGGTTCGCCCGTCCC
>NZ_JQGL01000038.1 GCF_000747095.1 Sulfuricurvum sp. MLSB
GTCCTCGATAATCAAGTTCTTTGAGTGTAATTCCCACTCTAAATCTTGAACCTTTTCAGCCAACACATCAATCACAACATTTTTTAAAACAGTTTCCATTTTTTCTACCTCCTTAATGGTATACCTAATTATAACATTACTTTTTAAGTAAGTCAAGAACTTATTTAAAATACTTTAATCTTCTTGGATAAAATGAAATGTTTCAATCTCTGAATCTTTCAGCCCGAAGCCCTGCATAAAATTAATTGCCTGACTGATGTTGTCAAATAAATTCCCGTGATCTGCAAACAACCACGGGAAGTAGTTTTCGCCCATTTCTAGGGGGTGTAATACTCTAACCAATACTTACTACCTGTTTTTCTTTTTCCGCGCTGTATAGTGGTTCTAGGCCGTTTAAACAACGCCACTTGTCAACGTTTCTTTGAAATTCTACTGCATCGCCTTGTTGCGCATGCTTCGCCATCTTTCCTTCTTTTGTTCCGTTTCCGATACTCTCTAGCATTGTAATTTGTCCTCCAATATTTCGCCTAATCTTTCAATCACTAAATCAACTATTTCGCCCTGGTAAAACTCTCTGTTTTTGTACGGGAATGTGCTGGCCTTTGGGTCTAGCACTTTTTTCATTCCTAACAATTCAGCCATTAACATTTCTACTTCTTTACGCATCTTTAAAATCCTTTCCTCTTTCAAATCCTTTTAGATATCCCGAATCATAACCAATTCCAAATGATTTTAAAATAACTTCATAAGCAACATCCACCAACACAACACGAAACTCTTTGTTATCAATGCTTTCTAGTACCGATAAAAATTCTTTATACTCTTGAGTATCTGTAATTTTCATTTCTTATCCTTTCACGCCGGTTGACCGCCGGCTCGGTTTGTTTTTATAGTATGAAATCTGGTTTTTCTTCTATCCAGTTTTGAATTAATTCTCTGACTTTTTCGTCTCCCATTTCAATTACTTCATCAATGTTACATGGTATTTCATTTTCAAGTATTGCTATTTCCATTTGCGACCGGTTCATTTCTTCCAACATCATTTTTAACTCCTCCAAGTTCGTATTTGTTTTATGAACTCATTATAGCATGTCTATTTAAATAAGTCAACAGGTTATTTAAAA
>NZ_JQGL01000039.1 GCF_000747095.1 Sulfuricurvum sp. MLSB
AACAATGGGAATAGCAATGGCAAACGAGAGGATTTCATTTTGTTCTTGTAACACTTATCACTGATAAGCGCGTCGCACCAACATTGGTCAGACAAATATATGATTTCTTGTGGAAATCGTATAATTACCTTAAACTATTAGAATAATTCTAAATGTTTGTGCACTTAACTCATGAATCTACCTCTGACACAGTAAGGAAAACAAAGTTGGATTTTTACAGGTCTCATCTCCTACTATGATCATGGATATTTCTCATGTTATCAGGGTCTGATGAAGATCAATAGAGATGATATAGATGTTTTATGATCTTATACAATAGATATGGATGTTTATGATCTATTCTAATATGATTCTTATCCATAGGAAGCATAACAACACCCTTGTGTATTTGTTGTCCCTTACATTAGACCTTCTTATGAATGTTCTATGATGTTTATCTGTGATCATCTTCTTGATATATGATAAGAGCAGCAAATACACTTCATTGGTATCTGTTCTGATGATGTTGATGTTCTGATGGCATCCTATTGTATCCTATCCTATCATATGATTCTATCATGATACTACAATTGTATAGTTGTAGGAAGCATGGTATTCCCAGCTTACGATCATACCATGATGAGAACACCGTATCCCGTCCGATCTGCGAAGTTAAGCATCATTGGGCTTCTTTAGTACTCAGGTGGGTGACCACTGGGGAACTGGATAGTGTTGTAAGCAATTCTTTTTGCCTTTTTGACCCACAAAATGAGATCTTTTTGGATCTATCTATAGTGCAACATCATCTATAGATCCTGAACTATATGTTGATCTGTTTTTAGAATCCTATATTCTCTATAATCCATCAAGAAATCATCATCAAACATGACTTGACCTTGATCCTTATTGTTTATGTGCATCTTTATCCCCTTTCTCACTGCTAAATTTGGTTCAATGATCTTTTATTATCACATTAGTATGGAATCTCCATAGCAGAAGCTTAAATGAGCATTGAAATCATGTGTTGTCCCTGTATGATGGTTTGTTAACTCTTGAATTTCAATAGAGCTCGTAACATGCTGATCTTCTTATTATGAACATATCCCAAGCTTGTTCACGATTCATCCATCAGGATTGAATAGCACAGCACATAGGAAGACGAGAAACAAGCATAGGATAGAATGGATTCAT
>NZ_JQGL01000040.1:0-18483 GCF_000747095.1 Sulfuricurvum sp. MLSB
TTGGACGCGATGAAACGCAAGCTCGAGACAACGAAAGGGGATTTTTTAAAAGTGATCCTCAACGACCGCATCTTCGCCAGTGCGCAGGGGGAGCTGCTGATCAATCTGGGACGTGATGGCCTGTGTGACAAAGCGATTCTCGAAGACGTCCTGTTTTTCGGGGATGTCGTCGGCAAACGGGTGGAGTAGGGCGGCTAGATCTCGATATGCAGCACCTCGCGCAGCAATACGTCGAGGTCCTCGCGCGTCGCCCCGGCAAACGCGTTTTCGACGAATTTGTTGATCCCTTTGCCATCATGCGAGATGACCGGTACGATCTTGATCCCCGTGATTTCGGACATGAAGTGCGATTCGTCCCCCTCCTCGTAGGCGTGCAGGAGGATCGAGCGCGAAAAGTTGTTGAGGATATGGTAGTAGATGTGCAAAAACTCCGCTTCGAGCACTTTGAGGCCGTAGAGATGGGTGATAAGACGGCTTTCGTGGCTCGCGATCGGGTGAACCTGGGAAGGTTTGATAGTGATGCCGATCTCCTCTTTGATTTCGCGCAGCAGCGCTTCCATAAGGCTTTCGCCTTCATTGACCGTTCCGCCGGGGAACCCCATCCGGCCGTCCCAACGGTCGATCATGATAAAAGCGGGGCATTTGAGATGACGGATATCGTCTTTGAAGTATTTCCACGGGGAGATTTCATCGACGTAGATGGCCAGAAAAACGGCGTTTTTCTTCTCGGGATCGGTCTTGCCGAAAGGGACGCGGGTTGTTGTCATCGTGTACGCTTTTTTAGACGAGATTATAGCGCAACTACAATTGCCATTCTTTGAGCGGCCGATAGCTCGCCCCCTGCGGCGAAAGGAGGCTTTCGTAGAGGATGATTTTGGGTTCGAGCCATCCCAGCGGCTGAACCGGGGACGTTTCGAGCCGACGGTAAAACCCTTCGGCGTTGTTGAACCCTTTGACCCGCATCAGGGTCACGTGGGGAACGAGGGGAGCGCTTTCGAGATTCAACGGCGGTGCGAGACGATCATACAGATTTTGGAGGGTTTGGTTCCGCGTTGTCGCGACAAAGACGCGGCTTTGGGCGAAATAGTCCCATGCCGTAAGCTCTGTGATCTCAAAGGAGCGATCGGATGTCTCCAGTGCCGCTATCGTTTTTTGGGCATCGAATTGCGTCCCCAAAAAAGCGACCGTGACGTGCAGGGTCTCTTCATCCCGCCATCGCCCCTTTAAAAAAGGGCCGAAGTCGTGCTGCATCTGCTGATAATCGTAGAGGCGGACGGGAACGGCGATAAAAAGGCGTGGTGGTGTGCTCATGCGTTAAATTGTACCAAAAGAATTTTTTTTACGCTATTTTTACAGAAGCAAGGCATGATAACGGTGAGAAGTTCGGCAATAAAGGTTCTCTTATGATGATACGTCTTGTTTTGATCGTTTTGTGTGTCGTTTCGCTGTCGTATGCGGAAACCAAAAAAATCGTCGTGGATTTGACGACAGGCAGCATGGAGAGTTTTACGACGCGGTTTTTGGGCGGAGTGCCGGGCACGATCGATTATTTCGCCGCGCAGGGCAATCGTGTCGAAGTGGCGGTTGTAATCCATGGGGACGCGTATAAATTTTTTGTCGAAAAGCTTGAAAATACCCAGTACGGCGTTGACGAAAAACTGGCAGCCGATCAAGAATCGATCCATAAACGCCTCGCCGAGATTCAAAAAAAATACAACATAACGTTCGAAATGTGTCAGACGGGAATGCACGCCAAGGGGATATTGACTCAGGATATTTATCCGTTCGTAACTCCGATCAAATCGGCGATGATCGGATTGGTGAAGTGGCAAAATGCGGGATACGCGTATATTCCCGTCCCATGACAAATGAATTCTTAAGCGAATATCGGCTATACTTTCGCCTGTGACGCGGGAGTAGCTCAGTTGGCTAGAGCGTCAGCCTTCCAAGCTGAATGTCGCGAGTTCGAGTCTCGTTTCCCGCTCCACCTCTTTTTCCTTCATACTATGTAATCCATCCGAATTTTTATCATTTATAACGCTACGATCAAGGGAACGAACCGAAATCCCGGAAGTTCATAGCCATCGATGGCCCCCTCTGCGTTTTTGGTGAAGTGCCAGAGGCTGTTGTGCACCGGGATTACGAGCGATCCGTCGGGTTTGAGCTGATCGAACAATTCGCCCGGCATGACCGAGGCGCTGGCCGACACGAGAATACGGTCGTACTGACGGCCCGGTTTGCCTAAAACCGCCGTGTCGGCAGGCTCGATTGACGCGTTTGCAATGCCCGCTTTGCGAAGGTTTCCCCGGCCGAATTCGACAAGGTTTCCGATCCGCTCCATCCCTTCCACGTAACCGTTGTTCCCGACTGCCGACGCCAACAGTGCCGTCGTCCATCCCGAGCCGGAACCGATGTCCAAAATCCGGTTCCCTTCCTGCGGTGCGAGGAGTTCGAGCATGATGGCCACCGTTGTCGGTTGAGAGATGGTTTGTCCTTCGCCGATAGAGAGCGGATAGTCGCCGTACGCACTGTTTTTGAGGCGGTCGGGCACGAAAAGCATACGATCGCAGCGCAAAAACGCGTCGATCAGCGAATGGGAGCGCAGAACGCCCCTGTGTATCAGATAGTCGACGAAGAGGCTGTTTTCGTTCATGCTCCCTCTGTTATTCCTGTTTCTGCGTCAGCATCTGATCGAGGTGGTAAAAGAGGTTCGGATATTCCTGTTTGATTTCGGCAACGAGCCAGTCCAGATCAAGTTTGATAACGGTGCTGTCGGGGTGGTTTTTCGCCTGACGTTTGATGCGATCCATTGCGACGGCCCATACGTCGTAAAAATCGATCGGGAATCGCTGCCAGATCGCTTTTTCGAGTTTGAACTGGAAGTTTTCCCCCTGTGTGGCTGCAAACAGAGCGAAGATTTTGGAAAGCGATTCTGCCTGTGCGAGAGTGTAGAGATTGTCTTTGTCATCGACAATTACCCACGGATGCTCATCCTCCCAGCTTCCTTGAAGCAGTTCGAGTTCTTTGTGCCGCTCGTCCTGGCCGTTTGTCATTTTGATGATTGTCAGATCGGCCGTGGCGACATTCAGTGCCGAGGCGATATCTCCGAGGTGGTTGTGCAAATGATCGGGGTAGGACATGGTAAACCTTCATCTGAAATGATCGTTTTAACTCACATTTACTATGATAGCAAAAAAAGATGACCACCTTCCTTTGTACGATGCTACGTTCCTGCTATGCTCCGGTTCTATAATTGCGAATTATACTGCGGTCTTATCGCCGCATTAGATGATTTCATGTTATGAAGGTAAATTCTCAATGGATCGTTTTACAATTAAAACAAAACTGACACTGGTTTCATGGTTCGTTTCTTTGGCTTTTATCATCGTTGCGGTGCAATCGCTTCTCTCTACGAAAGAAGAGCTGATGAACGCGAAGAAGACAATGCTAACGACTCAGATCGATACGGTCACCTCTTTGCTCGGCTATTATGAGGGCGAGGTAAAAGCGGGACGAATGAATCTGGAAGCGGCGCAGAGTGCGGCGAAAGAACATATCAAAAATCTGAGATACCGCGGCGAAGAATACTTTTTTATGCTTGATGACAATGTGCGCGGCGTCATGCATCCGATCAAACCCGCACTTGACAACGCAGATCTTTCCGATATTAAAGATCCTGAGGGCAAACAGCTGTTCGTCGAATTCGCCAAAGTAGCGAAAGAAGAGAAGGAAGGGTACGTTTCGTACATGTGGCCCAAGCCCGGCAGTGAGGAACCGTTGCCGAAACTGACGTTCGTCCGCTCTTTCGAGGCATGGGGATGGATCGTCGGAAGCGGAGTCTACATTGATGATGTCAACGAAGAGTTCAAGCAGCTGGCGATTGAAAAAGCGGCGGCGATTCTGGTATTGATCTCGCTGATCGTAGCCGGTTTGATCGCCATACAGCGTTCAATCGGCGGGAAGCTTGGGACAATGCAGGAGATGGCGAGCGAATTGGCAAGCGGTAACGGCGATCTGACTAAGCGGCTTAATATCAAAGGAAACGACGAACCGGCTAAGGCTTCCGAATCGATCAACGCGTTTATCGCTGCGGCTCAATCGACGGTTCAAAACGCCAAACGCGCGGCCGAAGAGAATGCCTCGGTAGCCACCGAGCTGTCACAGACCTCATTGGCTATCGGCCGCCGGATGGAAGACGAAGCGATTCAGATCGATGCCATCCACCAAAGCGCTGAGCAGGTGATCGCCCATCTTGTCCGCTCCAAAAAAGAGAACGAAGAGACCTCCGCAGAGGTACAGGAAGCGAGAAAAACGCTGAGAACGTCCCAAAACGAACTCTTGTCGATGATCGAAATGGTACGCGAAAGCGTCGAAGTAGAAGCGGAGTTTGCTCAAAAACTGCACGAACTGACCGCTAACGCGCGCCAGATTCGCGAAGTCCTCTCCGTCATCGGCGACATTGCCGATCAGACCAACCTTCTTGCCCTCAACGCCGCCATCGAAGCGGCACGCGCCGGAGAACACGGACGCGGATTCGCGGTTGTCGCCGATGAGGTGCGCAAACTTGCCGAACGGACACAGGGGAGCCTGATCCAGACCGATGCGACCGTAACGATGATTGTGACGGCAATCGAAGAAGCGTCGATACAAATGGGCCAAAATGCGAAAAAGATTGAACAAGTCGGTGAAAAATCACAGGTTGTCGGCGAGAAAATCGAGCAGACTGCCGCCGTTGTCCAGCATACGACCGAAGCGATTCAAAAACTGGTGATCGAAGCCGATACGAGTACGAAAGAAGTCGAAGGGATTGCCCAGAAACTCTCGACGATCACCGAACTGGCCAGAGCCAATACGCGCAGTGTCGAAGAGATTGCGACAACGGCGGAACATCTGCACCATATCGCTGAAACACTCAACGATAATCTCGGGCGGTTTCGGGCCTAAAAACGCGTATTGAACCTAAAATAGACAAAAATATAGCGTCATGGATGAAAATGAAAGCTATAATAGTCTGTAGAAAAAGCGATGAACGGCGCATCACATAAGTGTTGCTTTCCAAAGCCGCAAAAGGGGATAGGGTGAACAGCGAAATGAAAATCGTCATTGTGGATGACGAGGCGGTCAATTTGATGCTGTTGGAGGTAATCGTGCGGCAGGAGGGGTATGATCCCCGTACCTTCGATAATCCCTCCGAAGCGGTAGCGTACCTGACCCTGAACAAAGCCGATTTGCTGATTACCGATTTCAATATGCCTCAGATGAACGGTATCGAGCTGCTTTCAAGGGTAAAAGAGATTCAACCGGATATTAAAAGCATCATGATCACCGCTAACGGTGAGGAATCGGTTCGCGTCGAGGCTTTTGAAAAAGGGGTTAATGATTTCCTGATCAAGCCGTATTCACAGACCGAAGTTAAGCTCCGTATCAAGAACAGCCATATCCTCCGTATCGAAGAACGGTCCAAAGAAGCGCTCAAAGAAAGAGAACACGAGGCGCTGCGGATTCTCTCCCGGACGGCCGAATACAAAGACCCCGAAACCGGTTCCCACATCGCCCGCGTCGCGCACTACTCCAAAATGCTAGCCAGACTCTGCGGATTGGATAAGACGGAGCAAGAACTGATTTTTTACGCGGCTCCCTTGCACGACATCGGAAAAGTCGGAATTGAAGATGCGGTACTGCTCAAACCGGGGAAACTTGACGATGACGAGTTCGAGCGGATGAAAAAACACAGTATGATAGGATATGAAATTCTGGCCGATGCGGAAAACCCCTATCTTGCCGCAGGTGCGGTGATCGCCCGTTCCCATCACGAAAAATACAACGGGCGGGGGTATCCGTTCGGACTAAAAGGCGAAGATATCCCTTTGTTTGGTCGAATCGTCGCGATTGCCGACGTATTCGATGCCCTGACGTCGATCCGACCCTACAAAAAAGCGTGGAGTTTCGAAGAGGCGATGGAGCTGATCATCCGCGAAAGGGGAGAGCATTTCGATCCTGTGCTAGTGGATATGTTCATCGCGAACGAAGTCGAAATTCGTGAGATTTTTGTCCGTTTCGGCGCAGAATAGTAGATTAATTATCCGTTAACGCCTCATCGTCCAAAATATAATCTTCCAAATCCAACTCATCCGTTTCTAAAACGGGATTAATGGCATGAACGCCATAAAGCCGCACATTATCATTCGAACCGCTGATGAGCGGGTGCCAAGAGGGGAGCGGCAGTCCGTGATGCCGGAGACGGTACGCGCAGGTTGCGGGAAGCCAGTCGAATTCTTCCGTGCGCTGCAAGGTCAGCTGGGTGCATTCGGGGACAAGATGAAACCGGTTGGCATAGTCGCTGCAACCGCCTTCTTTTAGATTATAGCATCGGCATACGACGCGCGTCGTCAGAACCGGAGCATCCTCTTCCTCGCCTTGAAGGCGGTGCAGGCAGCACAGCCCGCATCCGTCGCACAGGGCTTCCCACTCTTCAAAGTTCAGTTCATTCAGTTGTTTGGTTTCCCAAAAAGGTTCGGTGTGTGTTTCCATGGCGGAAGTGTAGCATTATTTCGTTTTATTGGTGAGGGCGTAGATGAACCGGAACACTTCGGCGACGGCGACATAAAGCTTTTCGGGAATCTCCTTGTCTATTTCCACTTTGCTCAGCAGCTCCACCAGATCTTCGTCTTTGCGGATCGGAAGGTTGTGAAGCTCGGCGACTTTGATGATGTTCTCGGCGCTAACCCCTTTGCCCGAGGCAATGACGCGCGGAGCGTTCTCTTTTTCCTGATCGTAGCGCAGTGCGACCGCTTTTTTCATACTTTCACCTCAAAACCGCCGTCCGATCCGAATCCGTCGCTTTCATAGGCGCTGTTGTGCGGGGAGGCCGATTCGCGCATGTCGACGATCCGAATCCGCCGAGGGGTAAGCCCCGCATCGATCAGCAGACTTCGAAGCTGCGGTGTATGCTCGCTGAGGAGTTCTTTCAGCTCCGGTTTTTCGGTATGCGCCTGAATCTCCAACTGATTTTCATCATACAGCGCCATCATCAGATTGAGTTCGCCGTACTCTTTCAAACGCAGGTTGATCTCGCAGTAGAATTTCTTTTCTTTTGTTTTTTTAAATCCGATGGACCCTTCTTCGAGCAGATCCCACGCAAACGGAAAATAGATCGAATTGGAGGCATTTAGCTGGGAGAGAAGCTGATGGTAGTCGATTTGGGAGAGAAGCTTATCAACGTGTTCGAGCAGTTCCGACGCTTTGGGATGGGGAGAGTTCTGCAGCTCTTCGCCGAGTTTGAGAAGCTGTGATTTCACATCGTATTCCAGCGATTTTTCGAGGACGTTGTCCAACAACAGGGATTCGGGATCGGTGAATGCGCCGAGTTTGGCCAGAAGGAGCGGTATCTCTTTGGAGGCGGCAGGATCGGCATGCTCCATCGCCGCAAGAAACTGTTGTGTCAGATTTTTGAGTTCGCTGCGGAGTGTCGATTCATCCGTGACGGGGGATTTCATCGTCTGCAGCAGGTGTTCGATGGTGTCGAGCAGGGGGTTGGAATCGGCGGAAGTGCTCGAAAGCAGTGCCGTATAAAGCTGGGTAAGGGCCGTTTTGATCTCCGGCATCGCCTGCGGCTGCACTGCGTTTTCGATCAAAGGGGCCGCAGCTGCGAAGACGGAGAGTTTTTCCATTAGGACGGCGGTTTCTTTGGAATAGAGAACGTCGTTTTTGGCTATGGCGCTGCGGAGCGTATCGGTGATCGTTTTTAGTGTGTTCGAGAGGATAAGGGCGCTTTTCGGATCTGTGGCGGCCTCTTTCATCAGAGGATGGCTGATAAGCGCCTCGACCGATGCTCCCAACGCTTTGATTTCGGGACGCGTACTTGCGGAAAGGATTGCCTGCAGCGACTGCAGCGTCTCTTTCAACGCGGGGACGGTCTGAATCGCCTGCAGGATTTTGGATTCCATGAAAACGCCGCTGTTGGCAAGCTGGGATTTGAGCGTTTCGCCGTTCAGGGAAGAGAATTGTTTGAAAAAGGTTTCGAGGCTTCCGAATTTTACGGGCAGATCGGGCGATGATTTAAGTCCGGTGACAAGGGTAGCGAGGTTGTCCGAGAAACTGCCCGTGTTTTTGAAGGCGGGGGCGTTTTTGAGGATGTCCAGCAAGGTCTGATCCGATTTGGACGCGGCAACTTTATCCTGAAAAACGGAGGTGAGCAGCGATTTGACGTCTTTTCCCTCTTTAAGAGTCGAAAGCTGCTCGGGGGTGGCGCTTTTGATCGCTTCGGCAAGCGCTTTATTGGTGTTCGGGAGGATGATATTCAGGCGCGCATCGGTTTTGAGCTGTATCATGGGTCTAATGATAACACAGATAGGGGTTTAAGCGTTTTCGTTTTGTTTTTTCTCCGAAAGACGGTTATAGACCCCCGTTCCGACGATCAGCATCGTTACCCCTACGATCAGATAAAAGGCGTTGATGATTTTGCTGTAGTCGTCCAGAACGATTTTGAAAACGGCCATCAGCGATTCGATAGAGAGGGCAATGATGATCGAAGTAAGAAATTTGCTCAGTATTTTGCTTTGCAGATTAATGCCGTAGTCGATTTTTTTAAACAGGACTTCGTTTTCGATGAGCGTTTTGGCCAGATCGTAAATCGCCAGTCCGATCGTGATCGAGATGATCGACGTGAATATCTCATGCATGACTTCTTGCGACGAATGGGGCGTAATAAGCATTTCCAAAAAAACCGTCGCGCCGTAGAAAATCAAAAAAACCGCAACGATTCCGAGTAAAATACCTCCGCTTCCCATGACGACTTTGTTGATTTTTTCAAAAGCGCTGTTGTGCTCGATCAGCCTGAGCGCTTCGAGAAGTTTGAGCATATCGAAATCGGCGACCAGGTAGTGACCGTCGTTGCGTTTGACGGCCGTCAATGTCGGACGTCCGCTCACCGGATGAAGATAGGGGTTGCTGATATGGATCGTCTCTTTATCGAAACTGACCCATTGAAAATAAAACGACTTGTCCGCCCCTTCGCGTTCTTCATCCACATAATGGCGACCATAGCTTGGCGTGGATTGTGTGAAGTCGGTATTGACGGCATAAACGACTTCGGCAGATTTTTCGGTTTCGAATAAGCGGCGTAAATCTTTTGCATCTGTGCTATGAGGGGTAAAATGAGCCAATGTATGACGCAGGTAAAACTGAGCGCTGTTCTTGTGTTCATTGTAGATACTGATGATACGTTTCATGAATGTCTCCTTCTTTGCGCCGGTATTCATTCATTAACTTTTATAGCACTTGCCGTATTAAAGGGGAGTCATCAGGTGAAAATAGAGTAAAAAATTAATAATCAATAGCACGATCGGGTATACTTGCATCTTCGCGAAGAGGAAGAGATAATGTTTAGATGGTTCAAGCCCAAAAAGCCCAAGCATGTCGATACGCATGTCCCGATCATAGAAGATTTTAGCGACCCCGATGAACTGTACCGCTTCTTTACGGCTACAACCGGAATTACGTTTGAGCAAAAAAAGTCGATTACTACGACGAAACTGATCAATTTTGCCCGAGATCACCGATTCGCTTCATTTACATCTCTTTTAAGCGCTCTTCGCAACGACGTTAGGGTGATGGAATCGCTTATCAACTTTTTGACCGTTAATGAGACCTATTTTTTCCGGGAAATGGCCCAGATCGAGTTTATGGCGCGTCAGGTTGCCGGATCCCATAAAAAGATGCGCATTTTGTGTGCCCCCGGATCGACCGGAGAGGAGCCTTATACCGTCGCCATCACGTTGTGCGAAGCGGGAGTGGATCTAAACCGGGTGGAGATCGTGTCGATCGATATCAACACCAAAGCGATAGAGCATGCTCGGCAAGGACTCTACAGCAGGCGTTCGCTTCACCGTCTGACGGATCAGCTTATCAGCCGATATTTTACGTCTGAAGGGGAGAAATACCGCCTTAACGCATCGATCTGCGCGCATGTACGCTTTGAAGCGATGAATATTTTTGATCCTGCCATGGCAGAATTCGGAACGTTTGATTACCTTTTTTCCCGCAACATGCTGATCTATTTTGATCAGCCGACCGTTTTCTCCGCGGTTGAGCGGCTTAGTCGTCTTGCGCACGATGCAAAGAGCCTTTTTTTCTTCGGCCATGCCGATATCCTATCTTCTCCTCCGGGGCTATCGGAACACTACGCTCACGGCGTCAAATACTATACGCTTCGCGCATGCGAACCAGCGTAAAGGAGTTCCGCAATGCGCCCTCCCCAACCGTCTAAAATCGTTTTGATCGGTGCCTCCACCGGAGGGCCGGGAGTGATCGAAAAACTGATCGGTGCGTTGATGCCGGATTATCCTTACCCGATTTGCATCGTTCAGCATTTTCCGGTCGGATTGAGCACGTCGTTTGCTTCAAGGCTGCAAGTGTGTACCCAGAATCGGGTCGTTGAATCCGAAGATCGTCTTGCCCTCAGCGGCGGTTTGATCGTCGTTGCCAGAGGGGGCGTTCATCTAACGTTTAGGTCGTCTGCTGAAGAGGGACTTTCTATCCGTCAGCTTAGTGCGCATGAAGGAAACCGATCCGATTTTGTACCGAGTGTCGACGATATGTTTTTAAGTGCGTCCCAAATGTGGCCGGGCGGATCGATTCTGGCGATTTTGCTGACGGGAATCGGAGATGACGGTGTGGAAGGGATGATTCGAATCGCTTCAAGCGGCGGGACGACGGTATGTCAGAATGAAGAGAGCTCTCCCGTATTCGGAATGCCTGCGCGGGCAATAGAGAAAGGTGCCGCTTCGCGTGTATTGACACCTGAGCAAATCATCCGTGTTATGGATGATTTCGCCCGTTCGTAAGGGGTTAAGTTCTGAAAACCGATATCTGATCGGTCAGGCGTTCGGTCATCTGGTGTAGGTGCTCGGCAGCCGCGGCGATTTCTTCAACGCTGCGGGCATTCGAGGTAGAGAGTTTATGAACGTCCGCGATTTTCAGGATGATGCGATCGGTCGTTTCGGCATTCGTCTGAGAATCGCTGGAAAGTTTTTCGATCGCGTTGACGGTGTCGGCCAATGCATTAACGGCGATTTCCGTGTGATCGCTGACTTCCGCCGAAGCTCCCGCCAGTTTTTCGATACGCTGCGTATTATGATTCATTTGATCGGTGATATCGTTGATCGACTGTACGATCACGTTGACCGTCGCATTCGTCTCGATCAGACTTTTTTGCGTCCGTTCGGCAAGTTTGCGTACTTCGTCGGCGACAACGGCAAATCCGCGTCCGTGTTCGCCGGCGCGTGCCGCTTCGATCGCGGCGTTGAGGGCGAGAAGGTTCGTCTGGTCTGCGATATCGGCAATGACGGTCAGTACCTGTTTGACCTGAGACGCTTCATTTGAAAGCGAATTGAGGCGCTCATTGATTTCCCCTTCCATTTGTACGGTCAAGGTGAGTTGCTCGATCGTGTTGTGAAGAGCCGTTTGTGCTTCGAGAAGATTTTCGCGCGCATTGAGAGCTTTGTCTCTGACCGACTGGGCTTCTTGAGCGGAAGCTTTCATCGCTTCTTTCATCTGATCCGATTCAGCCGTAGTCTGGGTCACGATTTTCGCTTCTTCTTCCGCCGCTTTTCCAATTGAGAGGGTTGTGGCTGAGAGTTCGGCTGAAACCGAGAGGTTTTCACTGGACGTCGAACGGATACCCTGGAACGACTGGCGCAGCAGATTCACAAGGTCATTGATTTTTGTGCTCATGAGGCTTAACTCATCGTTGCCCTGTACGTCAATGTTACGGGTAAAGTCGCGGTTTTGGGCAACCGCTTCAATCGTCTCTTCGAGACGGCCGATGGAAGCGGTAATGGTTCGTACAATGAAAAAGAAAATAGCCATCATTACCGCAGCACTCAGGAAAACGATGATTTCCATCATGACGGCATTGGAATCAAGTGTTTCCAGATTTTTTTTCTGCATCGATTCGACCAGTTCAAGCTGCTCTTTGACGAATGTATGGTAGATGGCGGTTGATTGTTTGGTGATCTCTTTGAGTCTCTGCCCGTCGGGCGTAGCGGCAAATTCAAACGTGTGAATCTCGTTTTCGTTTTCGCTGATGATCTGCAGACGCGGTTCATTCAATGCGATCCATGCTTTATGATCGGCGGCCATTTTTTTCAAACGGGCCTGATTCTCGGCCGAACGGGTAATGTCAAGAAGTTTTTGGATCGATTCGGAAAGCTGCTTGTTGGCCTGCTTATACCCTTCGAGCGTCTCATCCGAGTACAGCAGCTGGTAGCCGCGGAGTTCTACCGCCGCTTTGTTCGTGTAGGAACGGATGTCACCGAGCAGTACCATCCGTTCGGCGGTTTTTTTCGCATCGCGGTTGTTGCTGTCGGCTAGATACCCCAATGTGATATAACTGATGAAACTCAGTACCATGAGGGCAATCAGCTTGCCCTTGATCGTAGAAAGATTAATCATGCAAATACCCTTGTAACCATTTTGTTATGTTTTAATGGCGGAAGTATATCACATGGAGTGTTGAATTAAAACAGAAAGCGGTCGCAGGCTTATTGG
Source organism: Sulfuricurvum sp. MLSB (assembly GCF_000747095.1). Lineage (GTDB taxonomy): Bacteria > Campylobacterota > Campylobacteria > Campylobacterales > Sulfurimonadaceae > Sulfuricurvum. The sequence continues at coordinate 12,550 of NZ_JQGL01000040.1, forward strand.
TTCGGAGGCGGAGGCGGCTTAGCGTCTCTGATTCCCTGCGAAATTTTTTTCAGCTGGGTATCGAGCGTTTTTTCATGAGGGTCTTCTTTTAGAGGAAGGACAAAGGCGAGCAATATGAAGACGAGACTGAAAATAATACCGCTTATAAGGGCAAGTACGATTTTGAGTTTTTCATCATTCATGGCAACCTCCGCGATGTGCGCTGGAGGTATTATAGCCTAAAAAAATATTAAGAGATTTTTCCCGAAGAGAGAAGACGGTTTACGACATCCATATTTTTCATGACGCGGTTATAATAAGGACGGTTCACAAGACCGCCGTTGTAACCGCTGATCGCATAGAAATGGTCTTTGCGGTTGTTCTGGAGCAAAACCAGATAATGGGTTGCGATTTTGGCCGAAAGTTTAATATCGCCGAGCAGGCGTCCGGCAAGCTGAGCGTCGTTCAAATCGTTGATCCAACGAAGTTTCTTGACGTTTTGCGACACATGGCGCGCGGTAGCGATACGGATCTGCATTGCTCCCAGGGAAGCTTTCGTGATCGATTTTTTCTTTCGGAAATCTCCGATGATGTTCTTTCCGGCACTGCTTTCAGTCAGACAAATGGCACTGAGCGTATTCTCGTACGTTTTACCGTTTTTGTCGGGAATGTTTTTGGCAACATCCCGCACGGTTTGCAAAACATAGAGTTGTTTCGGGGTCATTTTGTTGATGACGTCATCACTCAAAAGTGACAAAGCCAGCAAGGCGATCAGGGCAAGAATTCTCAAAATCTGCACCTCCTAAATTGGATGTGAAATTTTAAGGTATAAGTAAAGCTCTAACCATTGTGTAAAGTTTTTAAATAAATCAGTTAAGAAAAACTAATAGAAATATGGTGTAAGCTACCATATGGCGGGAAACAGAGTGTTAAGTTTGGGCAAAAATACCGTTATTACATGTTTTATAATGGTGTAAACACTGCTGTTGGTTTAAGTTTCGACCCAAAAATAATTCTAAATCCGGAAAAAAAAGAGACCGAAAACGGCATGATGAGTAAAAAAGAAACAAATTTTATCCGATTTGCCGTGATAGGTCTGATGAGTACAATCCTTCATGCAGATACTAACGTCGCATTGTTGCACTCGGTGGATTCTAATGCTCAAATACGGTTGTCGTATCAGAATATTCCGTTTGTCTGCAAACCGGCCGGCATTATCCCGCTCGAAACAATGGCACTTCAGGCCCCTGATTCTCAAGAATGCCAAACCAGGATCGACGCGTATTACCGTTCGCATCCGAGCGATCGATATTACGGTGCGCAGCGTTTGCATCGCCAGCAGACATACCATTTCAAAATGATCAAAGAAGGATGTGTTTTATACGGCAACGGCCCGGAGAGTTACAGCGAAATGCTGTTGCGAAAGGGGCTTGCTTTGATTGATCCGCTTTTTGATAATCCCGAATGGAACGCCAGATTGCGTCGTGCCCAAAAAGGGGCGGAAATACAGAAAAAAGGGTTGCACGACTCGCAAATACGCGTATTATGTATTAAAGAAGAAAAATAAAAGGGAAAAAGCGGATTATCGGTCGCTGCTGGTAAGATAGACCCAGAACTCTTTGTGGGTTTTGCCCTGATCGAGGAAATAAAACTGCAAGATGGCAACCCGGTAGAGGGTGATGAGCATTTTGGCATAGGGGATCGCAAGGGAGAGGGAAAGCCACCAGGGCTGTTCTTTGTTCCCTTTGGAGAGGATCATCTCTTCGACTCCGATGTTTTTACTCAGATAAAGACCAAACGCGATCGAGAAGAGAAAGTTCAATATCAATCCGAAAATCGCGTAAGCAAAAACTTCCTGGGAGCCGAAATTGATCATACTTCTTAGTCTTTATAGTTTTTGATAGCGTCTTCGAGGATTTTAGCCGCGGCAGCTTTGTCTTCAAACCCTTTTACTTTTACCCATTTGCCCGGTTCAAGCATTTTGTAGGTTTCGAAGAAGTTTTTGATTTTGGCCAAAGTGTGTTTCGGGATATCGCCCAAATCCTGGATCTCTTCAAACGTCGGGTCGATTTTGGATGTCGGAACGGCAAGCAGTTTTTCATCGATACCGCTTTCGTCTTCCATAATGAGCACACCGACAAGGCGGCAGTTCGTCACGCATCCCTCAACCATCGGATATTCGGTAAGGATCAGGATGTCCGCCGGATCGCCGTCTTGGGAAAGTGTTTTATTGACAAAGCCGTAGTTTGCCGGATAGTACATCGCTGAGTGCATCACACGGTCAAGGACGAGCGCACCGCTCTCTTTTTCCACTTCGTATTTGATGTTTGAACCGCATGCGATCTCGATAATCGCTTTAACTTTGTCCGGGTTTTCGCCGTAACCGATTTTGCTTAAATCCATAAGAATACCTCTTTGTATTTTTGATGACGCGATTGTAACCAATCAAATTTTAAAAATAGCGTAGAGTAACACTTTTTGCACTTCGAGTGCCTATGCATATTTCGGTAAATAATATTTAAACATCGTTTGGATAAAATCTCCGCGTTACGATTTGATTACAAATTAAAGGAAAGCGCGTGTTTTTTGAAAGCGTCAAAATCATGTTACTGGGCATGGGTACCGTTTTTTTGTTCTTGATTATCATGAGCTATATGACGGTATTGATGTCCAAAATGATTCTAAAGTATTTCCCCGAAGCCCCAAAAGCGCCTGAACCGACTCCAAGAGCACAGGCTAAACGCAGCGATGACAAGGCAAAAGTGGCTGCGATTGCCGCAGCGATTCACCATCATCAAACTACCCAAAACTAGGAATCTAAATGGCCAAAAAATACATTGATATCATGGATACGACGTTCCGCGACGGATTTCAGTCGGTTTTCGGCGGACGCGTTCTCATGGAAGATTTCTTTCCCGCGGTCGAAGCGGCGAAAGAAGCGGGAATCCGCCATTTCGAATTCGGCGGCGGCGCACGTTTCCAAAGTCTTTTCTTTTACCTGAATGAAAACGCATTTGAGATGATGGACCGTTTCCGCGCCATCGTCGGGCCGGATGCGAATCTTCAAACCCTCGCGCGCGGCGTCAATACGGTAATGCTCGATACCGGCAGCCGCGAGATGGTCGATCTTCATGCCAAAATGTTCAAAAAACACGGTACGACGACCATTCGCAATTTCGATGCGCTCAATGATGTTGAAAACCTGAAATATTCGGGTGAGCGGATTGCGCATCATGGCCTCAAACACGAAGTGGTTGTCACCATGATGGACCTACCTCCGGGGTGCGTCGGCGCACATGACGGAGCATTTTACGAGAAGACGCTGCGTGATATCCTCGATTCGGGGATTCCGTACGATTCAATCTGTTTCAAAGACGCCAGCGGTACGTCCAGCCCTCAAAAAGTGTACGAAACCATCAAAATGGCACGCCGCCTTGTTCCCGAAGGGACTCATTTGCGTCTTCATACGCATGAAACGGCGGGTGTGAGCGTTGCGTGTTACATGGCAGCACTGGATGCAGGCGTTGACGGTATCGATCTCGCGGCGGCTCCGGTCAGCGGCGGAACGTCTCAGCCGGACATCCTGACGATGCTTCACGCGGTAAAAGGAAAAGATTTCGACCTCGGCGGACTTGAGCTCGAAAAAATCCTGAAATATGAAGATGTTCTGACCGACTGCCTGAAAGACTATTTCATGCCGCCGGAAGCGACGCAGGTATCGCCTCTGATCCCGTTCTCTCCGATGCCCGGAGGGGCGCTCACGGCCAATACGCAGATGATGCGTGATAACAACATCCTGAATCGTTACCCCGAAGTAATCCGTGCGATGCGCGAAGTGGTTGAGAAAGGGGGCTACGGTACTTCCGTTACTCCGGTATCTCAGTTTTATTTCCAGCAGGCACTGAACAACGCCCTGATGGGACCTTGGAAAAAAATCGCTCCGGGCTACGGACGGATGGTTCTGGGCTATTTCGGCAAAACACCGGTTGCGCCGGATGCCGAGATCGTCAAAATCGCCGCGGAACAGCTCGGACTGGAGCCGACGACCGAAAACGCGATCGATCTCGCTGACAAAGACGAGACGAAATCGATCGCTTTCTGGACAAAACGTCTGGAAGACGAAGGAATCGCCGTCTCTGACGAAAACATCTTTATCGCCGCATCGTGCGACGAAAAAGGGATCACTTTCCTCAAAGGCGACGCGGAAATCAATGTTCGCAAAAATATCCCCGAAGCCGTAGTGCCTGCGGGTCATGTACCAACACCAATCAAGTCAGAAGGAACCAAAACCATGTCAAACGCTACCGGAAACTATACTGTTGTCGTAGACGGTCAAAAATACAATGTTCAAATTGCTGCGGGCAATGTTGATGTGCAGGTCGTCCCTCATGTCGCTACTGCTGCGGAGGCACGTGACGAACTTCCGGTTCAAGATGGAGCCGAAGTGCGTGCCATGCTTCCGGGTGCCGTATGGAAAATCATTGCCGAAGCGGGCAGTGTGGTCAACGAAGGGGACAAAATTATGATCCTCGAATCAATGAAAATGGAAGTGGACATCGTCGCTCCGTGCAACGGTGTCGTTCAAAGCATCCTTGTTCGCCCTAACGACAAAGTGGTCGAGGGTCAAGCACTCGCTATCATAGGATAAGTGACGGATGAAAAATCTTGTATATTCTTTGATCGCGGTATGGGCATTCGCCACTGCGGGTATGGCCTCAGACGCCGCACCTGCAGCGGCAGCCGTCGAAACCAATGCAACGAGTCACACGGCGGCGAGTACGCACCGTGAGGAAACCTACACGCCGATGAGTGCCGGCGAAATGCTGGAGAGTTTTTATCAAACGACCGGTATCAACGCGCTGATGAACCCGCAAGAGGGTGTTTTGACGGCGCACGGCGAACCGATGAACGATTTCCACCAGACGTGGGGCCGCGTCATTATGTTCTTTGTGACGTTTCTCCTTTTTTACCTGGCAATCGCCAAAGACTTCGAACCGTTGCTGCTGCTTCCGATCGCATTCGGGGGATTGTTGGCGAACATTCCGATCGCGAATATTGCAGGTCCGGAAGGGTTTTTGGGAATCATCTACAGCATGGGTATCTCCAGTGGGCTTTTCCCGCTCCTGATCTTCATGGGGGTCGGTGCGATGACCGATTTCGGACCGCTGCTGGCCAATCCGAAGCTTTCGCTTCTAGGCGGTGCGGCTCAGTTCGGTATTTTCGGAACGCTCGTCGGTGCGTATGCGCTGAGCCAGTATACGACGATATTCGATTTTACGCTGCAACAGTCGGCGGCGATCAGTATCATCGGTGGAGCGGATGGCCCGACGTCGATTTTTATCGCTTCGGCGCTGGCTCCTGAACTTTTGGGTGCGATTGCCGTTGCATCGTATTCGTACATGGCGCTGGTGCCGATCATCCAGCCTCCGATCATGAAGGCTCTTACAACTCCTGAAGAGCGTAAGATCCGTATGCGCACCTTGCGCCACGTCACACGTTTGGAAAAATTGATTTTCCCGATTATCGTATTGATGCTTGTTGTCTTGATTCTTCCGGATGCCGCTCCGCTGGTCGGTGCGTTTGCGTTGGGGAACTTCTTCAAAGAGACGGGTGTTGTCGATCGTTTGAGCGACACGATGCAAAACGCATTGATTAACATCGTTACCATTTTCCTCGGTCTTGGGGTCGGGTCGAAACTCGCATCCGATCAGTTCCTAGTCGTCGATACGCTGGCGATTTTGGTGCTTGGTCTGTTGGCATTCTCTGCAGGTACTGCCGCAGGGGTTTTGATGGCCAAATTCATGAATCTCTTCACCAAAGAGAAAATCAATCCTCTGATCGGTTCGGCAGGTGTTTCCGCCGTTCCTATGGCAGCACGGGTATCGCATAAGGAAGGGATGAAAGAAGACCCTACCAACATGCTGCTCATGCACGCTATGGGACCGAACGTTGCGG
>NZ_JQGL01000040.1:18545-42332 GCF_000747095.1 Sulfuricurvum sp. MLSB
AAAAATTTAGCGGATCGGTGTCCCGTAAAAACGGAACCGAAGGCAGCGCAGCTGAAAAATCGGCAGGTTAGCGGGGGAGAAGATTTCTGCTCACCGCTTCCATCTTTTCAATAATAAGCGGCAGAATGTTTTCGCTTTTAGTCTTATCGATAAAACCGTCCGCCCCAAGGCTTGCCGCTTCGCGTTTGTTGTTTTCTCCGGTCATCGAGCTGTTGACGATGATGGGAATCGCTTTGGTCGAAGGGTTGCCTTTGAGTTTTTGAATGACTGTAAAACCTGACATTTCCGGCATTTCGATGTCGGTAATGATGGCGGGGATGGAAGCCGGATCCGGGTGTCTTGAGATGAACTCTACCAGATCTTTTCCGTTGTTGAAAATTTGGTAGCCGACATGGGCATGTTCGAAGATTTGACGCAGGTGGCGCTGTGCCGTTTTCGAGTCTTCGGCAATAAGAACGACGCCGTGTTTGAGTTTTTCCGGCAACGGAATCTGCTTGAGCGTCGAGGCCGCCTGATCTACGTTAACCATAGCTTGCGGAATAACGTCGGCGAGGAGCTTTTCGTAGTCGAGCACCAGACACAGGCTGCCGTCATCGAGTCGGGTATCGTTAATGACGAGGCCGTCTTCTCCCATCCGGTAGCTGTCCGGTGCGTGCATTTCATTCCAGTTCTTTTTGACGACGCGATACGCATACATGATCCGGATGCCGATAATGATACCGTTAAAATCGCAGATGAGGAGATTGGACGCTTTTTTCTTTTCGTCATTCAGCTCGACTCCAAGCCATTTGGGAAGATTGAGGATGGGAATTTGAAGTTCGCGTAAAACAATGGTCCCCTCCAGCAGCGGATGGGCACCCGGGATTTGTGTCAGGTAATGACGCTTGGCCTCGACAACTTCACGCGTTTTGAATACGTTGATGGCGTAAAAAGGGGATTCCTCGGCACCGTCAATTTTAAAAACGAGCAGCTGTACTTCGTTATTTTTGGCCAAATTCGTAGCGGCATCTACATGAGCTAAAAGAGACATTATTACCCCATTTGTTTTTAATGCTTTAATCATATCCAAATTCATCGGTTTTTTTTACTAAATACAAGGGTGCGCGATGTAAAATACCGTTAAACTAGCGAAGGGAGCGAGCATGCGTTTCGGGACAGTGGCGACATACGATGCGGTATTGGTATGAGTACAAAAACGACAGCATGCCCTTTGGACTGTTATGACGCATGCCGCGTGAGCGTGGATGAGGCTCATAAGCTGCGCGGAGACAAAAATCATCCCGTAACCCGCGGGTATCTTTGTCCGAATTTGAACCATTATTATGAGAACGAACGCATCACCGTACCGCGCCTGAACGGCCGGCCCGTGTCGATGGACGAAGCGATAACGGCCCTGACGGATGTTTTGCTGGCGAATAAGCCCCATGAAGTCCTTTACTTTCGTGGAAGCGGCAACATCGGCTTGATGCAGCGGAGCGTGGAACATTTTTTCGCCGGATATAAAGCGGTAGGAACTTCGGGATCGCTGTGTGACGGGGCCGGAGCGGCCGGAATAGAGTTGGGGCGGGGAATCAATTATGTTCTGTCGCCGCAGATGATCGAGAACAGCGAAGTGGTCGTTTTGTGGGGCCGTAATCCGCATGTCAGCCATTCACACCTGCTGCCGTTTTTGCAAGGCAAAACGCTTGTCGTCATCGATCCGGTCAAAACCGCTCTAGCGGAAAAAGCCGATCTGCATATTCAGATCAAACCCCACGGGGATTTGCATCTGGCATTGCTGTTGAGCCGTTTTGCGATTATCGAGGGTTTGCACGATAAAGAGTGGCTTGAAGAATATGCAAGCGAGTTTGAGGATTTTTATGAACTGACCCAGACGATTCGGATCAAAGCAACATTGGATGCGATTGATGTATCGTTGGGAGAGATCGGTTCCATGTTGGCGATGATCGGGGGGAAGAAAACAGCCATTCTCGTCGGTGTCGGGGTACAGAAATACCGTAACGGCGCCGATGTCCTTCGCGCCATCGATGCGTTTGGAACGCTTGTAGGACTTTTTGGAAAAGAGGGATCAGGGGTGAGCTATTTGGGAGACTCGATGCTGGGGATTGACAATCCGTTCGAGACGATCCGAAAGACGGTTTCCAAACCCACTGCCGATTTTTCAAAGTATAATTGTGTTTTCATTCAGGGAGCCAATCCGCTCTCGCAGATGCCTGATTCATCTAGAGTGAGGCGAATGTTTGCGGAAGCGGGATTCCGGGTCTATTTCGGATTGTACGAAAATGAGACGTCGCGTGCGGCGGATTTGGTGATACCCGCAAAGACTTTTTTGGAAAAAAACGATTTTCGCAGTTCGTACGGCGATTATACGTTGCAGGAAATGCCGTACATTACCTCAAGCGACATCGGAATCGGTGAATACGATTTGGCAAAAAGACTGTGCGACACGTTCGGAGTCGTATTGGAGAATGAAGAGCACTATCTGCACCATTTCAGGTCGCAAATCCTCTTAAACGAAGGGACGGGATACCGTCCGGGGATTCCCGATATTCCGTACGAAGAAGGATTCGGAAACGGAGAGTTCGTTTATCCCGATGAGATCGATGCGGGATTCAGCGCCGATGAGGGATTTTTTCTGATTACCGTTAAGCATGCGCGAGGTTTGAACTCGCAATTTAACCGTCCCGAAGGTGTCTATATCCATCCTGAAGCGGGATTTGAAGAGGGAACACGTGTGCGCTTGTCGTCGCCTTCGGGAGAAGTGACAATGCGTGTCCGGCTGGATGAACGGTTGAGGAACGATTGTATCCTGATCTATTCGGGGACGCCGGATGCGAATGTTTTGACGCCTTCCTTGCTCAGCTATGAAGGGGAGAGCGCCGTATATCAAGAACATAAAATAAAGGTAGAAAAATATGACTAAAAATTTTGATAACTATGTATTACCGACATATAGCCGACAAAACGTCAGTTTTGTGAAGGGGAAAAATGCGGTTTTGACCGACAGCGAAGGAAAAGAGTACGTTGATTTTGCCGCCGGTATCGCCGTGTGCAGCGTCGGGCACGGTAATGAACGTCTGAGCAAAGCAATCTGCGAACAAGCCGGCCGCCTCATTCATGTCTCCAATCTGTATATGATCGAGCCTCAGGCCGAGTGCGCCCGCCGCATTGTCGAGCTAAGCGGCTACGACATGAAATGCTTTTTTGCCAACAGCGGTGCGGAAGCCAACGAAGGGGCGATCAAAATTGCCCGCAAATACGGCGAAGAGCACGCTCAACCGAAGCGGTATAAAATCATTACGCTGGAACATTCGTTTCACGGCCGTACGATCACCGCGCTCAAAGCAACGGGACAGGAATCGATGCACAATTATTTCGGGCCGTTTCCCGACGGTTTCGTATACGCCAAAAACATTGATGAAGTCGAATCCCTGCTGGATGATCATACCGTCGCGGTCATGATCGAACTGGTGCAGGGAGAGGGCGGCGTTCAGCCGCAGGACCGCCAAAAAGTTCAGGCACTGGCCGCATTGCTCAAATCACGCAATATTTTGCTGATGGTCGATGAAGTACAGACGGGGATTTACCGTACCGGAGAGTTTTTGGCCTCCAATCTTTACGGTATTGAGCCTGACGTCATCACGTTGGCCAAAGGGCTCGGCGGAGGTGTTCCTATCGGCGTTGTCATGACAGGTAAAAAAGATATTTTTGCTCCCGGCGACCACGGCTCGACTTTCGGCGGCAATTACCTCTCAACGGCAGCGGCCAATGAAGTCCTTGACATTCTTGACGAGCTCAAACAAAGCGGCGAACTTGACCACATACTGATCTATTTCGAAGAGGCACTGGCACGTTTCGCTGCAGCTCATCCTGCTATCTTTCTTGAACACGTCGGGCTGGGCATGATGCGCGGGTTGCGTGTGGCCGATGGCGACACGCTGGGCAAAATCATCACTGCGGCGCGCGAAGCAGGTGTACTTGTCCTGAAAGCCGGACGTAATACGCTGCGTTTCCTCCCGCCGCTGACGATTACCAAAGAAGATATCGACGAAGGATTTGTACGCCTTGAAAAAGCCATGGCAACCCTGTAAGGCGACCGATGCGCTTCAGTGACTATATGCACGACTGGCTTTACGGAGAACAGGGGTATTACGCTTCTTATCATCCGATCGGCAAAAAAGGGGACTTTTATACTGCGGTCAGTACGTCGAAGTTTTTCGGCGGCACGATCGCCAACCATATCCTCAAACGGATCGACGAGGGGTTCTTGCGTACCGATTCGCTGATTTGCGAAATCGGGGCGCACCACGGTTATCTGCTCGCCGATATCATCGAGTTTATCCATACGCTTCGCCCACAGCTGCTGCAGACGCTCCGGTTCGGGATTGTCGAGCGCTTTCAAGCGTTGCAGGAGGCTCAGAAAAACTATTTTGACGAATCGTTCGGCAATGCCGTCGAGCTTGAACATTACAGCGATTTGTCCGAATTGGACGAAACCTGCACCTTTTTCGTCGCAAACGAGATTTTCGATGCATTTCCGTGCGAACTTTTTTACAAGGGGAAAACGGGACGGGTCGAAAACCACGCGGTTAAGTTTGAGGAAGACGATCCTGAAATTACCGCTATGGCTGAAAAATATAAGCAAGATCGCGGGGAAATTGCGCGAGGATACGAGTCGTTTGCGCATGCGATGAAAAACGCTTCCAAGCGTTTTGAATTTATGAGTTTCGATTACGGAGAATTGGAGGCACGGAGCGATTTTTCGATCCGTGTTTACCGTGAGCATCAGGTTTATCCTCTTTTCGACGAAACACTGGATCTCGCCGAAGTGTTCGCACAAAGCGATATTACCTACGATGTCAATTTCACGCATGTCAAAGAGGCGTTTGAAGGCGAGGGGATCGCGTGCGCGCAGTATGCAACCCAGCTGGTCGCTCTCGTCGAAATGGGGATACTCGATCTGCTGGCGATATTAAAAGAGCATGCGGGCGAAGAGATATACAAACAAGAACTGGAAAAAGCAAAAATACTGATCACCCCCTCGCTGATGGGAGAACGGTTTAAGATGGTACGGTTTGTGAAGGAATAAACAATGGTCAGACGGGTTTTTGCCGCAGCGTTAATGTCGGTTTTGTCATTAAACGCGGGGGCTTTGCACGACGCGGCGTTTGAGAGTGACCGCCAGGCGATGGAACGTCATCTTCGAGAAGGACATAAGGTGGACGAACCCAATGCGGCAGGCCTCAGTGCGCTGCATGTGGCAATCAAACTGAGCGATACGAAGATGGCGGCATATTTGCTCGAATGCGGTGCCGACATCAATTTTCAGGATAATAACGGCAATACGCCGTTGATTCTGGCCGTTAAGAAAAAAGACCTCGAACTTGTCACCTTTGTCGTGATGCGCGGGGCGGATGTTAATCTGGCGAATAATGACGGGATCACGCCGCTGCATCAGGCGGCATTCAGCGGCAACGAGAAGATTGTTGATTTTTTGCTCAAAGCCAAAGCCGATCCCCATCTGAAAAACAATGACGGTGCGACCGCATACGATTTTGCGGTTGCAAAGGAATTGTTTCAGATCGCCCAACTGATAAAAATGTCGATGTAGGAGAGACAATGCAGATTAAAGTAAACGGTGAAATACGTTCGATCCATGAGAATACGACGCTGCTGGACCTGATCCGCTCGTTGGGATTGGAAACGAAAGTCATGGCGGCGGCGGTGAATATGCAGATCGTCAAACAAGGCGCGTGGAGCAATGCGGTGCTGCATGAGGGCGATACGGTCGAATTGCTCGATTTCGTCGGAGGCGGGTGATTTTTTTTTTGGAATTCTGAACCGATCCTGAGATCGGTCCCCCTCTCCCTAGCCTTGTGAAATTTTTTAGTCTTATACGTTAAGATGATAGGTGATACTTTCGTTTTCAGGAGGATCGCAATGCTACATCAACTTATGACGCTTCCTTTTTCACCTTCGGCTTTAGAACCTCATATTTCCGCGGAAACGCTTTCCTATCATCACGGCAAACACCATGCCGGATATGTCAATAAACTCAATACCCTTATTGTTGGGACCGAGTATGCTGAGAGTGCGCTGGAACACATCGTGAAGTATGCAAGCGGTCCCGTGTTCAACAATGCCGCCCAAATCTATAACCATGATTTTTACTGGAACGGATTAAGCGGAAGCCAAACGGCGCCATCTACCGAACTTTCGGGCTTAATCGATCGTGATTTCGGATCAATGAACGAGTTCAAAGAGGCCTTTTTGAGTGCGGCTGCAGGGATTTTTGGTTCGGGCTGGTCGTGGCTTGTGATCACAAAAGAGGGAAAACTGCAAATCCAGACGACCCCAAATGCCGATACGCCGATACGGCACGGGCAGATACCTCTGCTTACCTGCGACGTGTGGGAACACGCCTATTACATTGATTACCGCAACGGACGGCCCGATTATCTGGAACATTGGTGGAAAGTAATTAATTGGCATTTCGCCTCAAGCAATCTTGCCCGTTTTGAGAAAGATCGCTATGAACAGCCGTGCAATCAAAATGACGATGTATGCGATTATGTCGATACAATGCAGGCAAATGAGCGTACCCCTTCATAACGACGGGTTTACGCTTCTCAAGCCTGGTGGGTTTTGAGCAGTTTTTCGTATTTCGTTTTGAGCAGGAGGAATTCTTGGTTCAGATCCTCATACGCTTTTTTGTAATCGATTTCATCCGCATCGCTCACAACTGCTTCAATTTTCGGCTGAGGAGCGGCAGGAACACAACGGACGTAAAGCGTTTTTTTGCCGTTTTCTTCTTTTTCGATACTCTTTAGCTCTCCGTTCATGGTTTTTTTAACAACGTTATGAATGCTGAGCCGATGCAATGCCGCGTATTTTTGCACGGTGATAAACTCTTCCATACAGAAACTCCTATAATACGATTTTACGGACGATGATGCCGCTGAGGTAGGCAGAATTCGGGATATTGAGGATATAGGGATGATCTTCGTCAGCCCGAAGTAGTTCGAGTACTTCCAAGGGGACGCCCGCTTTGGCAGAGGCTTCACGGGCAATGTCGAGGAGGGCTTCCTGCCCGATATGGTGCGAACACGAGAAGAGTGCGACAATGCCGCCCGGTTTGGTCAATGACAGCCCTGCCGAAAAGAGAAATTTGAACCCTTTGATCGCCCCTTCGGCCTCTTTTTTGGTTTTGGCAAACGGCGGCGGATCGAGGAGGACGCAGTCGTAGCGATTCGGGGTCGTTTTCTCCAGAGTGAGAAAATCAAACGCATCTTGCTTGATGATGTCGCAGGGTGCGAAACCGTTGAGGGTCAGATTATGGCGTACTTGAGTGAGTGCGTGTTCAGAGAGGTCGACGAAACGGACGTTTGCTCCGTTACGAAGCGCGTACAGACCAAATCCGCCTGCATTGCAGAAGACATCGAGGACGTTCATTCCTTCTTGGATGTAGTCCGAAGTGATTGAACGGTTGCGCCGTTGATCGAGATAAAATCCCGTTTTTTGTCCCTCATGCAGATTTACACTGAAGCGGACGCCGTTTTCGGTGATCGTAACCGATTCGTTGACGTCGCCGTAGATCACGCCGTTTCGGGTCTCAAGCCCCTCTTTGGTACGGACTTTGGCATCGGACTTGTCGATGATCCCCTGAGGGTTCAGAACGCTGACGAGAGCATTGATAATGGCGCTTCTGTGGCGCTCCATCCCCAGCGTATTAATCTGAACGGCAAGGTATCCGTTATAGACATCCACGATCAGCCCCGGAAGGAAATCGGCTTCGGAGTGGATGAGGCGGTAGGCATCGGCACTCTTGGAAATACGTTCACGTTTGGCATGGGCGGTACGGATGCGCTCCGCAAAAAAATCTTCGTCGATCTCGCGTCGATCAAAAGCAAGGACGCGTACGGCAATCTGGCTTTTGCGGTTGAGATAGCCGCGCGCTAAAAATTCGCCGTTTGGGGCAAGGATATCGACGATATCGCCGTCTGCAATGTCATCCGGGGCGATCAGTTCGTTTTGATACACCCAGCAAAAAAAGTTTCGCAAGGTTCGGGCGGCGTTTTTGGTGACGGTTATGGCGTTCATGGGTATCCTCGTAATGATGCTCAAATGATAGCGTACAGGGGATAAGAGAGGGGTTAAGCCTTTTGTTTTTCGAGGGCCACGACGGCAATCGCATAGTCTCCGTCATGCGTGATTGAAACGCTGAGATGCCCGATTCCGAAAGTTGTTTTTACATGTGAAGAAAGATCAATAAGCGGCGCACCTTTCGGGCTTTTGGATAGGATGATATCGTGAAATCCGCATTCGGCTCCGATACCGCATCCGAGGGCTTTGGCACATGCTTCTTTGGCGGCCCAAAGACCAGCGAAATTTTGATAATTTTTGTACAAATGTATATCATTCTCAGAGAGAACTCGTTTGATGGCTCGATCGCCGAAACGCTCAACAAAGCGTTTCATCCGGTCGGTTTTTATGAGGTCGATTCCGATCATTGCACCACGAAATCGGTAAAGTAGATGTTTTTGACTTTTCCGTCTTTGAGGCGCATATTCAGCTCCTCTACAATCTGTTCTTTCAGTTTCTCTTTTCCTTTGATCGTCGAAATTTCTTCGAGCGATTTAGAGGAGAGAATACGGATAATGATATCCCGGAAGATCGGTTTTTTCGTATCGAGTTCCGGGCTGAGTTCTTCGCCTTCGATCTCAAGATTGATTTCGACTTTCAGATAGCGGCGGCCGCTCTCGGAAAGCAGGTTGACGGTAAAGGTATCAAGAGGGTACATCAATCCCACTTCCGTTAATGAAGAATCAGACACCCTTGCAGGTGCTGATTCCTCATCAGCCGTTCCATCAGTATTATGAGCCGCTGAAAGTTCTTTTTTAGCTCCTTCTGAGGATTCGGCAGCATCATCATTGCCCATCATCAATGCGGCAATCACCCCTCCAATAATCAGTACAAGTACCAATACGATGATAATAACAATCAGCAGGAGATTTGATTTTTTCTTTCCACCGCCCTCAGCGGTTTGTTCTTCTTCTTTTTCGGCCATCCGTTGCTCCGTTGCATAAGATAAATTATGTATATTGTAGCGAGAAACTTTTGAATTTTAGGCTTTGTTGGAGTAAACTTAGCAGATTAAAACAAGGATTGCTGTAATGATAGAGAGGTTACTGGGGTATATCGGTCATCCGTTTATCCGTTTTTACGAGACGATTGACAAATTCGGACAGTTTGTTTTGTTTCAGGTTAAACTTTTTGCGCTCTATCCGTACGTGTTCCGTCGCCCCAAAATCATCTTGACCCAGATCGATGTGATCGGGATGGGGTGCATGGGTGTCGTTTCCCTGACCGCACTGTTTACCGGAATGGTATTGGCGATACAGCTTTACAACGGTTTTCATCAGTTCGGAGCCGAGAACTTTATCGGATACACCGTTTATTTCTCGATTACGCGAGAACTTGGCCCCGTATTCGCTTCGTTAATGCTGATTTCGCGTTCGATCAGTGCTATGGCGGCGGAACTTGGAACCATGCGCGTCAGCGAGCAAATCGATGCAATCGATATATTGGGCGTGAATTCCAAAGAATTTTTGATCACTCCCCGGATTGTAGCGACGGTCATATCGCTTCCGCTGCTGGTCATCTGGTTCGATTTTATCGCGATCGGATCGGGGTATATGATTTCGACCGGCGTTTTAGGCATCAATCCGATTGTTTATCAGGATACGCTGATGCGGCTTGGAGAATTCGATGATATTATGACCGGAGTCATCAAAGCGGCGGTATTCGGATACATCGTCAGTGCGATCGGCAGCTATATCGGTTTTCATACTTCAGGCGGGGCACGGGGTGTCGGGCAGTCGACGATTTATGCCGTCGTTTATTCGGCTGTGGCCATTTTCATCGCCAACTATTTTCTCTCATCACTGTTTTTGTTTCTCGACTGGTAAGAAGGCAGCCCGCGCGGGCAACGAACGGTAAAAGCGCCGATTAATCGGCCAGATCGCTGAGGGGACGGAACTGATAGCTGTCGGGATCATAATACTCGATCCCCCCAGTCTCGATATCATAATACCAGCCGTGTATAAACAATTTGTCTTCTTCTACCAATTTTTTGACATACGGATACGTCAGCAGGTTTTCGATTTGCGTAACGATCGAGAGGTATTCTGTGGCACGGAGCAACTCGGTTTTGTCAGCGCTTTCACCGAGCGCGAGCATCGCCATTGTTTTTGCTTTTTCTCCCAAAGTAAGCCATTTGGCCGTATGAACCATCGATGTATCGCAGGAGCTTTTGTACAGCGCTTCGATCGCACCGCAGTGCGAATGGCCGCAAATGATGATCTCGGAAACTTCCAAAACGCCGACAGCGTATTCGATACCGGCAGCGGTCGAGTGAAAATCTTCATCGGGCTTGTACGGGGCAACGAAATTGCCGACGTTGCGGATGACAAACAGATCCCCCGGATTGGATTGGATAATCAAGTCGGGGATAACGCGCGAATCGGAACAGCCGATAAAAAGGGCGCGGGGATTTTGCCCTTCTTTGACCAGACTCAGCAGCTGGGCTTCGTGTTTTTTGAAATAGGTCTGTTGAAACGTTTCGTTACCGGCGACAAACTCTTTGAGAAGCTCGGCACTTTGATGCGAAGCGCTCTTGCTTAGTGACATTCTTCGATCCCCAGTTTTTTGATAATGGCTTCGAAAACATCGCCCCCTTCACGGTCGCAATCGTCGTGGTATTCAATCGTAATCATCCGTTTGCCGCCCGTCACGGCACCGCCGTAAATATTCGGTTTGATGGAACACAGAGGAGTACACATGTCGATCGCATCTTCGATCATTCGTTTTTCTTCATCAGTCGTATATGCCAGCGAAAGCTTAGAATACCGTTCTTCGGATTTATGATCGGCAAAAATGGAACACATCGGCATGTTTGATTCTCCTGATATTATTAGGTACGCAATTATACTCGCTTCTTGTTTAAAACCACTCGAGCAGTTTGTTTACTTCATCGATTTCGTAGCATTTGACTGCTGTTTTTTCGAGTGGTTTTTTCGGAATAAGCGCTTTGGTAATTTGCTGTGATGCGGCTTCTTTGAGACGCTGATCGAGCTGGTACACTTCGCGAATATCGCCGACGAGCGAGACTTCGCCGATGAAAACGGTCTCTTTGGAAATGGCGCGATTGCGGAAGCTGCTGATGATAGCGGCGAGGATCGCCAAGTCCGCGGACGTTTCGGTGATCTTGATTCCGCCGGTGATGTTGACGAAGACGTCATAGCTGTTGAGCGGGAGTTCGAGTTTGCGCTCGAGCAATGCCAGCAGCATATTAAGACGGTTGTTTTCAAATCCCGTGGCTTGACGTTTTGGATTCGGGGCGTGAGTGTCACTGACCAACGCCTGCACTTCAAGGACAATCGGACGGGAACCTTCCATTATGACGGTCAAGGCCGAACCGCTTTGGGCTTTGCTGCGGTTGAAGAAGCGCGAAGAGATATCTTTGGCGGACACGAGCCCCTCGGAACGCATCTCGAACACCCCGATTTCACTCGTGGGACCGAAACGGTTTTTAAATCCGCGCAGTATCCGCAGTTCATGGCTGCTGTCCCCTTCGAAATAGAGCACGACGTCGACCATGTGCTCCAGCACGCGCGGCCCTGCAATGGAGCCTTCTTTGGTGATGTGCCCGATAATGAAGATGGCGATGCGCCGCTCTTTGGCGATCCGCATCAGATCAAAGGTGATCTGGCGTACCTGGGTTACCGATCCCGGAGCCGATGCGATGGTTTCGGAGTAGAGGGTTTGGATGGAGTCGATGATGATACACTCGTACGGACGTTCGTGCAGTTCGCCGAGCACCTGTTCGAGCCGTATTTCGGCTAGTAGGTAGAGGTTGTCGACATTGGCCCCCAGACGGTTGGCGCGGAGTTTGATCTGTCCTTCGCTTTCTTCGCCGCTGACGTAGAGGACATTGCGGTTCTGTTTTGCCAGATTCGAGCCGATTTTGAGCAGCAGCGTCGATTTTCCGACTCCGGGGCTTCCGCCGATAAGGACGAGTGAACCGGGGACGACACCGCCGCCGAGCACCATGTCGAGTTCGCAATCATCACTGGTATAGCGTTCGGTTGTTTCTTCGACAATCTGGGTGATCTCTTTGGCTTTGGTACCGCCGGAGGGCGATGAGGCGGAGGTGAGTTTAATAATTTCCTGCTGTTGTTCGTTCAGCTCGATAAGCGATTCCCACGCACCGCAGTTGGTGCATTTCCCCATCCATTTGGGAGTAGTGAAGCCGCAGTGCTGGCATTCGAAGAGGGTGTTTTTTTTCTTGGCCATCGAAAATCCCGTTTTTCAGCGATTGTAACAGGTGCGCCCTTAAGAAGGGGTACAGAATAGGGTTCCGGAACGGTGGTGCCCCTCCAGCAGGTAGCTCTGTGCATCAGTGAGATCGTATCCGTTGCACAGAAACATTTTTTGCCCACGTTTCAACAAAAAATTTGCGGCGAGGAGCTTGGTGACGATCCCCCCCGTGGCGAAGGCGTTGTTGGGGGTATGGTCGGCGCAAAGGGCTTCGGCAGGGATCGCATGGACCTCTTTTAGAATTTTGGCATCGGGGAACTCTTTGGGGTTTTTGTCGTAATAGCCGTCGATGTCACTCAGGATCACGAGCAGATCGGCATTGGTGTAGTGGGCCACGTGTGCCGAAAGCTGATCGTTGTCGCCGAAAACCTGTTCGGAGGTTGTCGAGATGTCGTTTTCATTGACGATCGGGACGATTTTATGGGAGAGGAGGGTGTCGATGATCTCGGTGAAGATGGCGGTCCGTTTGCGCGAATCGAAATCCTCTTCGGTCAGGAGGATCTGGGAGGTCGAGATATTGTAGGTGTCGAATTTGCGTTTGTAGCTGCTCATCAGGATCGGCTGCCCTAACGAAGCGAGGACTTTTTTGCTGATCTGTTCCTGACGGTTGAGCTTGAGGGCCGAGTAGCCGGACGCGACAGCGCCGGAAGTGACGAGGACGACCTCATTTTGCTCCTGAAGGCGGGCGATCAGGGAGACGAGATTGAGCATCCGTTCCTTGGCGATCGCATTTTTTTCGGTCAATACCCCGCTTCCTACTTTGATAACGATTCTTGGCATGAAACCCCTTTGTGCCGGTTTGATTTCAGGATACAGCAAAAGGATTAACAGGGGTTAAACCGGCTGGGAGAAACCCGCCGGGGCAGAAAGGAGTTATTCGGCGGCGAAAATGGCGTCGAGGATGCCGTTTACGAACTCGTATTTGTCAAACGGGACCAGATGATCGGCCTGCTCACCGACACCAATGTAGAGGATAGGGAGCTTGAGGGCGTAGGCGATGCTGAACACCGATCCCCCTTTGGCAGTGCCGTCGAGTTTGGTGATGATGATCCCGTCGACTCCCACCATCTCGTTGAACGCTTTGGCCTGAGCGATGGCGGAGCTTCCCTGTGTACCGTCAAGGATCAAAACCTTTCGATGAGGCGCTCCGGCATGAGCTTTGTCGCAGATGCGGACGATTTTTTTAAGCTCGTTTCCGAGATTGGTCTGGGTGTGGAGCCGTCCGGCGGTGTCGATGATGACCTGCTCGAATCCCCGCGCTTTGGCCGATTCGATCGTGTCGTACGCCACGGCGCTGGGATCATGCCCCTGACGCGAGGAGACGATGGGGACGTCCAGTTTATCGGCCCATCGGGTCAGCTGCTCGATCGCGGCGGCACGGAAGGTATCGCCCGCACCGAGCATGACCCTCTCACCGTTGTTCAAATGACGTTGGGCCAGTTTGGCGATGGTTGTCGTTTTCCCCGCGCCGTTAACCCCGATGATCAAGGTGACGGTAGGTTTATCCGGATTGTCAGGCAACGTATTCTGGGCGAAACTGAGCGTTGCGAGCAGCTTGGATTCGAGCTGCTCGCGGGTGATATCATCCTGATATATTTCACGAAGGATGATTTCGACCAGATCGTATTCGACGTCGGCTTCAAGGAGAATGTTTTCAAGATCGTCTTTGGAAATCGTCGCTTTTTTTTCCGGCAGTACCGATGCGATGGCTTCCGCTGTCTTTTGCAGCCCTTTTTTGATAAAACTGAACATTCTTAACGTTCCAGCGCTTCGGCAATATCGTGATCGATAATCTCTTCTTGCGTCGCACCGGCATAGTGGGTGACGTATTCGCCGTTTTTATAGAGGACCATCAAAGGAATGGGAAATTGCTGTCCGACGCCTATCGTAGAGGCAATCGATCGGGCAAGCTCTTTGTTGTCGGCTTTGTTGCTGATCAGGTAATCGCCCCCTTTGAATTTTTCACGGAAAGCGATAAGATCGGCATTGCTTTTGTCGTCTTCGATCGTGATCCCCATAATGATGAGATCTTCGCCGTATTTTTTTTGCAGATTGCCAAGATGTTTGACCTCGGCTTGGCACGGGGGACACCATGTGGCGAAAATATCAAACAAGACGACTTTGTCTTTTCCCGCATCAAGGGTAAAATTGGTCCCTCGTTTTTCGACGATATAATTTTTCCCCTCCGTGTCCGTCAGAGTAAATGTAGCGGTCGAGACCATGGCATCTTCAGCCGAATCGTCGCCGCATCCTTGGAATAAAAGCGTTAAAGAGACCAAAGAGGCAAAAAAGAGAGAAAAACGCATCGATGTGCCTTTCATAATTGGATAAAATTAGGCTGATTATAACGAAGCAAAGGTAAAAAGTGACCAAAAGCGAGTTTAGAAGCGAGTGTACGCACCGACTCAAAAATGCGAACCGATCGACCAAAAGAATACGCGACGCAAAGGTGCGGCGGATGCTTCAAATAGTTCTAAAAGAACTCGGACCGAAACGTGTTTTGGCCTTTTGGCCGATGGAGTTCGAGGCCGATATCCGCAAATCGCTGACGACGATGCGCCGATGGGATAAAGTATATTTGCCGTTTATGGATGGCGTCAGTTTCAAGATGGTACCATTGAGATTACCGTTGGAACGTAAAGCTTTCGGGATTTACGAGCCTCGGGACAGTTTTAGAAAAATAAATTTAATTGATGTAGCTATTG
Source organism: Sulfuricurvum sp. MLSB (assembly GCF_000747095.1). Taxonomy (GTDB): domain Bacteria; phylum Campylobacterota; class Campylobacteria; order Campylobacterales; family Sulfurimonadaceae; genus Sulfuricurvum. The sequence continues at coordinate 33,629 of NZ_JQGL01000040.1, forward strand.
TCCCCGCTATAGGGGTAGACGCCTCGCTTGGCCGGATCGGTTTTGGCAAAGGGATGTACGATCGATTTTTTCCGACCCTGAAAACCAAACCGTTTACCATTTTTATACAGTCATGCGAATGTCGGACAAACAGATTTTTATGTGACGATTATGATGTGCGATCTGATTTGTTGATTACCCCAAAAGGGGTCTATAGTATGAGGAAAACCCATGTTAAACGAACTACTCGTGGGGGGCGGCATAGCCATCTCCAGCGGTGTAGTCGGCTTTTTAATTTCGAAAAAGATTTCCGCCGCTCATTTTGATTTGTATCTTGAGCAGGCCAAAGCCAAAGCCAAAGCGATCGAAAACGAAGCGCAGATAGTGTTGGAACGTGCTTCGATCCGCTCGCGCGAGATCGAGAAAGAGGCCCAAAAACGGTACGATGAAACGTATCAACAGGTTAAAAAAGATTTAGCGGAGCGTGAAGACAGGATCAATCGGCTTGAGCGTGAGTTTGAAAACTTTCGGCAAAACGAGCAGGAAAAACTGGCGAATCAGCGCTCTGCAATCGATAACCGCCGACTCAACCTTGAGCGGAACGAACGCGCTTTGGAGAAATTAAAAGAAGACTACCGTCAAAAAAGCGATCAAATGCAGGTGATCGTCGAACAGCGTGCGGGACTTTCCGCACAGGAAGCGAAAACGATTCTTTTGGAGCAGATTCGCGAAAAAGAGCGGCTGGAGCTCGCACGCGAGATGCGGCTGCTTGAAGAACAGTCCAAAGATCAGCTTAAACGCAAGTCCGATTACATTCTGGCGCAGGCAACTTCCCGCTTTGCCGGAGAGTTTGCGGCGGAGCGGCTGATCAGCGTTATCCATCTGGATGACGATGAACTCAAAGGGCGGATTATCGGTAAAGAGGGGAGAAATATCAAAGCCCTCGAGATGGTAAGCGGGGTCGATATCATCATCGACGAAACGCCCAACGCGATTATCGTCAGCTCTTTTAACCAATACCGTCGTGCCATTGCGGCGAAAACGATTGAATTGCTGATTCAAGACGGCCGGATTCAGCCTGCCCGTATCGAAGAGGTGTATCACAAAGTCTGCGACGATTTTGAAGAGGCGATGCAGCGCGAAGGAGAAGACATTGTTTTCGAACTCGGGCTTAGCGGGATTCATCAGGAACTCGCGAAACTTGTCGGCCGGCTGAAATACCGCTCAAGCTATGGACAAAACGCTTTGGCGCATACGCTTGAAGTGGCGCATTTAGCGGGAATCATGGCATCTGAAATGGGCGGTGATATTAAACTGGCCCGACGTGCCGGATTGTTGCACGATATCGGTAAGGCACTGACCCAAGAAAGCGGCGGGAACCATGTCGACATCGGAGTGGAATTGTGCCGCAAGTACAATGAAGACCCAGTCGTGATCAACGCGATCTACGCGCATCACGGTTTTGAAGAGATCAAGAGCATCGAATGTGCGGCCGTATGTGCCGCCGATACGCTCTCGGCCGCCCGTCCGGGTGCGAGACGCGAAGTGCTGGAAAGTTTTCTGCGCCGCGTGAGCGAGATCGAGGAGATCGCGACCCAAAAAGCGGGCGTTAAGCAGGCTTATGCGATCAATGCGGGACGTGAAGTCCGTGTTATCGTCAATGCGCAGAGCGTCAATGACGATGAGACGGCGCTGATTGCCCGGGAAATTGCCGATGAAATTGCCCAGAAGGTGCAGTTCCCCGGTGAGATCAAAGTCAATGTTATCCGTGAAAGCCGCGTTACGGAGTATGCGCGTTAAACGGCCAATGCCGAGAGGAGAGAATCCTTCGGCTATTTGGCGATATCAACCTTCACCATTCCTCTTAAATCACCCATTTTATATCCTACCGCTTTGTCTTCGGGATACGTCGATTTGATCGCTTTAGCCAGAGGAGTATCGGGTGCAATGTCGCCGTGGCATTTGAGGCACGCTTCGTTGTTGATGAGCAGCGGTTTGTAATAGACCGTCGTACCGTTTGGCTGTTTTTTCACTTCATGGCTCGGAAGGCTCCGGCCGTTTTGAACCATTTTCTCCCATTTTTCCAGCAGTTCTTTGTCTTCACCTGCGGCGGAGTTTACCGGATTGCGGTTTTTGAGGCTGAGGCGTTTGATCTGTGTACCCGTCTCTCTGGCAACTTGATCGGTCAATGAGAGGGCATTGAGAGCGCAAAATTCGAGTGTTTTAACCGGGCCGTTTGATTGCATGTTGCTTTTAACTTCCCCTCCCAGTTTTTGGAGCAATGCGGCAGAGGCGGTTGAGCCTTTCGCAATAGCGTCTTCGTCGGAGACGGGAGAGGCGACGAGAAGCGAAGAAGTCAAGGTGAGAGTTATGACGGAGAAAATCTTCATTTATATATCCTTTATGTTATAACTATAATAATTCTAGCGAATATAAAATGATCCCTGCGTAAGGAGGTTAATCTAAGTAGTCCCCTTCAGAATCGTCATACGGATCGAGATGAATCAGCGGATGGACGGTGTGATCGGGAAACAGGTTTTTAAGGGCCAGTTCGATCCGGTCGCCTACCTGATGGGCATCGTAGAGGGATGTGCTGATGCTGAAGACGATATGGACGCTCAGATAAATGTCCGAACCCGAACGGCGGGTACGCAGGTCGTGATAACTGTTGATATCATACTGTGAATCAAGCAACGCAGTGATCTTGCCGACACTCTCGGCGTCCAGCGCAGCATCGAGCAGCATCAAAATTCCCTCTTTGATGAGCGGAAATGCCGAATAAATCATGTATACGGCAATCGCGATCCCCAGTATCGGGTCAATGAAAGCATAATCGGTAAAATAGATGACAGCCAGCGAGATCAGAACCGCTCCATTGCTGAAAAGGTCGGTTTTATAATGAAGGGCATCGGCTTCGATGACCATGTTTCCCGTTTTTTTGGCGACGATCTGCAAAAAGACGACCAAAGCGGCGGTAACGATCAAGGAGGCGATCATCACGCCGATCGATAAATCCAGCCTCTCGATCGGGCTTCCCTGCACCATTTTCGAAATGGCTTCATAAAGGATAAAAAGGGCAGAGAGGCTGATGATCGTCCCTTCGACGACGGCGGCGAGAGGCTCAAGTTTGCGCCGTCCGAAATTGAAATATTCATCGGGCTGTTTTTCGGCATTGTGCAGTGCATAGTAGTTAAACGTCGAGACGACCATATCAAGCAATGAATCGATCGCCGAGGCCAAGACGGCGACCGAACCGCTGATGATACCGACGGTCAGTTTGAACGTCACCAGCAAAAAGGCGACGGTAGTAGAGACGAGAGTGGCTTTTTTTTCGATACGCATTTAAAGATTTTAGCCTAATATCGCTAAAATTTTGACCTAAAGTTGAGGAGCATACATGGATTTGAACGCGATACGTGCCGAGCGCGGCAAATGGATGGAATGGAAAAATATCGCACCGCTGCGCGAAGCGATTGCGTCTCTGCCCGATTTCCATGCCGAATGCCTGAGCGAAAACACGGTCGCGCTGCGCAGTGACCAACCGATTGACATGGCAAATCTCGAACGAATCGCTCGGATGATGATGCCATGGCGGAAGGGGCCGTTTGATTTGTTCGGTCTCTTTATCGATACCGAATGGCGCAGTGATCTTAAATACAATTTTCTCCGTCCCCATTTCAATCTTCGGGGCAAAAAAGTCGCCGATATCGGGTGCAACAACGGGTATTATATGTTCCGTTTCCTCGAAGATGCCCCGGCCAAAGTCGTAGGATTCGATCCTTCGGCCCTCTTTAAATCGCAATTTGATCTGATCAACCGTTTTGCAAAAACGGACATCGTATACGAGCTTCTCGGCGTGGAACATTTACCTTATTACGAAGAAAAATTCGACGTTATCTTCTGTCTTGGGGTGTTGTACCATCGAAGCGATCCGGTTGCCATGCTTAAAGGACTTCGGCAAGGGCTGGAGGACGGAGGCGAAGTCTACCTCGATACGTTTATCATCGACGGGGATGATCCGGTTGCCCTCTGCCCGAGCGAGAGTTATTCGAAAATTTCCAACGTCTATTTTGTCCCGACACTCAAAGCCCTTGAAAACTGGTGTATCCGTGCCGGCTTTAAAGAATTCGAGGTATTGGGAACCGTAGTAACAACTTCGGACGAACAGCGGCGTACGGACTGGATTGAATCGCAAAGTCTTGAAGATTTTCTCGATCCGGCCGATAATAGCAAAACAGTAGAAGGGTATCCCGCTCCCAAGCGGGGATACGTACGGATTAAAAAAGGATAACCTTGGCCAAAGAATCATTAGAAACCCCGAACATGGATGTGTTACAGTCTGTTTCCAATCCTCAGACAGCGTTAAATACGCATGAAAGAATCAACAGCTCATTCAGCGGGTATATTGTCAGATTAGAGAGCGGATACGCGAAGGTTTCGTTGGAAACGAGCGATGTTATGCGAGCAGACGAACTGGGTCTCGTGCACGGAGGGTTTATTTTCAGTGCAGCTGATTTTGCGGCTATGGCGGCAGTGAATGAACCCAATGTCGTATTGGCATCGTGCAATTGTCTTTTTCTTGCCCCCGTACGATCCGGTGACATCGTCACCTTTGAAGCGACGGAGCATCAAAAAGAAGGACGCAAACGCAATGTTACCGTACGCGGATTCGTCCATGAGATCAAGGTGTTCGAAGGGGAGTTCAAAACCGTCATCACCGAGCGCCACGTTCTGCGTCTGGATTTGATGAAAAACGTCGATTAGGCCCTCAAACGGCTCTTAGCCAGTAGTCTACGTTGCGTTGCTCGGCTTTGACGCTGGTGGCACCGCCATGCCCGGGATAAAGCGGTTTGTCGATTGTCCATAAGGCAAATTTTTTAAGGCTTTCACGCATTTGCTGCGCATCGGAATAAGGGAAGTCCCATCGTCCGATCGATCCTTCGAACAAAAAATCCCCGCTGAAAATTACATCGTCGATCTCGATCATCGAACATCCCGGGCAGTGTCCCGGAAAATGGTGAAACGTCACGTTGATCCCGCTGATGTCAAACGACTGGTCACCGTCCACTTCGACATCGGGCGTCGAGGGAGGAAGCCCCGGCATCCACGAACTGGTGCTTAGAAGCATGACGTCCCCTTTGGGGGTGTAGAGGGGAACGCGCAGTTTTTCTTTGAGCTCCTGATTGCTCCATACGTGGTCGAAATGACCGTGAGTGTTGAGAATGGCGACGGGATTCGTAACATTCGCCATGACCCATTCGGTAGCCCCCATTCCCGGATCGATAATGATCTCTTTGCCGTCGATTTTCACGATATAGCAATTGGTTTGATAATCGCCCATAGGACGTTTGAGGATTTCCATGCAGTGCTCTTTTTTAGTAAAATTTTAGCATAATTGGCCACATGGAACTCTACGCAACACTGGAAACACTGCTCACCGCACCGATCCCCTCGGAGAAGATCGCGTTATTTCGGGAATTCTACGAGGCATACCGTGAGGGGAAGATAACACGCAACCCTCAAACGGCTCCCGCCGTTTTTGATGAACCTTCCTATTGCGGCTTTTGCACCGTTACCGATCCCAAAGAAGTACCGCGCCGAAATAACCTCAAAACAGCGCAAGGACAGATATTGCTGCTTCACGCCATTGCCCACATCGAATACAGCGCGATCGATTTGGCGCTCGATGCGGTATACCGATTCCGGGAAGCGGGAGAGTCGTTTGAACAAGATTGGCTGGTCGTTGCGGACGATGAGGTACGCCATTTCGAGATGATCGAGGCTCTTTTAAACGAACTCGGGAGTTTCTACGGAGAATATCCGGTGCACGATGCGCTGTTCGAAGCTTCGATGCGTACGTTGAATTTTACCGAGAGGATGGCGGTCGTGCCGCGTTATCTGGAAGCCAACGGGCTGGATGCGACGCCGCAGATTTTGCGAAAATTGTATCCGTGTCGCAACGATCCGATGATCCAAAAGATCATTGCCGCACTTCATATTATTTTAGATGAAGAGATCGACCATGTCCGAAAAGGGGACCGGTGGTTTGAGGCCGCCTGCAAAAAAGAAGGGAGGGATACTTCGTGTTATTTCGAGATCATCGAACGCCATTATCCCGGAAGTTTTCCCCGTAAAATCGAGATCAACTGCGAAGCCAGACGTCAGGCGGGATTTGAGAACGGGGAACTGGAGAAAATTTCATTAAACAAATGTTGACAATCACGGTGTCAAATTACGTTATAATGCAAAATGTTAATTTTACGGTAAGGTTTGTAAGTGGGCAAGTACGCGTTAATCAGCGAGTATCTGACGCAATTTCTGGATCAAGAAGTTCGTAAAACAGGGCTTTCCAAAGTCGTCGTCGGACTCAGCGGCGGGATCGATTCGGCAGTGGTTGCGGTGTTGGCGCACCGTGCATTCGGCGATGATCTGCTGTGCGTCAAGATGCCCTCGCACTATTCTTCCCAAAGCAGCCTTGACGATGCCGACGAGCTTTGCCGGGTTTTCGGTCTTCGTTCCGAAACGCACAGCATCGAGCCGATGCTGCGTGCGTACGAACATGCGGACATGTCTTCGCTCCGGATCGGAAACCTTTCGGCGCGCTTGCGGATGGCGACACTGTTCGATATCTCCGCACGCGAAGGAGCCTTGGTTCTGGGAACGAGCAACAAAAGCGAGCTCATGCTCGGATACGGAACGCTCTACGGCGATCTCGCCAGCGCCCTTAATCCGATCGGTGATCTGTACAAAACCGAAGTTTTCGAACTGGCACGCTATTTGAAAGTGCCCGAATCGATCGTTTCCAAGCCCCCGAGTGCCGATTTATGGGCAGGGCAGAGCGACGAAGCGGAGATTGGCTACCCCTACAGCGAACTTGACCGTGTGTTGAAACGTTACGTCGAAGAGCGGCATACAAAAGAAGAGATGGTCTCTGATGGAGAAAATCCGAATTTGGTCGATATGATTATCGAACGGATTTATAAAAATCAGTTCAAGCGCCGTATGCCCGTAATCGCCAAATTGACCTCCAGGACGGTCAATATTGATTTCAATTATCCCAGAGATATAACCCTATAAAAAGGAAATGCAGATGAATATCCCGTTTTATCGTGTCGAAGTCGGAGGAGATGAAAGAGAAAAAATTGACGAGGTACTGGACGGCGAAGCTCCCGATATCGTCAAAGATCTCGAAAGTGCGTTTGAATCGTATATCGGCGCTGCCTATGCACTGGCAACATCACACGGAACGGCGGCACTCCATCTGGCGATGCTGGCAATTGATCTGAAACGGGGCGACAAGGTGCTGTGCTCAATCAATGCATACCCTTCGGTACCTGAAGTGGTACGTCATTTTGACGCTGAACCGATTTTTATCGATATCGATCCGGACACGTTCAATATCGATCTGGAGAAGCTAGAAGCTTATCTGGGCGAAAACAAATCCAAAAAACTCAAAGCGGTTATCGTTTCTCACGTCGGAGGGCAGAGCGTCGATCTTGAACGTCTTTATGAGATTGCCAAGCAATACGACGTCAAAATCGTCGAAGATGCTTCCGATGCGCTTGGTGCGACCTATAAAGGGCAAAAAATCGGTTCAACCGGTGCGGATATCACCTGTTTCGATTTCAGCCCGCACCTGCGCCGTAACGTTTGCAACGGCGGAATGCTGGTCAGTGATGACGAAGAGATCATCGAACGTGCCCGTCTCCTTCGCAACCATGCGATGGTGACCGAGGATGAAGCGCTCGGATATATTTACGACGTGACCGATATCGGAAGCCAGTACATGATGAGCCCGCTGGATGCGGCGACCATTCTCGTGCAATTGGAAAAACAAGATGACATCATCGAGCGGCAGCGCGAGATCGCAGCCGTTTACAACGAACGTCTCGAAGGGGCGCCGCATATCAAACTCCCTATGGACAATGATGAGCATCCCTATTCGCTTTATATCATCAAAGTCGATAAAAACCGCGATTCATTTGCCCGTGAATTGGCTGCGCGGGGGATAGAGTGCGGACTTCATTACATACCGCTGCATTTGCTGAGTTATTATAAAGCAAAATATTCATTGCGGGTCAACGATTTTCCCGTCGCGCTGCGCAGCTATCAGCAGGTACTCTCAATTCCCAATTATGCCGCTCTTACCGACGAACAGGTCGATGAGATCAGCGACGCAATTTTGGATGTAGCTTCTACCCGGGTGTGAAACGTTTTTTTGCACGATGGGGGGAAGGGTATCTGTATCACCCTTCTTTGCTCCAAAAACTCCTTTCGTTACTGCTGTTGCCGCTAAGCGGCCTGTATTGTCTGGCGGCATATCTGCGTTATCGGCGCAGTGTTCCCTTATATTACGGTATTCCGGTTGTCAGCGTCGGCAACTTGAGTGTCGGCGGAAGCGGCAAAACGCCGTTGGTGATCGAGCTGGCCAGACATTTTTCCAAACCGGCAATCGTTTTGCGGGGATATGGCCGCAAAAGTCGCGGAATGGTCGTCGTCAAAGATCGCGATATTCTGTGCGATATTGCGGCAAGCGGCGATGAAGCAATGTTGTATGCGACCAGTTTGCCCCATGCAGTTGTCATTGTCAGTGAAATACGCGAGCGGGCGATTGCCGAGGCCAAAGCAATAGGATGCGATATCGTATTGCTGGATGACGGCTACGGAAAGCATACAATCGATAAGCTCGATCTTATTATCGACGTACAAACGCCCAACCCGTTTT
>NZ_JQGL01000041.1:0-62619 GCF_000747095.1 Sulfuricurvum sp. MLSB
CGTTCGATCTTTTCTCGGGCATTCCGGCCGATTCGTTTGATGGCGCTTCCGGCTTTGCCGATAATGATCCCCTTTTGGGTCTCTTTTTCAACGATAATCGTGGCACGTATATGTTCTACCGGACCGTCTTCGTCAATTTTATCGACTATGACATCCGATTCGTAGGGGATTTCATCGCTAATATTGTCGAAAATGGCTTCGCGAATGAACTCTTTGTAAATATCGCGCATCATTTCGGTTGTGAGGTTATCGGGATCGTAGAGGTAGGGTGATTCGTCAAGCTGTTTGGCTATAGCATTGAGAAGGTCGTTTTTTCCCACATTTTTGGTAACCGAAACCGGGATAAGGGCTTCGAAACGGTCGCTGAAACGGTTGTATTCGCCGATTTTTTTGAGGAGATCTCCTTGCGAGACCTGATCGATTTTACTGAGGACGATAATGTGTTTACGTTTTTGGTCATTCAATTCCAAAAAATTTTCGTAATGGACGGTCTTGTCTGAAGCCGGGGCGAGATAGACGACAAGATCACAATCACCGATCGCTTTAAGCGCTTCTTCGAGCATATACTGGTTGAGAAGTTTTTCGGCTTTGTGCAGCCCGGGGGTATCGACAAAAATGATTTGATCGTCGTTGTGCATGACGATGGCATTCGAACGTTTGCGGGTAGCGTTGGCTTTTTGGCTTACTAGGGCGATCTTTTCTCCAAGCAACCAGTTCATCATCGTGCTTTTGCCCGCATTGGGGCGTCCTACCAGTGCGACAAATCCGGCTTTACTCATGAAAATCCTTTAGAGAATGTAACGTGCGAGATCTTCATCTTCGACGACAGGCGATAGAATCGTGTTGACCGTGTCTTCGGTCACGGTCACGGTAGTGTTTTTGTACTTAAGGGCATTGAAACTGATCTCTTCGAGGACTTTTTCAACAACGGTATGGAGCCGTCTGGCCCCGATGTCTTCGGTTTTTTCGTTTGCTTTTTGAGAATAGCGTGCCATAGCCCGTACAGCGTTGTCTTCAAACTTGAGAGTAACTTGTTCGGTTGAAAGCAGTGCTTTGTACTGCTCCAATAATGAGTTCTTCGGTTTGGTCAGAATCTGGTAAAGCGCTTGCTCGTCGAGCGGTTCGAGTTCGACCCGCAGAGGAAAACGTCCTTGCAGTTCAGGGATCAAATCGCTGGGTTTGGTCAAGTGGAAGGCGCCTGCGGCAATGAAAAGGATATGGTCGGTTTTGATCGAGCCGAACTTTGTCGAGACGATGCTCCCTTCCACGATGGGAAGAAGATCGCGTTGGACTCCCTCTTTGCTCGGGTCGTTACGTCCGTCACTGCGGGAACTGACGGCAATCTTGTCGATTTCATCCAGAAAAATGATTCCCCCTTCTTCCGCTCTTCGTAGCGCTTCGCGCTTGATCTGATCTTGATTGAGAAGCTGTTCGGAAGCCTCTTGACGCAATATTTCTTTAGCCTCTTTGACGCTCGTCTCTTTTTTGGTCTCTTCTTTTCCCATTACGGAGAACATTTTGGAAAACGATTCCTGAACCCGTGCGATCTCCGGGGGCATGTTCGTATCGTTAAATTCGATATTTCCTTTGGAGATATCGATTTCGATCGTCCGTTCGTCCATTTCACCGAGGATGATGCGTTCTTTCATGCGCTCTTTGGAGAGGTTGTATTCCTCTTTTTTCGCATCGGATGCAAAATGGGACGGTTCTGGGAGGAGCTTTTTAAGGATGTTGTCCAGAATGTATTGATCGATGGCGTCTTTGTTGTTTTCGTTGTGTTCGGCTTTGACCATGGAAAGAGACGTCATCACGAGGTCTCTCACCATCGATTCGACATCCCGGCCGACAAATCCCACTTCGGTATATTTGCTCGCTTCGACTTTGATAAACGGCAGCTGCATCAGTTTTGCCAGACGGCGGGAGATTTCGGTTTTACCTACCCCGGTAGAACCGATCATCAGGATGTTTTTCGGCATGATCTCGTCTTGAATCGACGGATCAAGCTGCAAGCGGCGATAACGGGTGCGTAGGGCCAGCGCAATCGTTTTTTTGGCATTGGTCTGCCCGACAATATGTTGATCGAGGTAATCGACGATCTCTTGAGGGGTCATATCCATGTCATTCATCCGAGGGAAAGAGTTTTGATATTGTGGTTGGTGTAGATGCACAAATCGGCTGCGATGGAGAGGCTTTCTTTTACCAGTGCCTCTTCGTCAAGGCTGGAATGATGTTTTAAAGCCCGTGCCGCGGCAATGGCATAGCTGCCGCCGCTTCCGATGGCGGCAAGCTCTCCGTCTTCGGGTTCGACGACATCACCGTTTCCGGTAAGGATGAAAATATGCTCATTATTGAGGACGATCATCATCGCTTCGAGACGGCGCAGAATTTTGTCTTTGCGCCACGCTTTGGAAAAATCGATAACCGCTTTGATAAGTTCGCCTTTACGATGGGAGAGATGTTCTTCGAACATATCAAAAAGGTTAAAAGCATCTGCCGTGGAGCCTGCAAATCCGGCCAGAATCTCTCCGTTGTGGAGAGTGCGGATTTTGGTTGCATTGTTTTTGAGAACCGTAGTTCCGAACGTCACCTGACCGTCGCCGCCGATAACGGCTTTATTCCGACCTTTATACGCGAGTATGGTGGTGGCGTCAAACATAGGTTATGCCCCTTTGATTTCGACGCGAAGAATCGCGTGGATACCGTGACCGAGCTTGAGATCTAAATCGTGCAAACCGGTCGTTTTGATCCCGTGCTTGGCATCGAGTTCTTTCTTGTCGATTTCAATGCCGTGCTGCTCCAGCAAGGCCTGGGCAATTTCGTCTTTGGTAACGGCGCCGAAAAGATGGCCCGTATCGCCGAGTTTTTTGGCAATAACAACGGTAATATCGGCAAGTTGGGTTTTAATGCCGTTTAACCGTTCGATTTCAGCCGCTTCATTGGCCGCTTTTTTGCGCTGATCGGCTTCATATTTTTTCAATACTTCATTGGTGGCGGCGAGGGCAAGCCCTTTGCCGATCAGGAAGTTTTTGCCGTAGCCGTCGGCGACGTCTTTGATCTCGCCGGCCTTACCGACTCCTTTGACGTCTTTGGTGAGTAGGACTTTCATAATGCTCCCTTGGTTAACCGCGGACGATTTCGCCGCCGTAAGAGACGATACCGTGGGCCAGGTTGGATACTTTGGTGTATCCCATATCGGTTAGAATGCGTTGACAGTGCGCGCTTCGGCTTCCGACATGACAATAGACGATAACGTGCTCGTCTTTGCCGATATTCGCTTCATTGAGGGTCTGGAAGAAACTACTGGTAGGAACCAAAACATCCGCACCTGCGATGCGTCCCATTTTCCATTCCATCCATTCACGGACGTCAACGATTTTAAAGTTGACCATTCCCAGTTCTCGTGCTTCGATCAGTGCAGTAAGCTCGTCGCTGTCGATGTCGCTTTTGTTCAGCAACATTTGGCACTCTTCCGTGCTCAAGCCGCGTGAATGTTGATGCACGACGGCTTCTATCTCTTCATTTTTGAGCTGCGATGCCGCATATGCCGGGGTACAGAAAATCTGGCAATGGCAAACGCCGTCGGTCGGAATTTCATGTTCGAGTGCCGGTTTGCACGGGCAGATACGGTCTTCTTCTTTATTCCCTGTGATGAAAAAACATGGGCAGTAGCGTTTCCCGTGCATCAGTTTATTCCGCGTCAACCCAAACTGAATTCCCTGATTGATCTCAGGATCGGGATTGTAAACAAATCCGAATTGCGCGCATACTTTATCGGTGAATTTGATCGTTTTGTCGAGTTCTTCTTTAAATTCGACCGATTCAGGGTCGATTTTAGTAATCGTTCCGCTCATGAGTATTCCTTATTTGTTTTTACGCGCTTTGCCCGCAATGATAAAGCGCAATGCGTTCAGCTTGATGAATCCGGCCGCATCTTTTTGATCGTAGACGGCATCTTCTTCAAACGTGCAGTAATCGGCATTGAAAAGAGAAATATCAGAACTGCGTCCGACTACCATAACGTTGCCTTTGTAGAGTTTGAGGCGTACCGTTCCGCGGACGTTTTCCTGGGTTTTGTCGATGGCGGCTTGGAGCATTTCGCGCTCCGGTGAAAACCAAAAACCGTTATAAATCAGTTTGGCATAGCGTGGCATCAACTCATCTTTGAGGTGAGCCGCTTCGCGATCCAAAGTAATGGACTCAATCGCACGGTGCGCTCGGATCATGATCGTACCGCCCGGCGTTTCGTAGCATCCGCGGCTTTTCATACCTACATAACGGTTTTCGACGATATCGGCACGTCCGATACCGTGACGGCCTGCGATGATGTTCAGCTGTTCAAGCATTACGGCCGGAGAAAGGGTTTTTCCGTTCAAGCTTACCGGGTCACCTTTTTCGTATCCGATCTCGATGTATTCTGCTTCATCAGGTGCATTTTCCGGTGAAACCGTCCAACGCCACATACTTTCTTCAGGTTCGGCAGCAGGGTCTTCAAGAATCCCCCCTTCGTATGAAATGTGCAAAAGGTTGGCATCCATCGAATACGGGGATTTTTTGCCGCTCATTTCAATTTTGATGCCGTGCTCGGCAGCATAGGCAAGGAGTTTTTCGCGGGAATTGAGATCCCATTCGCGCCATGGAGCAATGATCGTCAGCGAGCTGTTTTGTCCAAGATAGCCCATTTCGAAACGGACCTGATCGTTACCTTTGCCGGTTGCACCGTGACTGACGGCATCGGCACCGGTGATACGGGCAATTTCCGCCTGGCGTTTCGCGATTAGCGGGCGTGCGATAGAGGTACCCAAAAGATATTCTCCCTCGTAAATCGCGTTGGCGCGGAACATAGGGAAAACGTAGTCGCGTACAAATTCTTCACGCAGGTCTTCGATGTAGACGTTCTCAGGCTTGATCCCAAGGCCGAGCGCTTTTGCACGGGCAGGTTCTACTTCTTCGCCCTGACCGATATCAGCGGTAAACGTGACAACTTCACATTTGTATTCATCTTGAAGCCATTTCAAAATAACACTGGTGTCCAATCCGCCTGAATAGGCGAGAACAACTTTTTTAACCTCTTTTTTCATAATCTGTATCCTTCTTAACTGATCCCCGGACTTCATACATCTGAAATGGAGTGAATACCGCGATTCTAGCAAAAAAAGAATGAGAATGGCGTTAAAGTTTGATATTTAATGAGGAGTCTGTGGGAGTCTGGGAGGATTTCAGGTAATCGATCGTACTCTTGAGGTGCTGAAGCGTTTGCGTAGTCTGACGTTTAGTGGATTCTGCCAATTCAGATGCCTGTTGTAGAAGATAGGCAGCCTGCTCTATCTCTTCGAGGGTTTCAAAGTGCGGTATTTCGTCTATTAGGGAAGAAATGGTGTCAATTTGTTCCAAAATAAGTGCGGCTTTGAACTCGTTAAGCCACATTGGTGCTGTCTTTCCATGCTTCGAGTAAACCTTTGATGACATTATTCACTTCGTCAATCTTTGTACTGTCTTGGTGAAGCGCCGCTTCCATCAATAATTGAAGCTGATAGGTGTACAGTCCGGCCAAATAATGGGCAACGTCACCGTGCGAGTAATCCAGAATATTGATCAATTCGGTTACAACCGCGCTGGAACGGTTAATCCAGTACGTTCGTTTCTCGATATCGCCTGTTTCAATACAACGTTTTGCCTGCATGTTGAAACGCAAAATCCCTTCGTACATCATTTGAATCAATTTTGCGGGTGATTCCACGACGATATCGTTTTGTCTATAGGTGTTGTAGGCAAGATTGTTGTTGTACATCGAAAATCCTTTAAATTATTTAAGTTGATAAAGTACTCTGAATGGCGATTATACGCTTTGGTCAAAAAGAAGACCGTTGATTTCCTGAATTTTCGGCAAAATCAATTCAGCTTCTTCTGCCGGAAACCGACGAAGCATACTGTTGTCTTTTGTGTCAATGACGGAAACATAAAATTCATCCGACGAATTGTCAAAACCGAAACGCAATGACGTATTAAACGGATTAAGCGAGCGGTTAAGCTTCATAACCAGGTCTTCCATCTGTTCTTGGTAATCGGCTTGAGAAACTTTTTGACCAGTGGCCGATTCAGAAGGTTTGTTTTCGTTCGTTTGAACTTTCTGCATTTGAGCGCTTTGCATTTCTGCACCGCTGCTCTTTGACATAGGCATCTGACTCTGCTGCATTTTAGCAGTCGTTTGCAAAATTTCCATTTTTCTCTCCTACTTTATTAGGTGGGACTATTGATATTTTCTAAATCGTCCAATGATCTAAAAACTTTAGGGCTTGTCTATAATAATATGTGATACCCTTGCGTTTATGAAACGATACTGGGCCCTTTTACGAGACGAACCGCTGCTTCGTCGTCTTTCTCTTATTCAGCTGATAGCCTATTTCGGGGCATGGTTCAGCAATGTTGCGATCTATACTCTGCTGATTCAGATGGGAGCCGATGCGGCAACGATCGCTTTGGTGGCAGCCTTGCATTTTCTTCCGGGGGTTTTTCAGGCTCCGTTGAGCGGCGTTCTCATTGATCGGATCAATCCGAAACGGCTGATGATTATTCTGACAATCATCGAAATCGTCTGTACCCTTTCTCTGGTAACGATCGATTCGGTCTCGATGTTGTGGCTGCTGTATATTCTGGTATTTATCCGTATGGGAGCATCAAGTTTTCATTTTACGGTGGAGATGTCGCTGCTTCCGCGTATACTGGAAGGGAAATCGCTTCAGACTGCCAATGAGATCCATTCCATTATCTGGTCGCTTTCCTATACCCTCGGGATGGCGCTGAGCGGTTTGGTTGTGTATTGGATCGGCGTGACGCCTGCTTTTTTGCTTGATGCGGGATTATTTGTCATTGTTTTGGTACTGGCATCGGGACTGCAGCTTGAAAAGACGATTGCGGCTCATCCTCCGCGTTTTATGATCATGATGGGCGAAGCGATGGTCTACATCGGTAAAAATAAGATCGTTTTGCATCTGATGATATTGCATGCGGTGCTCGGCTTTACGGCTTTCGATGCATTGGTGGCATTGGCGGCAAAACACTATTATGCCGACATTGTTGCCGTTTCGCTGGGGATCGGATTGCTCAATGCCGCGCGGGCATTAGGACTTGTGATCGGGCCGGTAGTGCTTGGGCATTGGATTAACAATGCACGACTGGGATGGCTCTTCGCGGCTGAAGCAGGCGCTATTGCCTTGTGGGCGGCGGTAATGGAAGACTTTTATGCGTCTCTGGCCGCATCCGTTTTAGTCGGATTCGTAACAACCACATTATGGTCGTATACCTATACTCTGCTTCAACATCATACCCGCAGCGAATTTTACGGTCGTGTTGTCGCCTACAACGATATGATTTTTTTGGGAGTAGGGGCATTTGCTTCTTTGCTGATCGGGCATTTGGCTCAGCAGGCGATCGGGTTGGGAACGATTGCCTTGATTTTAGGAGCCGTTTTTCTTTTGGCATCCATGTATTACCGTTGGATACGGCGTAATTTCAGATTGAAGGAGATCGAATGAAGGGTGAGATATGGTTTGAAGATGACGGAAAGAGGATCGATTTGTCCAAAGTGACTCGTCTTTATCCCGCCGTTATGATTCATGCCGGAGGAGACAGCGCGTCGGTTTCTCTTGAATGGGCCGAGCTCAAAGCGGATGTGGTTACCGTCGAAGCGTATGTGCTGATATGCGATTTTGATCCGGTAGGAGAAATTCCGGTCAATCGGGTTGAACTGCGTTACGCTACCAAAGAGGCGCTTTTTCAGGCGATGCAAGAGATTGCGCAAAAGCTGCAGGATTAAACGGTCTTTCTAATGAAGCAAAACGTTCTGCGGCTGGCGATACCTGCTGCGCTCAAACATCTTCTTGATATTATCCAGATACTTATCGATATGATCATGATCGGAGTGCTTGGGGCCGCAGCGTTGGCGGCAGTAGGGCTTTCAATGCAGTTCATGATGGTCATACAGGCCGTGATGAGCGTGTATGCCGTCGGATCAAGCGCTTTGATTTCCCGTTACATCGGCAGCGCTCGGCGTCACCGTGCATCGGCTGTCGTCTATATCGGCAGTTGGATCGCTTTGCTTGCATCTGCCGTCGTCGGGACGGTAGGATGGATTTATTCGGATGATTTTTTTCGTTGGATGGGTTCCGATGCGGAAGTCATAAGGCTCGGCAGCGATTATTTTCAGATTCTCTGTCTTGGTATGGGGCTTATTTTTCTGGATACGTTAGCGTACAATGCCCTTTCCGCCGCGGGCGACACCAAAAGCTCTTTAGCTATTAAGGTCGTTTCGGCATTTCTTAACGCCGGATTGAATTATTTGTTTATCTTCGGCCACGGGGGCTTTGACGCCATGGGGGTAGAGGGGGCGGCGTATGCGACCGTGTGTGCGTACGGGTTCACGGTTGTCGTGTACGGATGGCTTTTGCTCAAAAAGGGGGGAGTCCTCGGTGTCTATCCGATTCTCATGCTCGCCGATGTACGCCGATTGATCGCTGTCGGCTTGCCGGCCGCATTCGAAAGAGTGCTCGGAGTTTCTTCCTTTTTGCTGTTCGTCGTGATCATCGCTTCGTACGGCACTCAGGCATTGGCCGGGTATCAGATCGCTCTTCGGATTGAAGCGTTGGCCTTCATGCCGGGATTCGGATTTTCGGTTGCGGCGATGGTGCTGGCCGGACAATACATCGGAGCACGGCAATGGGACCATGCGTATCAGGCCGGAGTGCTGAGTTCCAAAATCGCGATTGTTTTTATGGGAAGCGTAGGCATCATTCTGGTGGCATTTCCCGAATATCTGGTGCGGTATTTTACGAATGATGCCGCAACGATCGAATACGCATCGATCTATCTCCGGCTGGTCGGAATTTCTCAGGTTCCTCTGGCTTTGACGTTCGTTCTCAGCGGTGCGTTGCGGGGAGCGGGAGCGACCAAAATGACGATGCGGATTTCGATCCTTTCTTTGTGGATATTCCGTATCATTCCTGCTTATGCGGTGATGAAAATGGGGCTGGGAATTTTCTGGGTTTATGTGGCAATGACGGTTGAAACATTTATCAAAGGGTGGTGGTTTTGGCGGGTTTACCGCCGGAAAGAGTGGCTGGAAACAAAAATTTGAAATGCTATAGTTCCGCCTTCATCATCTCCTCGTATTGCTCCTTGATGATCTTGAGGCGGTTTCGATCCGGCATTTTGCGTGATGCGATGTAGCCGATGACGCTGCCTTCTTCATCCAATTTGGGAACAATATGGACGACTACCCAGTAAAATTTTCCGTCTTTGCGTAAATTTTTGACGTACCCTTCCCAGATTTTTCCGCTTTGGATCACTTTCCACATTCCTTCAAATGCCGCTTTTGGCATGTCCGGATGGCGCAAAAGACTGTGTGGCTGCCCGACAGCTTCGACTGCCGTATATCCGGTCATTTCCGTGAATTTGCGATTGACGTACGTAATGATCCCTTGTGTATCGGTTTCGGAGATCAGACTGCGTCCGTCAAATAAAACTTCTTCATTCACCGGTGTTGGGCGTGTCATCTTCAAGGTTGTCCTAAAACTTAGATTAGTGTATAAGTATGCGATTATAACTCCATTCTTACTAAAATTAAAGTTAAACACCAATCATTCTTTATTGTGAGGGTATAATGGCATTCAATATAGTGTATGCGGTGACAACATGATAACAGAGCCTCAAGCCTCACTTTACCTTGATAACAGCGGCAACAACGGATACGCGATCGGCGTTGCCATGATGGAACCCTACGGGATGAAGGGGTGGCTGTGCGAAATCCCTTTCGAAGCGGCCCACCCGTATGCAGCCATTGACCGTGCGTTGCATTTGCTTTTTGTGATCGGTTGCCGACAAGTGATGATCGGAGCGTCCTCACGCCGTTGTTTTGATGAGATAGAGAGTAACTTTGCCATGTTTGAGTATCGGTACGAAACGTGCCGCTTTGATACGGCCGATCAAAACAGATTGTTCCAAGAAGCATTTGCCATCACGTCGTTATTAAGCCCCATCGAGCATCTGAGTCTGGAGGAGAGGCCGCTGTGCGCACAAGCGCTCTCAATGTTGTCACAAAGGCTTCTTGAAAGCGATAAAGCGCCTTTTGCCCTCCCGACGATTTTGGAAACCGAAACACTGATGGAAACGGGCAATAATGCCCTCGAGCAGCTGGAAGTGACCTCGATCGATCCAAAGCTTCCCAGCATCGCTAAAATCATGTTAATGATGTCGACGCCGATGGGAAAACGGCTGGGGCGCTTTCGTCTTTTCTTACCGATTCAGGATGCCGCCGAGCTGAATCGCCGCTACGATTGGATTCAGGCTGCGAATCCTCATGCGCGATGGCTTCAAAACGAGCTGCAAAACGTAGGGGATATCGAACTGGCCTGGTGGCATTGTCAGAATAATCAGGCATCGGCAGAAAGCATCGCGCAGCTTGCCGACTCTGTCACTCAGGCGGCGCAGATACGCGACTATCTTGCAAAGCATAAAGTCGCATCCCTGCTTCCGCCGGAGACTTTACTGAACGGATGGCCGCAAGAGGTAGCGTCGCGTTGTGCTCACCGCCAGTGGATCGATGAACAGATTCCCCATGTGCGCGAGCTGATAGAGTGGATCGCTAGGATTGACGTTGCCGTGACATCCGCGTTGGTAGCTGAAAAATACGCGCTTACCCGCCCGATGATCGTCGAAGGAGCCAAAGAGCATTTTTTGCAGGCGATGGGATTGCGCCATTTGCTGGTCGAAGCACAGGGGATTGCGTATGTTCCCAATGACATCGTTATGGGTCAGCGCGATTATCTCGATCTGCCGTATCCGACTACGGTCATGCTGGATTCCCGCGTCCATGACGGTGCCGACATCAGCGGGTTATTGCTGTACGGCATCAATTCGAGCGGAAAATCATCCTTAATGAAAAGCATCGGTATCGCCGCCGTACTCGCGCAAGCCGGCTTTTTTGTTCCCGCCAAATCGATGAAGTTTTCCCTTTTTGACGGGGTTTATACCCGTATTATGTCCCGTGACAACGTTGCTAAGTCGCTCTCGACCTTTGGAGTGGAAATGTTGGAACTCAACACGATCTTCAGCCGTGCCACGTCCCGTTCGCTTGTTATCGGGGATGAGATCAGCCATGGTACAGAGACTCTTTCCGCGGTAGCTATTGTCGCTTCGACCATTATAGAACTGGCGCGGAAAGGGGCTTTATTTCTTATGACGACTCATTTGCATCAGTTGTCGATGATTCACGAATTAAGTCGTTTACGCGAAGTCGTCAGCCTCCATTTAAGCGTCCATTATGACGAGAAAAGCGATAAGTTGGTGTATGACCGTATTCTCAAACCGGGGCGCGGGAGCAGCGTATACGGGCTAGAATTCGCCGAATCGCTTCATATGAATCAGCGATTTTTGGATAATGCCAAGCGCCTGCGGGAAAATCTGGCCAAAGAATACGATGTTCTGGAACTGGGACACCAAAAGGAATATATCAAACGCTATCGCGAGATCAGTGCCTGCGAATGTGTCATTTGCGGTTCTCTAATCCGCAACAAAGCGGCGATGCCTTCGGCCAAAGAGCACCATCATCTGATACCGCTTTGTGAAAAGCATCGTACCCAGATCGCTGAAGGCAAAATCAAACCAAGAGGGCTTATAATGACGCCGCAAGGTTTGCGTCTGGAATACGAGACGCAGTTATAGAGGAATACGCTTGAACGTTATCGAACTTTTTAAAAAGCTGCTTGAATCGCACAGTGTCACGCCGGATGACGGAAAAATTTTTGATTTTCTGGAAGGGTATCTGGACGGTTTTACGTTTATTCGCATCGATTATGCGGAGGTGAAAAACGTGTTTGCCTACCGCCGCTTCGGGGAGGGTCCCCATCTGTGTTTTGCAGGGCATGTCGATGTCGTTCCTGCGGGAGAAGGGTGGGAGAGCGATCCGTTTGTCGCAACGGAAAAAGAGGGATATATTTATGCCCGAGGCGCACAGGACATGAAAAGCGGCGTAGCGGCATTCGTTCAGGCGCTCAAAGATGCCGAACATTTTAAGGGAACGCTTTCCGTGCTCCTGACGTCCGATGAAGAGGGGCCGGCCAAACACGGCACCGTTGAAGTCCTTAAATACCTTAAAGAACGCGGTATGCTGCCCGATGCTGTGGTCGTTGCAGAACCCACTTGCGAAACGTCGTTCGGGGATGCAATTAAAGTGGGACGCCGCGGTTCGATCAATGGGGTAATTGAGCTCGTCGGCAAGCAAGGGCATGCCGCGTACCCTGAAAAAGCGGTCAATCCAGTACATCAGATTGCTTCGGTATTGCCGAAAATCGCCGGGGCATTTTTGGATGAAGGGGATGAATATTTCGCTCCAAGCCAGATCGTGATTACCGATATCCGTGCAGGAATAGAGACGACAAACGTCTCTCCGGGCAAACTGAAGATGATGTTCAACGTCCGTAACTCGACCCGAACCGATGTATCGGCGATCGAAGGGTTCATGGCGCAGCACCTTGAGGGATTAAATTATACGCTTCGGCTGGAGCCGTCGGCCATGCCGTTTGTGACCGATGCCGAAACTCCGATTGTGAGAGCGTTATCAGCATCAATCGCCGAAGTGTGCGGCATTACACCCAAGCACTCGACTGCGGGGGGAACATCGGATGCCCGCTTTGTCGCGGCATACGGAATCGATGTGATCGAATTCGGTGTCATCAATGATACGATTCATGCTCCGAATGAGCGGACATCGATTCATGAAGTAGAGCAACTGCATCGTGTTTTCGGACGACTAATCGAACGATTTGGATTATAATTACGTTTTTAGAATGCAAAAGGGTTAACATGAAAAAGATGGTACTGTGGCTTGCAATGCCGTTGTGGCTTATGGGGGCGGAGATCAACTGGAACAGCAGCTTTGCTGAAGCACAAGTCAAAGCGAAAAAAGAATCCAAGCCGATGCTGGTGATCATCACGACCGAACAGTGCCGATGGTGCCGCAAGCTTGAAGCGACAACGCTTGAAGACGATACGATCATCTCTACGATCAATAGCAAATTTTCTGCCGTACATGTGACGCGGGACAAAAGCGTTTATCCGAAAAATCTGACCGCTAAAATGGTTCCGATGAGCTATTTTCTCGATCCGAACGGCAAAGTACTCTACTCGATGCCGGGATATTGGCCGACCGAGGATTATCAATCGATTTTAAACGATGCCTTGAGAAAATACAAGAAATAATTCATTCATCACAAATATCAAAAGGAAAATAATGCAAATAGTTCACACTCCCAATGCTCCTGCGGCCATCGGGCCGTATTCGCAAGCCATGATCGCGGGCGGAATGGTTTTTACTTCCGGACAGATCGCTTTGAAACCTTCGGGTGAGATGGTGGATGGGGACGTCAAAGCCCAATGTGCGCAGGTTTTATCGAACCTTAAAGCCGTTTTGGAAGCTGCGGGAAGTTCGTTGGATAAAGTGGTCAAAACAACCATCTTTTTGGACAGCATGGATGATTTTGCCGCAGTCAATGAACTCTACGGTGCGGCATTCGGAAATCATAAGCCTGCACGTTCTACGGTTGCGGTAAAAACGCTACCGAAAAATGCGCTTGTCGAGATTGACGCGATCGCTTTAATCTAAGCTTAAATAAAGTTCGGCTACAATTCGCCACTTTTTGTAGACTTGTAAAGTAAGGAACAGTAATGTACGCAATTATCAAAAACGGCGGAAAGCAGTACAAAGTTCAAGAGGGTGATATCCTTTTGTTCGATAGAATGGGTCTTGAACCTAAAGCAACCGTCGAAATCAAAGAAGTTCTTGCCGTAAACAACGGTGAACTTAAAACCGGTACTCCATTTGTAGAGGGTGCTGTCGTCACTGCAGAAGTTATCAATGAAGGTCGTGACCGTAAAGTCGTGATCTACAAAAAACGTCGCCGTAAAGACAGCAAACTCAAACGTGGTTTCCGTAGAGATCACACACGCGTTCGTATCACTAAGATCGCCGCGTAAATTCTTTTAGAAATCTTAGAAGGTAAGAGGAGAATACAATGGCTCATAAGAAAGGTCAGGGTAGTACACAGAATAACCGCGATTCAGCGGGACGTAGACTTGGTGTCAAAAAATACGGCGGAGAATTCGTAAGAGCGGGTAACATCATTATCCGTCAACGTGGTACGAAAGTTCACCCGGGTAAAAATATCGGTATGGGTAAAGACCACACTTTGTATGCGTTGGTTGACGGCGTCGTTGCGTTCGAGCGCAAAGACAAAAAACGCAAACAAGTTTCTATTATCCCTGCTGCTTAATTTCTTTTATCGGGCTCACGCCCGATCCCTGGTAATTTTTCCCCAATCCTAGTAAAATTTATTTTCTTAACGGTGTGCTTTTTTGAGTGCTATGAGATGCTGTAAAAGTATAGTTTTAAGTAAATATAATTTGACAATACCGTCAAAGGGACTATGCCCTTTGACTTTTTTTAATGTGAAAAGGAACATCCATGTTTAGCGATAGCGTAGAACTTACCGTCTCATCCGGAAAAGGGGGAGCAGGGTGTGTTGCTTTCCGCAGGGAAAAATTCGTCATTCAAGGCGGTCCCAACGGCGGCGACGGCGGTCGCGGCGGGGATGTCTATTTCAAAGTCGATAACAATACGCACACGCTGGCTCATTTCCAGGGGAATAAAAACCTCAAAGCCGAAAAAGGGCAGCAGGGCATGGGGTCAAATATGGCCGGCAAAGCGGGTAAACGGCTCGTTGTCATTGTTCCGCCGGGGACGCAGGTCGTGGATGTCGAAACGGGCGAAGTACTGCTGGATCTGGTAGAAGACGGCAAAGAGGTTTTATTTCTTACCGGCGGACGCGGCGGACTGGGGAATGTCCACTTCAAATCCTCAACGAACCAAAAACCGATGTATGCCCAACCGGGCGAACCGGGTGTGACCCGTGTAGTCAGACTTGATCTGAAGCTGATTGCCGATGTCGGTCTGGTCGGATTTCCGAATGTCGGAAAATCGACCCTTATATCGACCGTCTCCAATGCACGTCCCGAAGTCGCAAACTACGAATTTACGACATTGACCCCAAAGCTTGGACAAATCAATATCGGCGATTATGATTCGTACATCATGGCCGATATTCCGGGAATTATCGGCGGGGCATCGGAAGGAAAAGGGCTGGGGCTCAAGTTCCTGCGTCATATCGAGCGTACCAAAACCCTCCTTTTCATGATCGATCTGGCATCGTATCTCGAACTGGATTACCAGTATGAGACACTGAAAAAAGAGCTCGAAGCATTTTCGGCGCTTTTGTCCGAGCGCAATTACGCGATTGCGCTGACACGGGCTGACGCTATGAGTCCTGAAGAAGCGGTTGAGAAAACCAATGCCTTCTTGAAGATGCTCGATCTTGCTCCCGTTGCGAAAAGCCGGTTCGGTTTTGACGAGGGGTATCCTGTTTACGAGCAGGAACACTTTGAAAAAGAGTTTTACGATCCATCAAAGCCGGCCTTCGTCGCACCGATCTCATCGGCTATTCATCTGAATATCAAGCCTCTTACGTATGCACTTTATCATTTGATCGTCACGGAGCGCTAAATGAAACGGATTGTCGTCAAAGTCGGCAGTGCGGTTTTAAGCGAACAAAACCGTATAGCCAAAGACCGGATGAAAAATCTTGTCGACTTGATCGCTGAACTGAAAACCAGATACGAAATCATCCTCGTCTCTTCCGGTGCGGTTGCTGCCGGGTATACCGAACTTAAACTCGATAAAAAAGTATTGGCGAACAAGCAGGCGCTTGCATCGATCGGCCAGCCGATTCTGATGAATAAATACCGTAAAATGTTTGATCAATACGGACTTCTCCCCTCGCAGGTGTTGGTAACGGCAGCCAATTTTAATACGCTTGAAGAATCCCAGAAAGCAAAAGATACGATCGAAACCTTGCTTCAGCACAATGTCGTCCCCATCATCAACGAAAACGATGCAACGGCAACGGAAGAATTGATCCTTGGGGATAACGATCAGCTCTCTGCCTATGCGGCATACCATTTTGGCGCCGATTTGTTGGTGATTTTGTCCGATATCGACGCGTATTACGATAAAGACCCCCGTAACTATGAAGATGCGTCCGTCCGGACGCGTATCGAGTTTATTACCCCCCAGGAATTGGCCATGGAAGTAAATC
Organism: Sulfuricurvum sp. MLSB; assembly: GCF_000747095.1. GTDB lineage: Bacteria > Campylobacterota > Campylobacteria > Campylobacterales > Sulfurimonadaceae > Sulfuricurvum. The sequence goes on from NZ_JQGL01000041.1 coordinate 16,200, forward strand.
CAAACCACAATTTCGCCACGGGGGGGATCGTTACGAAACTTAAAGCGGCCGATTTTCTCCTCAAGCGGGGCGGAGCGATGTTTCTAGCCAGCGGGTTTGACCTAAATGACGTACGCAGTTTTTTGATGGAAGGCAAACATCTGGGCGGAAGTCTATTTAAAGCTGATGAAGGGCAGGTATGACCCGCATTGTTTTTATGGGGACACCCGATTATGCCGCTTCCATTTTGCACGGATTGATTGACGCGGAAGACATTGATGTTTGTGCCGTATATACTCAGCCTGACAAACCGGTAGGGCGCAAAGCGGTGTTGACGCCGCCGCCGGTGAAGGTACTGGCAGAAGAATCGGGGATCCGGGTTATTCAGCCTTCGCGTTTGAGAGATTCTGATGCCATTGAAGAACTATTGTCGATTGAATGCGATTTGATCATCGTAGCCGCATACGGGCAGATTTTGCCCAAAGCGGTTTTGGAACACGCTCCGTGCATTAATCTGCACGCCTCGATTCTCCCTCAGTACCGAGGGGCGAGCCCGATTCAGCAGAGTCTGCTGAATAACGATGCAAAAACAGGTGTCACGGCGATGAGGATGAATGAGGGGCTTGATACGGGCGCCGTCATTCAAATCCGCGAAATTCCGATCGGGCCGGATGAGATGGTGGAATCGTTGTATAAAAGGTTGACGGATACGGCTGTCGATCTGACGCTGGACGTTGTCCGCCAGTGGGACCGCCGCACCGCAATACCTCAGGATGATGCCGAAGCGACACTTTGCCGAAAGATAACCAAAGCGGAAGGTTTGATCGATTTTGCCGATGCACGGGAGATTTATAACCGCTATCGGGCATTTACCCCATGGCCGGGAATCTATCTCGAATCCGGATTAAAACTAAAAAGCATGATCCTTGAAGACGAAGAGAGCACCGGCACACCCGGAGAAATAACCCGTATTGATAAAGATAGCATCGTGGTACAGTGCTCCAAAGGTTCATTGAAGGTATTGAAAGTACAGGCGCCTTCGAAACAGGAATCATCGGTCATTGATTATCTTAACGGCAAACGGATAGGGTGTGGAAATACACTGGTTTGATTCGATCGAATCGACACAAGCCTATTTGATGGATGAGCTGAAAGCCTCCCGATTGCAAGCGCCGGTGTGCGTCGGTGCGGGTATTCAGATGACGGGGACAGGTTCACGGGGAAACCGATGGATTGGAACGGAAGGAAACCTTTTTATTTCGGTAGCGTTTCCGCGCAACCGTTTCCCGTCGGATCTGAAAATCGAATCGGCATCGATCTACATGGCTTTTCTTATGAAGAATATTTTGAGTTCACTTGGCTCAGCCGTATGGCTCAAATGGCCCAACGATTTTTATATGAGTGAGAAAAAGATCGGCGGCGTCATCACCAATCTGGTTGGGGATACGCTTGTATGCGGGATCGGGCTTAACCTGTGCAGCGCACCTGAAGGATTCGGCAAAATGGACATTAGCGTTTCGCCATATGATTTAACAAAAAGGTATTGCGAAATGTTTAAAAATTTGCCTTCATGGAAGCAGATTTTTAGTAAATACCAGTTAGAATTTGAGCAGAGTAGAGCTTTCTTTACGCATCATCAAGATGCAAAAATCGCATTGGACGAAGCTGTTTTGCTTGAAGACGGTTCGTTAATGTGCAAAGGTCAAAGGATATTTAGTTTACGATGAATGAAGTTATTGTAATTGCCAATCAAAAAGGGGGGGTGGGTAAAACCACTACCGCGGTCAATCTAGCTGCTTCTTTAGCCGTTGCCGAAAAAAAAGTTCTTTTGATCGATGCCGATCCGCAAGCCAATGCGACAACATCGCTCGGGTACCACCGCAACAACTATGAGTTCAATATTTACCATGTTTTGATCGGTGCCAAAAAACTGCGGGAAATCATTCTCAAAACATCATTGCCCAAACTTTTTCTGGCCCCTTCGAATATCGGTTTGGTCGGAGTCGAAAAAGAGTACTACGATGCAGGCAACGCCAAGGGGCGCGAATTGATCCTCAAACGCGCTATTGCTCAGGTAAAAGACGATTACGATTACATCATTATCGATTCGCCTCCCGCGCTTGGACCGATGACAATCAATGCATTGTCGGCATCCAATTCGGTCATTATCCCGATTCAATGCGAGTTTTTTGCATTGGAAGGGCTTGCACAGTTGCTCAATACGGTCAAACTGGTGCGCAAAACAATCAATCCGAAATTGACAATCAAAGGATTCCTGCCGACGATGTACAGCGCACAGAATAATCTTTCGCGTCAGGTTTTTGCCGATTTGCGTCAGCATTTTCAAGGGAAACTTTTTAAATCGCTTACCGATGACTTCATTGTCATCCCGCGTAACGTCAAACTTGCGGAATCACCGAGTTTCGGGAAACCGGCGATTCTTTACGATGTAAAATCGAGCGGTTCGGTAGCATACCAAGAATTGGCGCACGCCATTATCGCTTAAAGGAGCATCATGGCGAAAGCATCTGCACTCGGTCGAGGTCTTGGAGCGCTGCTCAGCGAAATCGAAGAAGCGTATGAAAACGAACTCCCCAAAAAAGGCGGGGTTGAAGAAATCCCTCTCGTCAAAATACGCCCCAATCCGTATCAGCCCCGTAAACATTTTGATCCCGAATCACTAGCAGAACTCAGTGAATCGATCAAAACGCACGGATTGCTTCAGCCGATTGTCGTCAAGGAAGATCTCGACGGCTATATTTTGATTGCCGGTGAACGCCGTTTACGGGCCAGCAAACTTGCCAAAACAAAAACGATCAAAGCAATCGTCGTTTCGGTCAGTGACGATCAGATGCGTCAGCATGCGCTGATCGAGAATATTCAACGCGACGAACTTAATCCGATCGATTTGGCGCAAGCGTATCAGGAGCTGATCGAGATTCATGAACTGACGCACGATCAGCTCTCGCATACCGTCCATAAAAGCCGGGCACAGATCACGAACACTCTTCGTTTGCTCCAATTGGGAGATAAAGGACGCAAAGCGCTGGCTGATGGCAAGATCACCGCAGGACACGCCAAAGTGATCGTTGGTCTTGAGCCTTCCGAACAGGCGTTGATGATCGATTCGATTATCGGGCAGAAGCTGAGCGTCCGGGATGTCGAGAGCATGGTCAAAAAGATTAAACTTCCTTCGGCTTCCGTTTCGCCGCAGGTGCCTGTGAATGAATTAAATTTTGCTTCGTTGAAAAAGCGTTTGAATGAGTTTGGTTATAAATGTGGCACCAAAGGTGACAAGTTAACCATCGAATTTGAAAATAATGCCCAAATTGAATCATTTTTAGACCTACTTTCCTAATATCTGCCCGCGTTTAACTGTCCCTTCAATTTACTAGTTGTATAATCACGCAACTTTTAGGAGGTGGTATGTTAGATATAAGTCCGATGCTGCTTGGCAGCACACTGATTGTCTTCCTTGTCCTTATTGCCGTACTAAACAGTTTGCTTTACAATCCTCTTTTCAATTATATGGAAAAACGGGATGCGGATATTAAACACGATTTGGAGCAAGTTGGAAACAACGACTCTGAAATCGCCGCATTTCACGCCAAAGCCGAAAAGATTATGAGTGATGCCAAACTGGAGGCCGCGGCTTTAAGAGAAAAAGTTATTGCTGAGGCCAAAGCGCTGGCAAATAGCAAAATCGAGGCAAAGCGTGCTGAACTGGCACTTGAGTACACGAAGTTCGAAGAGGCACTCTCGGAAGAACGTGCACGATTGAAGGAAGCACTGATGAGTGATGTTCCTTCATTCCAATCTGCTGTATCAGCAAAACTAAATCAAATTTGAGGGGGACGCCATGAGTAAAATTATCGTAACGGTATTGATGCTGGGCGCCTATCTTTTTGGATCGGAAGCTGGAGCAGAGGGTTCGACGGATATCGTTCAAAGAACGGTCAACTTCCTTATTTTTGCCGGAATTCTTTATTACATTTTAGCGGAGCCGGTCAAAAATTATTTTAGCGGGCGAAGTGCGGAAATTGCCGATGAACTGGATAAAGTTCAAGAGCGTCTTCGTGAATCAAAACGTCTTAAAGAAGCGGCTGAGCATAAAGTAGAAGAAGCTGTACGTTTCGCAAATGAACTGAGCGAAATGGCTAAAAAAGAGAACAAAATTTTGAGAGCGTAAAATGGTTCGTGAAGTCGTTACAGAAGTGATGAATGACGTCATGAACAGCAGCAGTGATGCTCTTGGCAAAGAGGCTATGACCGAAATCTTGAAAAAGAAGGTGGCCTAAATGCAGTATGAGCTAATTGCCAAACGCTATGCCAAGCCGTTGATCGACATGTGCGATCAAAGCGCTTTGGAAAATCTTTCTGAGCTTTTGAACGGAGTTGCTGAATCATTCAAGAATGAAAAATTGATTCGAATCATGAACAGCGGCGATGTCAAAAGCGAAGCAAAGACGCAATTGATCCTGGATATGGTTGCTCCGGCAAAAAGCCAGACCGTCAATAACCTGATCAAATTGCTGGCTGAAAACGGCCGCCTTCCACTTATTCCTGCTCTGGCAGCTGAATTGAAGCGGGAAATCGCACGTTCAAAACGGATGTACAAAGGACGAATTTACAGCGACAGCGCAATCGATCAAGCATCGGTTGACGCCATCGCGCGTGATCTTGGAAACAAAGTCGGTGCAACCATCGCTTTGGAATACGTTCCTGCACAATACGACGGCATCCGTGTCGAAGTGGATGAGCTGAATGTTGAGATCAATTTTTCAAAAAGCCGCCTCAACGCTCAGTTGGTTGAGCACATTTTAAAAGCAATTTAACCCTCGCGAAAGGAGAAACTAGTGGTAGCAAAAGTACAAGCAGATGAAATCAGTTCGATTATTAAAGAGCGGATTGAGAATTTCGAACTTAACGTAGATATTAATGAAACCGGTAAAATCGTCTCATATGGAGACGGAATTGCTCAGGTATACGGCCTAAACGACGTTATGGCTGGTGAAATGGTAGAATTTGAAGACGGTACACGCGGTTTGGCAATGAACCTCGAAGAGAGCAGCGTAGGGATTGTTGTTCTTGGTAAAGGTAAAGAACTCCGTGAAGGAATGTCAGTCAAACGTCTTGGACGTTTGTTGCGTGTTCCTGTTGGCGATGCACTTCTTGGACGTGTAGTCAACGCCCTCGGTGAGCCTATCGACGGTAAAGGTCCTATCGAAACAACGGAAGTTCGTTTCGTAGAAGAAAAAGCACCTGGTATTATGGCGCGTAAATCGGTTCATGAACCGATGGCAACCGGTATTAAAGCGATCGACGCCCTTGTTCCGATCGGCCGTGGACAGCGTGAGCTTATCATCGGTGACCGCCAAACCGGTAAAACAACGGTAGCACTCGACACCATTATCAACCAAAAAGGTAACGGTGTTGTTTGTATCTACGTTGCAGTAGGTCAAAAAGAATCGACAGTGGCTCAGGTTATCCGCCGTCTTGAAGAGCATGGCGCCCTTGAGTACACGATCATTGTATCGGCTACTGCTTCTGAAGCGGCAGCACTTCAATTCCTTGCCCCGTATACCGGTGTAACGATGGGTGAATACTTCCGTGACAATGCTCGCCACGGTCTTATCATTTACGATGACCTCTCTAAACATGCGGTAGCATACCGTGAAATGTCATTGATCCTTCGCCGCCCTCCGGGCCGTGAAGCGTATCCGGGTGACGTTTTCTATCTACACTCTCGTTTGCTCGAGCGTGCAGCGAAACTCAATGATGAAATGGGTGCGGGTTCATTGACGGCTCTTCCAATCATTGAAACACAAGCGGGTGACGTTGCGGCGTACATCCCAACCAACGTTATTTCGATCACAGACGGTCAGATTTTCTTGGAAACAGACCTGTTCAACTCAGGTATCCGCCCTGCGATCAACGTCGGTCTTTCAGTATCACGCGTCGGTGGTGCCGCTCAAATCAAAGCGACCAAGCAAGTTGCCGGAACACTCCGTCTTGACCTTGCACAATACCGCGAACTTCAAGCATTTGCTCAGTTTGCTTCTGATTTGGACGAAGTAAGCCGCAAACAGCTTGAGCGTGGACAAAGAATGGTAGAAGTTCTCAAACAACCTCCATACTCTCCGCTCGGTGCTGAAAAACAAGCGTTGGTTATTTTTGCGGGTAACGAAGGGTATCTTGATGATATCTCTGCTTCTTCAGTTGTAAAATTTGAAGCAGATCTTTATCCGTTCGTAGAGGCGTCATATCCTCAAATTCTTGAAAATATCCGTAGCTCTTCTAAAATCGACGACGAGACTATGGCTCTGATGAAAAAAGCGCTCGAAGAGTTTAAATCTACTTTCGTTGCTGAATAAGGATCTTTATGGCTAACTTGAAAGAGATTCAAAGACAGATCAAGAGTGTTTCGAACACGCAAAAAACTACGCGTGCCATGAAGCTCGTTTCGACGGCGAAACTTCGCCGTGCGGAAGAGCTTGCGAAACGTTCTCGTCTGTTTGCACAAAAAACGAATCAAGTAATAGCTGAAATCGCGGCACGCATCCAATGCAATAAAATCGGCGGAATTGAAAACCGCTGCTTTCTTGAAAACGATGCGCCCGAAATGATCGACATTATTTTTGTCACTGCTGACAAAGGTCTGTGTGGCGGTTTTAATATTCAAACCATCAAAGCGGTTAAACGCGTAATGGCAGAATACAAAAATAAAAAAGTCAAAATTCGCCTTCGCGGTATCGGGAAAAAAGGGATCGAGTTTTTTAACTACAATGAAGTAGAAATGCTTGACGAAGTTAAAAACCTTAGCTCTGCACCTGATATGCAGCGTTCCAGCGAATTCATGGCACGCTCGATCAACGATTTCAAAGAGGGGAAAATTGATGCCGTTTACATCATCTATAATGGATATTTGAACGTTATCACCCAACAGTTGCATGTCAACCGCGTGTTGCCGGTCGATATCTCTGCGTATCAATGCGAAGTTGAAAAAGACACGATGCTTGATCTTGAAGCACAAGATGAAGAAAAAATGCTCGATTCACTCGTCAGCAAATACGCCGAGTATAACATGTACTATGCATTGATCGATTCGTTAGCAGCCGAGCACAGCGCCCGTATGCAGGCAATGGATGCTGCAACGAACAATGCAAAAGAGATGGTTAACTCGTTGAAAGTCAAGTTTAACAAAGCACGTCAAGAGGCTATCACGACTGAACTTATCGAGATTATCAGCGGCGTCGAGTCGATGAAATAATTATGGAGGAAAGAATGATTGGTAAAATTGCTCAAGTAATTGGTCCGGTTGTTGACGTTGATTTCCAAGGGTATTTGCCTGCTATCAACGAAGCGATCGAAGTAAATGTAAGTGTTGAAGGGAATACGACTCGTCTTATTCTTGAAGTAGCATCTCACCTCGGAAACGGTCGTGTGAGAACGATCGCTATGGATATGTCAGAAGGTCTTGTTCGCGGTATGGATGCTCGCGCAACAGGCGCACCGATCAAAGTTCCGGTTGGTGAAAAAGTTCTCGGACGTATCTTCAACGTTATCGGTGAAACCATCGACGGCGGAGACCAAATCACTGATTGTGACACATGGTCTATTCACCGTGATCCTCCAGCACTGGTTGATCAAAGCACTAAAACGGAAATGTTCGAAACAGGTATCAAAGTTGTTGACCTTTTGGCTCCGTACGGTAAAGGTGGTAAAGTCGGTCTGTTCGGTGGTGCCGGTGTCGGTAAAACCGTTATCATCATGGAATTGATCAACAACGTTGCTCAAGGACACAGCGGTCTTTCTGTTTTCGCCGGTGTCGGTGAACGTACTCGTGAGGGGAACGACCTTTACCACGAGATGAAAGAATCAAGCGTTTTGGACAAAGTAGCACTGTGCTACGGACAAATGTCAGAGCCACCGGGAGCACGTAACCGTATCGCGTTGACGGGTCTTACCATGGCGGAATACTTCCGTGATGAGAAAGGTCTTGACGTATTGATGTTCATCGATAACATCTTCCGTTTCGCGCAATCGGGTTCTGAGATGTCAGCACTTCTCGGACGTATCCCATCAGCTGTTGGTTACCAACCGACTTTGGCTCGTGAAATGGGTGCTCTCCAAGACCGTATTACATCAACCAAAAAAGGTTCAATCACGTCGGTTCAAGCGGTATATGTACCTGCGGATGACTTGACTGACCCGGCTCCCGCTTCGGTTTTTGCTCACTTGGACGCGACAACGGTTCTTAACCGTAAAATCGCTGAGAAAGGGATCTATCCTGCTGTTGACCCATTGGATTCGACATCACGTCTGCTTGATCCGCAAATCATCGGTGAAGAGCACTACAGCGTTGCACGCGGTGTTCAAAAAACACTTCAAAAATACAAAGATTTGCAAGATATCATTGCAATTCTCGGTATGGATGAGCTTTCTGAAGACGACAAAGCGACGGTTGAACGCGCACGTAAAATCGAGAAATTCCTTTCTCAACCTTTCCACGTTGCGGAAGTATTCACCGGTGCTCCTGGTAAATATGTTAAACTTGAAGACACTATCAAAGGATTCAAAGGAATTCTTGAAGGCGAATTCGACCATATGCCAGAAGGTGCTTTCTACATGGTCGGTAATATGAACGAGGCGATTGAAAAAGCGGCTAAAATGAAAAGCAAGTAATTGCTTCTCGCCTTAAAGGAAACACTATGGAAACACTCCAACTAGAAGTGCTTACGCCGAGCGGACCGATCTATAACGGTCCGGCTAAAAGCGTCACCCTGCCGGGTGAAGAAGGGGAATTTGGCGTTCTCCCTGAACACGTTTCTCTGACAACTTTGCTTCAAGCAGGTGTTGTCGATATCCAAAACGAGAGCGGTAAAACCGAATCGATCGTCGTAAATTGGGGGGTAGTGCAGATTACCCACAATAAAGTGGTCGTTTTGGTTGACGGTGCCGTTGCGATCCGAGGCGAAAGCGAAGGCGATATCGCTAAAGCGCTGGATGAAGCAAAATCACTGATCAACAGTGTTGCCGATTCAAGTACGATGATCGCTTCCGTGTCGGCACGTATCGAATCAGCAGCTCACAGCCTCGTCTAAAACAATGTTTCAGACATTTGCCGAGTTTTACGACAAAAGCCATCCGGTAACACTTTTTGTGTTGCTGGTCCTCTCTTTCTACTTTATTGCCATCAACTGGGTTTTTTTCTACCGCTTTTTTTCGCTTAACCAATGGATTTCCAGCGAAAACCAATCTTTAGAGTCACTTTTGATGGGTCAGCACAAAATTCCCGATTATGCTTATTTGAGTCATTTTACAAAAACGTCACATCTATCCAAAGCACTTTTCGATCTGGCATCGTATGCTTCAACCAAAGAAGCGACGAAAGGGCTTATGTTCTTGTCGGTGGTTGCTTCAACTACGCCGTTTATCGGTCTTTTCGGAACGGTTGTATCGATTCTGGATACCTTTGACCATATCGGTCAAGCCAGCGGCACGATGAGTATTATTGCCGCAGGGGTATCGGATGCGCTTGTAGCAACGGCATCCGGTATTTTCGTGGCGATTTTCGCCTATACCTATCATCAGGTCTTGAAACGCAAATCCTACGAGCTGTCCGGACTTATCCGCATGCAGGGCGATGCGCTCCTTTCAAAAGAGCTGTAATTATGTTCGATTGGGATGAAAAACCGGAACTGAACATCACGCCCCTTGTGGATGTGATGCTTGTTTTGCTGGCCATCTTGATGGTTATTTCTCCCAATATCGTCTACGAAGAGTTGATTCGTCTTCCCAAGGGTTCGGCGCAAAAGGAACTCTCCAAACTTCCTCCCGTTAATATTACCATTACCAAAGAGGGAGAGATCAAAGTCAACAAAGAGACATTCAAAACAGATTCTTTTGCCGACAATTTTTACCGCTATGCCCAGACATTAGACACCGAAGCTACGGTCATGATCAGCGCGGATGAAAGTTTGGGATATGGAGAGGTAATGTCAGTCCTTTCAACCGTTAAGCGGGCAGGTTTTCGTGAAGTTTCTTTGGCTACGGCCGGTTAAAACTATTTTAGAGTCTCTGAAACGGATGCTGTAAAATGGGTTTGCACAATGAACGTTATTTTTTTCTTAGCGGCCTTATCTCTCTCTCGCTATTTGCTTTTTTGGTCATATTGATCGGATACAGTGTCCTCACATCGGCTAAAATCGAGCAATTCGCCATGACTCAAAGCGAATTCGTCTCTGTCTCGATCGCCGTTTCAGAACAGAATGCCCAAACTGAGATGATGAGCGAAACGCCTCAGACTGTTACTCAACCGCTTGAAGAGAAGCTTGTTCCCGTAGAAGAGAAGGCACCCGAAGCCGCTCCCGAAATATCCGATCTCTTTTCACAGGTCAAACCTCGCAGCGAACCGAAAAAAAATCCGGAGAAGGCCAAGCGCAGCGAAGAACTGAGCGCCCTCGAAAAAGATATTATGACACTGGCTCAAAAGCAGCGTTTTACCGACAAAGTCAAAAATATCGAACTGGTGAAGCCGGGATTGAAAATGGTAGTGCAGGGAGGATCTTCGGGGCCGATCGTTAACGAATACCATGCTAAGATTCAGGGACTGATTTATGCCCATTTCCATCCTCCGACCGGATCGGAGGGGCAGGCGGCACGCGTACGGATCAAGATCAGTCCTGCGGGTAAATTGATCTCGTATAAAGTCATCGCCTATTCGGGGAATGCATCATTGAATAGTGAAATCGATTGGTTGAAAGAGCGGCTGGGATCGGTTCTTTTTCCCTCGCATCCTGAGAGAAGAGATGCGGTTTTAGAATGTATATTGACGGCCAAGGAGTAGCCATTTGAAATTTATTTTTGTTTTATTTGCGGCAGTTTGTTTTCTTCGGGGTGCCGATACGACGATTGAAGTGGTTAAAGGGGTAGAAGCTTTGCCGAAACTTGTGGTAGAAGATGCTTCGCCCATGAAAAACGATACCAGTCTGAAAATGGCCAAAATGCTGGCAGCCGACATGGAAGTCGTTTCGCTGTTCAACGTTGATGATAGTTACGCGGCGGCTCCTTTTGAAGCACTTTCTCCGGCACCGAGCCACAAAGACGCACAATATGTTCTTCGATACCGTCTGAATAATGACGGTGCAGGCGGGATTAAAGCAGACATCAAGCTGATGCAAAACGGCACAGATATTTTCGTGAAATCATATGTATTGAAACAAACAGAAATGGCAGTGTTTTTAGCGCATTCGATTGCGTATGACATCAATGCAAAAATGGGCGGTGCACCGATGGAATGGATCAAACGTAAAGTATTGCTGATCCGACTGACCGCACCTCGGCGTGCGGATATCATTGCCGCGGACTATACGCTTTCGTATCAGAAAGTGATTTTGACGGGTGGAATGTACGGCTTTGCCAAATGGGCAAACCGCGAACAGACGGATTTGTATTATACGTCGCTGTCGGATTTCAAGCCGACGATTTACAAAATGAACCTCTCCAGCGGCAAACGAGAAAAACTGATCGCTTCGGACGGGATGGCGGTATGTTCGGATGTCAGCGAAGACGGCAAGCGTCTTTTGCTGACACTTGCGCCCAACGGCCAGCCGGACATTTATCTGTATGAAACACTGACGCAGAACAAGACGCGGCTGACGGATTACACGGGCATCGATGTCAACGGGCAATTCATGGGGACGGACGGAATCGCATTTGTCTCAAACCGCATGGGATATCCGAATGTGTTTGCAAAAAAATTCAACAGTTCGGCCGTAACGCAGCTGGTTTATCAAGGGAAAAATAATTCTTCTTTGAGCTCCTACAGAAATTTTCTGGTTTACAAAGCCCGTGAAAATACCGCTACATTCGGAGGGAATTCTTTTAATCTGCATCTATTGTCGCTCAATTCAGGAAACATCAAACGCCTGACGGCAAGCGGAGAAAACGACTTTCCCCGTTTTTCACCCGACGGGGAGGCTGTTTTATATATCAAACAGGAAGGCTCGCGCAGCTCTGTAGGCGTTATCCGGCCAAGTATCAACAAAAGTTTTGCCTTTCCGTTGAAAATGGGGCGGATTCAGTCGATTGATTGGTAATGTTAACCGTTTTTTCGATACCATAACACCATATTGTAATAAAGAGGTGATAGCATGATGAAAAATGCAGCTTTGATTAGTGCCGCAGTAGCACTATTGGTTTTGAGTGGATGTAGCAGCAAGGAGCCTGCAATTGATGCGACGGCGTCTTCGGCGTCGGCAACAGGCGCGAGTTCAAGTACTGCGGGTACTACAGGCACAGATTCCAATGCGGTTATCGCCCCGATTACCAGTGCAAGCGCGACAGACGCTACGGCTTCTGCAGCAGTCGGAACAAACGGTTCTGAAGGCGGGTTGGTGAACATTTTGTTCGATTACGACAAATTCGATATCCGTGAAGACATGCAAACGGCGATGAAAAACAACAGTGCGCAAGTGAAAGACAAATCGGTCAAACTTGAAGGTAACTGTGACGAATTCGGGAGCGACGAGTACAACTATGCGTTGGGTCTTAAACGTGCCAATGCCGTTAAAGCAGCTCTTGTCAACGACGGTATGAATCCTGATTCCATCACGATGGTCAGTTTCGGAGAAGGCAATCCTGTCTGTCTGGAAAAAACGCCTGAATGCTGGCAAAAAAATCGTCGTGTTGAATTCAAACTTCCCTAAATGCGTACATCCGTTACGTTTTTAACTCTACTTTCTCTAGCCCTGTCCGCATCGGAGCCTTCGGTCTTCGGGGCAGGCAATCTGAACAGTCCCAATCCATACGGCTTAACCAACGAAGAAAAACTGATTCTTGAAAATAAAAAAGAGATTCAGACAGTCATGCAGAAGCACAACGTGCAAAATGCTAAAGTTGAGACGGTGACCGAGCGTCTGGACGGGCTGCAGACGATTATCGAAGGGTTGGCACAAACCACCAACGAGCATAAGCAGATACTGCAGCGTCTCGGTGATACTTCTGCGGAAAACAACACGACGCAAAGCATCGGCGAGCTAAAGAAGCAAGTTGACGCCAATACGCAAAACATCGCGCAATTCAAAACATTGCTCGAGGAACTTTCGGTTGTTGTGGACGGGATTAACAGCAATTACGTTACGAAAGAACAGTTCGGTTCACTGATTAAACAGCTTAAACTCAAACTTCCCGCAGCCGAGGCTCCGAAAGCCTCGACAAAAATGAGTGCCACGGCGATCGAAAAAGAAGCCGCCCGTTTATTCGGTGAAAAACAATATGCCGAAGCGCAGGTTTTATTCGAACAGATGATTCAAAAAAAGCATAAGACGGCGGAAGCGTATTATATGCTCGGAGAAACCCATTTTGAACGTAAAGCATACAAAGAGGCAGTCTTAAGTTATAAAGAAAGTGCCTCCCGTAACGAAAAAGCGCTTTACATGCCGACTTTGCTCCTTCACTCTGGGATTTCGATGGAAAAAACGGGTGACAATGCAATGGCAAAAGCGTTTTACCAAGCGACTGTATCCAAATACGGCGGCAGCGGGGCTGCCAAGGAAGCACAAGAACGGTTAGCTAAGCTAAAATAGCTATCGGCTCACTTTCAGCATTGCTATAGGTAAATGTGCTAAAATCGCAAAATCTTAAAAGTAAGGCTATATTATGGCAATTGAAACCAATCAAATCGTATCGCTTGAGTACGAAGTACGTGACGGCGGTACGGTAGTAGACAGCAATGTAGGCGGGCACCCGCTTGTATTTATGTTCGGTAAAGGACAAATCATTCCGGGTCTTGAATCAGGAATCGCTCACATGAATATCGGTGACAAAGGAGACGTTCTCGTTAAAGCGGCAGACGCATACGGCGATTACAATCCTGAAGCGCAGCAGGAACTTCCGCGCGAACAATTCGCCGGGATCGATCTTAATGTCGGTATGACGCTTTACGGCCAAGGCGAAGACGGCGGTACGGTGCAAGTTGTCGTTAAAGACATCCAAGACGATTCTGTCATTATCGATTTCAATCACCCGCTTGCCGGGAAAGATCTGATGTTTACCGTTACGATCCACAATGTTCGTGACGCATCGGCGGAAGAGGCAATGACCGGTATTCCAGCTGAAAACAAAGTAGAGAGCAGCGGGTGCTGTGGAAGCGGCGGAAACCACGGCTGTGGATGTCACTAACTTTTTAACGGCGTCAAACGCTTCAATCGAAGCGTTCAAGACGGCCAATCTGCTCAAGGGGTTGGGTGTCAATGCCGTCATTTTTGGGGAAAAGGGGACAGGAAAACTGACCCTTGCCCGCTACATACTTCCGCATGCGCCGGTTATTGACGCGAGCCGTTTCGATGAATTGCTCGATGCGATCGAGTCACACAGCGAGGTGATTATTTACCGGCTGGACAACGTTGCCAATCTCAAGCGGTTGATCGAAGCGCTTCAAAAAACACGCACCCGAGTCGTCGCTACGGCGGGCTTTCGATATTCTCAAGATCAGCTGGATGAAATTTTTACGATTCGTCTGGCATTGCCGCCGCTTTCTGAGCGGAGCGAAGACGTTGACGTATTGATCGATGTCTTTGTCAAAGAAGCACGGCATACGCTTGGCAAGACGGAACCGTTTGATTTGAACGGATTTATTCCCGATCTGAGCGAGAACGCTATTTCCCTGCGTCGGCAGGTCTATCTGCATTATCTCTTTGACAGCATCGGCGAAAATGACTTGATGGAGATAATGGAGCATTATCTGACCGAAAAACTCGGAAGCAACAACGACTATCGAGCTTTTTTGCATTTGTATGAAGTTCCGCTGATCCGGGCGGGGATCAAGCGATTCAAATCACAGCTGCAATTGGCCGAACGGCTTGGGCTCAACCGTAATACCCTGCGTAAAAAAATTGCGGATCATTCAGAATATCAATTAGAAACCAAGGAGCATTAATGTCCAAAAAAATTGCGATGATATTTCCCGGTCAGGGGAGCCAAAGCATTGGAATGGGAAAATCGTTTTACGAAAACTCGCCGCTAGCGCGCGAGATGTTTGAGAAAGCCGGAGAACGGATCGGCGTCGATTTCGCCAAGCTCATGTTCGAACCCAACGATCAGCTTGATCAAACCGCGTATACGCAACCCGCCATATTGCTGGTATCCTTGATCGCTTACCGTCTTTTTCAGGAAGCGCGTCCGACCGACGCGGTGATGTTCTTGGGACACTCTTTGGGTGAATTCAGCGCATTGGCCGCAGCAGGTGCCATCGATTACGTCGATGCGGTCGAATTGGTCCACAAACGCGGTGCGTTGATGCAGAGTGCGTGCGAATCGATCGAAGCGGGGATGATGGCGATTTTGGGGCTGGATGACGCAATAGTCGAAGAACTGTGTGCAAAAGCTCAGGGCGAGGGAAAAAAAGTGTGGCCGGCCAATTACAATCAAGCCGGACAGCTTGTCGTTGCGGGCTTAAAAGCCGATTTGCAAGCCATGGAAAGCGTCTTTAAAGAAGCGGGAGCCAAACGGGCATTATTGTTGAACATGTCGATCGCAAGCCACTGTCCGCTTCTTTCATCTGCGCAGGAACCGCTGGCGGATGTCATGGAAAAAATGGTAAACGATTCGTTCACGGCACCGGTCATTTCCAACGTAACCACCGCCAAATACGCTACGAAAAAAGAAGCGGTCGAACTGCTGAAAGAGCAGCTGATCAAACCGGTCAAGTACAAGCAGTCAATCGAAGCGATTGCAGGCGAAATCGATGCGATGATCGAATTTGGAAACGGTGCGGTGCTCAAAGGTCTGAACAAACGCAACGCTCCGGATGTCGAAACGTACGGGGTATCGGACATGGAAACACTTGCGAAGGTTTGTGAAGCGCTCGCATGAAAGTCGCTCTGATCCAGTCCGCGCCAAAGCTTAACCGTTCAAACCTCGCTGAGGCGGTGGCGTTGATTGAACAAAACCGCGAAGCCGATGTCGTGGTTTTTCCCGAACTTTTCCTCAGCGGCTATCTGCTTCAGGATAAGCTGTTTGAAGATGCGTGGCAGATAGAGGAACTGGATCTTCTGGTGCAGGCTAGTCGGCACTGTGACATTGTCATCGGCGCAGCGCTTTGGGATGGCGGCAAAGTGTATAACAGCGCTTTGTACTTCTCACAAGGGAAGCTCCTTCATATTCATCACAAAAAACATCTCCCGACATACGGGATGTTCGAAGAGGGGCGCTATTTCGCGGCAGGCGAAACGATCAACGCGTTTTCAACCCCTTTCGGAAAAGCCGTTATGGTCATTTGCGAAGATCTGTGGAGGGCTGAAACAATTGCGGCAATTGAAGGGACGGATGCAGAGATTGTATACGTTCTTGCCGCATCTCCCGCCCGCGGGTTCGAAGATGAAGGGATCACAATCGAATCGCAATGGGATGCGCTGCTCAAATCCGCCGCTTTGCTGACGCACAATTACGTCGTCTTTGCAAACCGTGTCGGATTTGAGGACGGTTTGGGTTTTTGGGGCGGCAGCCGGGTCGTGACTCCGATGGGGACAATCGAGCACAAGCTGAAGATTTTCGAGTCTGAAACCGCTTTGGTCACGTTGAACCATCAGCTGCAAAAACTCGGACGTTATTTGGCAAAAAATTTTTAACACGACAAGGAAGAGAATGAAAATCGCAATTATGGGCGCTATGCTCGAAGAAGTTGAACCGTTTCTGGAATTGGCGGAGCATGAACCGCTTTTGAAGTTTTTTAAAAAACACAGCGACACTTTTTACGGCGGCAACACGTATCACGAAGCCAAGTACAAGGGGCTAGACATCGTTTTGGGTTACAGCAAAATCGGTAAGGTCAATGCCGGGCTGACGGCGGCGACGATGATTGAAAAATTCGGTGCCGAAAAGCTTCTGTTTACAGGTGTCGCCGGTGCGGTAAACCCCTCTTTGAAGGTTGGTGATCTCATCGCCGCTACACAACTTTGTCAGCACGATCTTGATATCACGGCTTTCGGCCATCCTCACGGTTATGTCCCGGAGGGGAAAGTATATGTCGAGCCTTCGCGCGAGTTGCTCCATATCGCCAGAAAGGTTGCGGAGGAAAAAGGTATTCCTCTCAAAGGGGGGATCATCGCTACCGGGGATCAGTTTATCGCCGATCCGGTGCGCAAAGAGTGGATCGGAAAAACGTTTGATGCGGATGCGCTGGAGATGGAAGGAGCGGCTGTTGCGGTTGTGTGCGATGCCTTAAACGTTCCGTTTTTCATATTGCGTTCGATCAGCGATGCGGCTGATTCTGACGCTACTTTCGATTTTGACGAGTTTTTGAAGCACTCTTCGCAGGTAAGCAGCAGTTTTATTCTGGCCATGCTCGAAGAGATCGCAGATGATCAAGCTCAGTAAAAAAATCATGCGTCAGATCGGACGGACCAATGCGGCGTTCGCTCTGATCGACGAAGGGGATAAAATCCTCGTCGGGTTGAGCGGAGGGAAAGATTCGCTCACTATGGTTCATGCCCTGATGGAACAGCAGCGGCGTGCCCCTTTCCGTTTCGAGATCCTTGCCGTTACGGTCACGTACGGGATGGGCGAAGACCTCTCCTCCCTTGTGGCTCACTGTGCTGAACACGGTATTCCCCATCAGGTGTATGCAACCAATACGTATGAGATCGCGGGAGAGAAGATACGTCAAAACTCGTCGTTTTGCAGCTTTTTCTCACGAATGCGCCGGGGAGCGCTGTATACGGCGGCTCAGCAGTTCGGATGCAACAAAGTGGCTTTGGGGCACCATCTTGATGATGCGGCGGAGAGTTTTTTCATGAACCTGATTTACAACGGGCATCTTCGCTCTTTGGCCCCAAAGTACAAGGCAGGAAACGGTCTGATCGTCATTCGCCCTCTGATCCAGCTGCGCGAACGTCAATTGGCGGCGTGCGCATTGGAAAACGAAATGCCTACCATCGGGGACGAAGCGTGCCCTTCCATGCGCTTTGATGTCAAGATGCCCCATGCACGAGCCTCTATGAAGACGATGCTGCATGAGATGGAAGAGAAATATCCCGACCTGTTCGTCTCAATCAATTCGGCATTCGGCCACATCAGCGACGACGCTTTTTTTGATCCGGCACGCTTTAATGTCTGATCTCTTCGAAATCGAGCCGTTTTTGATTTAAGAAATCGATGATTCTGTCCTGATAAATTTTAGAATCTTTTTCCTGCGTGCATGATTGCAGTTTTCGAAGATGTTCGGATTCTATTTTCTGAGCGTAGCGGGGCATCAGGCGCAGTTCTTGGATAATATCGTTCAACAAGGACTGATGATCGATCATTTTTTTGGCATGTACGGTAGATACGTACTCTTGGACCGTCATTACAAGCGTTGCGGCTCGATCCGATTCGGAGTAAATCTCGGATGCGATCTCTTCAAGCGCCGAATGGTAATGGTGAATCGGTTCGTCGGTGCTTGCGATCATAAGGGCATATATCTTGGCCCGGAATTCAAGCGACGTGTGATGATAGACGAAAATTTCGCGAAATGCGCTGAAAAAGTGGTTTCGGATTGTTCTTAGTACGACTCGCACCCGCTCTCCTTTTTTTCCAGATTATACCGTAATAACGTTACCGCTTTTTGATCGGCTCGGCTCATCGAAAGTGCGGCAAACTCGTCAAGCCCAAACCACTCATACCCCTCCGGTTCCGTTTCATCGCCTGATAAATAGACATCCGCTTCGAGGGTAAAATGGGAATAGTGCTGGGTGATATGGCCTAAAAAGTTTCGGTTGCCGAGTGCTTCATCTGTTTCAAAAAATCCCCATAGCCCATGTAAAAAGCGGCTTTGTCGCTGCATAAGGGCATAACGGCCGTTACGTTGATGGATGACGATAGATCGTCGGCGTACCGGTTTGGCTTTTTTCATTTTCGCTTCGGGAAAAACGTGCGGGGAGGTTTTGCCTTGGCAGGTTGTTTCCAACGGACAGGTATCGCACAACGGATTTTTGCTTACGCAGACCAAAGCGCCTAAGTCCATCATGGCTTGATTGTATTCGAACGGATGAACGGGATCGAAGAGAAGATAGGCATATTCCCACAGCTTTTTTTCGTTTCGTTTAGGAAGAGCGAAATAGCGGTGGAGTATCCGTTTGACGTTCGCATCCAGAATCGGAAGGCTCTCGCGATAGGCAAACGCCGCGATCGCGTGGGCGGTTGAACGACCGATTCCGCTGAGTTGGATGAGGCCATGCGCATCTGTTGGTAGAATACCTTCGCATTGACGTGCGGCATTGTGGAGATTTCTGGCCCGCGTGTAGTACCCAAGCCCTTCCCACCGTTTCAATACGTCGTCAAGCTCCGCATCCGCTACGTCCAGCAGTGTGGGAAACCGCTCCAGAAAAGGGAAGTAGAACCGCTCCAGCACGGTTTTAACTTGAGTTTGCTGCAGCATAATTTCGCTCAGATAAATAGCGTATGGATCGTCGGTATTCCGCCATGGCAGATCATGACGGCCGTTGTGCTCGTACCAGTATAAAAGCGACGCTTGAGGGGTGAGTTTCATGGCGATATTATATAATTACACGATTAAGAAGGGGTTTTATGGTTACGGTAAATACGATGTATTCAGATACGATCGAGATCAAAGGATCGAAATTTATCGCCCATCTGATGCCTATGGCGATGTACGAAAACGAAATGAAACGCTTGCGCGAAGAACACCCCAAGGCCGTTCACTGGGTAAGTGCCTACCGAATGTTGAATGAGTTTGACCAGATCGTCGAATACGCCGGGGATGACGGCGAACCCAAAGGGACGTCCGGGAAACCGACGCTTTCGGTCTTGCAAGGGCATGAGCTGATCAATGCGGCGATCATTACCGTGCGCTATTTCGGCGGGACGAAACTGGGACCCGGCGGTTTGGTTCGGGCTTATGCCGATTCGGCCAACGCGGCGGTAGCGGTTGGCGAACTTGAGCCGTATGAAAAACTGTTCGTTCAAACATTTGAGTGCGACTACAAAAACATTTCGGTCGTTGAGTACGAAATGACCCAAAACAGCGTCCGATGCATTGCTAAAATATTTGGGGAGCGAGGGGCGGAGTTTACCGTCGAAGCGACGGCGGAACGCCTCGAAAAACTGTATGCGGCGCTGGGGCGAATGATTGAAAAACGCTAAAAGATAGTTTCGGAACTTAATCATTTTTTGAGTTTCTTGGGAGTAAATTTACTGTATCCAAGAAGAGGAGGGAGCAATGGTTATTAGTTCATACCTTTTCCAAAGCCCTCACAGCCAGCCTGTTCAGATAGGGCGGCCCGATCCGGCGATGCTTAAAGCACAAGAGGAAGAGTCGCAAAAAGAACAGCAGCAGGTAAAATCAGAATCTCAGACGTTGTCGGAAGACTATTCCGCGTATGAGAAAACAGGGTTGAAAATCAAATCCGCCGCTGTATATGCGGGAAGCGAAGGATTCGCCTTGAGTGCAGATCAGGTAGCAAAGCTTTCCGATGCGTCGTTCAAAACCAATCAAAGTGATTACGTAAAGGTGTACACGCAAGAGAGCTGATATTAATACCGTTAATATTTTATTCATACAGAACGCACAAAGCTTTGTTAGACTTGTTAAAAAGGAGTTCTGATGAAAATTGTTTTGATGGCTGTCGCATTGCTTGTTTTTCCATTGGCCGTTTCAGCGATGGGAAGTGAGCCTCATGAAGATAATACCTGCGCTTACCCGGCAGAAGCAAACCAACAAGTGTATAAAGCAACGGGTAAAATAAAATCGATTGCAGAAGATCATATGTCTTTGCGAATTTTTCACGATCCGATACCTGAGCTCAAATGGCCTGCAATGAATATGGCTTTTGATGTTATTGATCATGATTTGACCCATCCGCTCGAAGTGGGAGATACCGTTCGTTTCGAGTTTATCCAGAAAGAGGGTAAACAGATCATCACCAAGATATCCAAATGAAACGCCTGATCTTTATTGCAGTTTTGGCAGGTTCTCTCTGGGGCGGTGATGCGAAGGAAAAAGCACTTCCGCCTCAGTCGGTTGAAGCACCGGGCGGAAAGTCTCTTTATCAGCCTGTCCGTGAACCCGTCAATGCCGCAGAAGAGATTCGTATGCAGCAGGAGAACGGTGTGATCGGAGGGCGAGGGGTGCCGATGCACAGCTACAGCGATGCAAAAGACGAACCTACGGCACACGGAGATCATAGATGAAATCGGCAGTGTTTTTTTCGGTAGGGATGTTGCTGATACTGAGCGGATGTTCGGTTACGAGTCAGGAAGATGCGTTTCGTGCGGTGAATGATTCGGTGAAAAAAGATTTGGTCTGGATCAAAACTCCCGAACAGGCACGTGAAGTCGAAACAAGAGTGTATGCGTTGCTTGCACAGCCGTTGAACGAAGAGAATGCCGTTCGGATCGCTCTGATCAATAACCGAATGTTACAGCAAACGTACGAAGAGATCGGGATCGCTCATGCGGAGCTGGTGCAATCAGGATTGATGAGCAACCCGATTTTAGGCTACTCACTCGGGCGAGGGGGCGGCATGACGACCAAAACGCTGACGGTCGAACTGGCCTTTCTTGATTTGCTGTGGATTCCGTTGCGTCGCGAACTGGGCGGAATCGCCTATGAGGAAGCGAAACTGCGTGTCGGGGATGAGGTACTTCGAACCGTGCGGGACACAAAAAAAGCTTTTATTGAGGCCCGAATCGCTCAAGAGATTGCCGCTATACAGGACGAACGACTCAAATCCAACGAAGCTTCGGCACAACTTGCTATACGTCAGTTTGCTGCCGGCAATCTTTCCAAACGAGATAGGCTGAAGATTCAGGAAGCCTACGCCCATGTACGAACGGAAGCGATAAAAGCGCATCAAAATGCCGCTTCGGCACGTGAAGAGCTCAATAAAATGATCGGAATCTACGGTTCGGCCACCCGATATACTTTTGGAAAAGAAGGATGGGCGCTCACGGAACCTCCGGCATCATCGGAAGTGTTGGAACGTACCGCCATTGAAAAGCGTTTGGATGTCGCGGCTGCCAAAAAACGGCTCGAATATGCCGCCAAAGAGGCAGGAATTACCGAAAACACCCGGATGCTTGATAATTTGACCTTGGAATACGAGCGTGAAAAAAGCACCGGAGAAGCCCATAAGAACACATTGGGCGTAAAAATCCCCTTGCCTATTTTCGACATGGGGCAAGCAAGAGTGGGAATGGCGCAGGCCAGATACAATCAACGCTATCATCAGCTTTACGCATTGGCGGTGAATGTCCGCAGCGATGTTCGCCGCTCCCATGCCGCACTCCGCTATGCTTACGACATAGCTCGGGAATACCGTGAAACGATTGTCGGGCTCAATCAGGGCATTTTGGAGCAAACCGGACTCTTTTACAACGGAATGCTGGATGGGATTTACGAACTTCTCGAAGATCAGCGCCGTTTGAGCGAAGCAAAAATAGCCTCGCTTGAAGCAATGGCGGAATATCAGATAGCCGCTGCCGATTTGGCGTATACGGTCGGTGCGGCATCGGAGGAAAGCAATGAAACAAAATAGACGCGATTTCTTAGGACTGGCTTCCGCTTTTTTGGCATCAACCGCACTGGCAGGCAACGAACACGATCACGCTGCGCACGGCTCGCCAAAGCGGCGGCTGAGCATGGTTGAGAATCCCAAGCAAGTGCTTTCTCCTGCTACGATCATTACGCCGAATAAAGGAAAAAATTACAATCCCGTCGTGACGCTTAACGGCTGGAGCCTTCCGTATGAGATAAAAAAGGGAGTTAAAGAGTTTCATCTGATTGCCGAACCGGTCGTACGGGAATTCGCTCCGGGGATGGTGGTCAATTGCTGGGGATACAACGGAACCTCTCCGGGACCGACGATCGAAGCCGTTGAAGGGGATCGCATTCGTTTGATCGTGACGAAC
Source organism: Sulfuricurvum sp. MLSB (assembly GCF_000747095.1). Classification (GTDB taxonomy): domain Bacteria; phylum Campylobacterota; class Campylobacteria; order Campylobacterales; family Sulfurimonadaceae; genus Sulfuricurvum. Next base: position 39,087 of record NZ_JQGL01000041.1, read on the forward strand.
AAGCTCCCTGAACATACGACGATCCATTGGCATGGGCTGATTCTTCCCAACGGAATGGACGGGGTCGGCGGACTGACGCAGCCTCAGATCAAACCGGGCGAGACGTATGTGTATGAGTTTACCCTGCGTCAAAGCGGATCGTTCATGTACCACCCCCATGCGGACGAGATGGTGCAGATGGCCATGGGGATGATGGGAATGTTTATTATCCATCCCAAAAATCCTGCGGCTCACCGCGTCGATCGAGATTTTTGTTTTTTGCTTTCCAGTTACGACATAGCCCCCGGAACGTATACCCCGAATCCTTCGACGATGACCGAGTTTAACCTTTGGACGTTCAATTCCCGCGTTTTTCCGGGGATCGACCCCATGGTGGTGCGTAAAGGGGATCGTGTCCGGATACGGGTCGGAAATCTGACGATGACGAATCATCCGATCCACATGCACGGACATACATTCGAAGTGACCTGCACCGACGGCGGATGGGTTCCCAAAAGTGCCCGGTGGCCCGAAGTGACGTCCGACATTCCCGTCGGATCGATTCGGGCCATCGAGTTTACCGCTACGGAAGAGGGAGATTGGTCGTTTCACTGCCACAAATCGCATCACACGATGGGGCCGATGGGGCATAATGTCCCAAACATGCTGGGGGTGAAGCAAGACGACCTGACCGAAAAGATCAGCGATCTCATGCCCGAGTACATGTACATGCCGATGGGGCGTTCGGGGATGTCGGAGATGCAGGATATGGCCGAAATGGGGATGGCGCTGCCGGAAAATACGCTGCCGATGATGAGCGGGAAGGGACCGTTCGGGCCGATCGAAATGGGCGGAATGTTTACGGTTGTCAAAGTGCGTAAAGACCAACCCCGGAATGATTATTCGGACCCGGGATGGTTCAGGCATCCGAAAGGAAGCATTGCTTATAAATATTAGCGCTGTTTCAAGAGCCGCCGATGCCACAAAAGGGCGGCTGAAAGGCTTCCGAGATAGCACAAAAACATATCTTTTTGCGCATCCCATTGATCCCCCTGCGTTCCCAAAAAGGCCGTTCCCAGTTCCGCATGGGTCACTTCAGTAGCCAGCCATTCGAGTACTTCGTATACCCCCGATGCCGAAATCATGAAAACCAGCGTAAAAGCAAACACCTGTTTTTTGGAGTGACCGAAAGAAGCAAACAATTCGCCAAACGGCACTAACAGCAAAAATCCGAAGAGAAAATGGGTAAGCCGGTCGTAATGGTTGCGTTCAAACCCGAAATAACGGGTCAGGGATTCAAACCACGGCATTTCGCTGTAGGTGTAGTGGGCGCCGATCGCGTGCAAAACAAAAAAAACAAACAGCATGCAAACGCTTAGATTTGAAAAACCGAAGCGGCGTTCGCTCCAGAGGATAACGGGGAGAGCGACAAAGACAAGGATATTTTCGAGTAGCCAATCTTCCCGATACCACGGATCAATCGCGAGATATAACCATAAAATAACATAGGTGATAAAAAGGACGGGTTTTAGCTTCATGGGAGAATGATAACATAGATAAAAGAAAGGGGATGAAAAGATGGCGCAGCGGACGGGACTCGAACCCGCGACCTCCTGCGTGACAGGCAGGCATTCTAACCAACTGAACTACCGCTGCAGCGCCAAATAATGGTGGGAATTACAAGACTCGAACTTGTGACATCTACCTTGTAAGGGTAGCGCTCTACCAACTGAGCTAAACTCCCGAGAGTTTTTTAATAATAAATCGAAATAACATGGCGCAGCGGACGGGACTCGAACCCGCGACCTCCTGCGTGACAGGCAGGCATTCTAACCAACTGAACTACCGCTGCAGCGCCAAATATATGGTGGGAATTACAAGACTCGAACTTGTGACATCTACCTTGTAAGGGTAGCGCTCTACCAACTGAGCTAAACTCCCGAAAATCGAAATATCTCGAACAAGTGGCGACCCCTAAAGGATTTGAACCTCTGTTCCTACCATGAAGTGATAGTGTCCTTGGCCACTAGACGAAAGGGTCACTGAACCAACCATGGTGTCCCGTGATGGATTCGAACCATCGACCCCCTCATTAAAAGTGAGATGCTCTACCGGCTGAGCTAACGAGACCTCTGCAACCAACCAAAACGGCGATTGTGAGGGCGAAATTATAGGGGAAATGTCCTGTTTTGTCAAGGAGAAATCAGTGATTAGGTAAAAAACAATTCTCGATCAATGTTGAGCAACATTTTGACGGCCATCAAAACGCTTTGTTCCTGAATGTAGTTGCGATCTCCTTCGAAATGGAAGCGTTCGGTATGAACCGACGTTTTGGACCGGGCACTGATGTAGACGGTACCGACCGGCTTGGCATCGCTCCCGCCGGTGGGACCGGCAACTCCGCTGATGGCGAGGGCAAAATCGGCATAGCTGACGTTCATAGCCCCTTCGGACATCTCTAAAACAACCTCGGCACTTACGGCTCCGAACGCCTCAAGCGATTCGTCCTCAACCGCAAGCCAATTGGCTTTGAGCGTGTTCGAATAGGTGATGAGCGAGCCGTCGAAGATAGCCGACGAGCCGCTGTGTGCCGTGAAAAAATGGGCGAGAGAACCGCCGCTGCAGCTTTCGGCAAAAGAGAGTTTTTTCTTATGGTGCGAGAGGCGCTCGATGATAAAGGCGGCAATGTTGGAAGCGCTGATCACTTTATGATGCATCAGCCCTTTGGCCGAGGCGATAAACTGGGAAAGATTCCCGTGCCGGCGGGTATGAATCCGTATTTTGATCCACCCCTCGACGAGCTGGCTGAATTCGAGCCGTACGTCAAAGTTTTGGGCCAAAGGTTCGAGCAGCGTTTGGGCGCTTAGAAGCTCTTCGTTAAAGAGATGGATGGTTGCGAGACGCGACTCGTCATCGATCAGGATCGGCGGAAGCGTTTTGCCTTCGGTTGCCAGAACAACATTGATTTCAGAGCTGTTATGGTTCAGCAGATAGCTGCCGTTTTCGAGGATGTTTGCCCGGGAAGGAATCAGCATATTGTCCTTGAGAACCTGGTTGTCAGCCGTGACAGTACTGAGCAGTTTTCCAACAATCGTAAACGTACTTTTGGTGGTGATAATGATGAGTTTCGATTCGTGTTTTAGCAGCCCGTCAAGGTGGAGAAACAAGTCTTTGTCCGATTCGTCGAAATAGCTGATCGAATCGATCGAAGCGAGCTTGCTTTTGATGTTTCGGAGAATGTAGCGCTCATACGCTTCATTGAGAATGAGGCGGTTTCCGACAAAAATAACGTCGCGTTTCATAGTCCAACCCTGTATAAAATTGGGGTAGTATAGCACAGCGACAGCAAAATTTAATCCCCTTGAAGCTATAATGCAGCACTTTTTATATGCTCATTATTAAGGGATCCGAATGGATTATAAAGATACCCTCCTATTACCTCAGACCGAATTCCCGATGCGCGGAAATTTGGTCCAGAATGAACCTGCACGTTATGCGGCGTGGATAGCCAAAGACGTTTACGGCCGGATGAAAGCTGCTCGGACGGGCGCACAAACGTTTACCCTCCACGACGGCCCTCCGTATGCCAACGGTCACACGCACATCGGTCATGCACTGAACAAAATTCTCAAAGACATTATCGTCAAATACAACTATTTCAACGGCAAATCGGTTCGTTTTACTCCGGGCTGGGATTGCCACGGGCTTCCGATCGAACAGCAGGTCGAGAAAAAACTGGGCGGAAAACAGAAAAAAGAGCAGCTCAGTACGGCTGAAGTACGCCGTCTTTGCCGTGAGCATGCGAGCGAATTTATCGATATTCAGCGTGAAGAGTTTAAAAAGCTCGGCGTCGTCGCCGATTGGGACAACCCTTATCTGACGATGGATTACAAATTTGAGGCCAACATTTACCGTACGTTGTGCGCGGTGGCGAAAAAAGGGCTGTTGATCGAGCGTTCCAAACCGGTCTATTGGAGCTGGGCGGAGCGTACGGCACTGGCCGAAGCCGAAGTGGAGTACGAGGACAAAGAGGACTATTCGATCTATGTTGCGTTCGAACTCTCCGATGAAGCCAAAGTCCGCGTTGGAATCGAAGGAAACGCTGCGATCGTCATTTGGACGACGACACCGTGGACGCTGCCGGCCAATACCGGTATTTCACTCAACCCGGATGAAATGTACGTCCGCACTTCCGATGGTTACATCGTTGCCGAAAAACGCTACGAAGCGCTTCTGGAAGAGGGCGTTTTCACCGGAACGGTCGTTCAGAAGATCGAAGCAAAAAAATTCGAAAATCTGTATGCGATCAATCCGCTCAACGGACGCGGATCGCATCTGGTCCTCGGCGAGCACGTCTTGATGGACAACGGTTCGGGATGCGTCCACACCGCACCGGGACACGGGGAAGACGACTACCGCGTGGGGCTGCGCTACAACCTCGAAGTGGTAATGCCGGTCGATGAAACGGGGTGCTACGACGCCACCGTCGTTCGTGAAAAGCTTCTTCCCGATGCCGAAACATTTGTCGGGATGCACATCTTCAAAGCGAACGAGCCGATCATCGAACTGCTCGGCGACAAAGCGCTCAAAGTATCCAAATTCCGCCACTCCTACCCGCATTGCTGGCGTTCGCATACGCCGCTCATTTACCGTGCGACGAAGCAGTGGTTTATCAGCGTGGACGGCACTCCTGATGGCGAGTCCAAAACGCTTCGCGAAATTGCCAAAGACGAAGTGGCAAAAACGGCGTTTTATCCCGAATCCGGACGCAACCGTCTGGGGTCCATGGTCGAAAACCGTCCCGACTGGTGTATCTCCCGTCAGCGTGACTGGGGGGTCCCTATCGCATTTTTCCGCGTCAAGGCAACGGGGGAAGTGATTCTGGACGAGAAAGTCCTCAATTTTATCGCGATGATTTTCGAGATGCACAGCACCGATGCGTGGTATTCGATGAGTATCGAAGAGCTTCTCTATCCCGGCGCTCCGTATAAGCCCGAAGAGCTTGAAAAAGTTTCCGACATCCTCGATGTCTGGTTCGACAGCGGTTCGACGTGGAATGCGGTACTCAAATCACGCAACTACGATGCGGGAACCTATCCGGCAGACCTTTACATCGAAGGAAGCGATCAGCACCGCGGATGGTTTCAATCCTCGTTGTTCCTAAGTGCGTCGGTCGAACACATCGCTCCGTACAAAGCGCTTCTCACCCACGGATTCACCGTCGATGAAAAGGGCGAGAAGATGTCCAAATCCAAAGGCAACGTCGTCGCTCCCGAAAAGGTCCTTGGGCAGTACGGGAGCGAGATTCTGCGTTTGTGGGTCGCTATGAGCGATTACCAGGGGGATTTGAAGATCTCCGACAACATCCTCAAGCAGACGGCGGAACAGTACCGCAAACTGCGCAATACGTTTCGGATCATGCTCGCCAACCTCGACGGGCTCGACGCGATTGTTCCTTACAGCGAAATGGGAGAGGTCGATAAATGGATCGTCGCGAAAGCCAAAGAGGTATTCGACGAAACGCACCGTTTGTTCGGCGAATACAATTTCGTTCACGGGATGAGCGGACTGAATTATTTCATCGTCAATGAACTCAGCGGTATTTATATCGACATCACCAAAGACCGTATGTACTGCGACGACGCAAATTCCGCAGAGCGCCGCTCAAGCCAGAGTGCGATGGCGATCATTGCCCGCTCTATGCTGGGGTTGATCGCCCCGATCCTCACCTATACGGCCGATGAGATTTTCGAGCATGCTCCTTCGGTCATCAAAGGCGGAGCCGCCGATATTTTCGATCTTGTGTACACGTCGATCGATCCGGTTGAAAGTACGTGGAATGAAGAGTACATGAAAGCGGTTCGCGAAGCGCTCAACGAAATCGTTGATACTCTCAAAAAAGAAAAAGTGATCAAAAACACCCTCGAGCTGGTGGTATCTACTAATGATCCAAAAGCCAAAACACTCAAAAAAGCGGATGCCGAAGAGTATTTGGTGATCTCGAAATGGTGCGGATGCTCATTGAACGATATCCTCGGCGAGTTTGTACTGGACGGGGAAAAATACTCCATCGCGCTGGCGACAAAAGCCAAATGTCCCCGCTGCTGGAAATACCATAGTGAGAGTGAAGATATGGTATGCCCGCGATGCGCAACGGTCGTTTCCGGATGGATGGTCGCTGAATGATCGACGTGACGCAGCCGGTAGCGATGGGTTTTATCCTCGAAACGGTCGGTTTTATCTTCCTGATTATCGGCGCAGGTATTTATAGGGTAAAAAAAGCAAAACGAACAAAGGAAGGTGCATGATAACACTCAAAGAGGCGTTAAAGCTCTCCAGGGAAGAGGTCGCCAAGCTTAAAGAGGAACTGAAAGCGAAGATAGAAGCGAACAGCAAACTCAACGCTTACATCGACGTTCTCAATATAGGAGAGGGGATTCCGATCGCGATCAAAGACAACATCCAGGTCAAAGGATGGTCGATCACCAGCGGCTCGAATATCCTCAAAGGCTATATCGCCCCCTACAATGCGACTGTCGTTGAAAAACTTCTGGATGCGGGCTTCAGCCCATTCGGACGGACCAATATGGATGAATTCGCGATGGGATCGACGACCGAGAGCAGCTGTTACGGGAAAACGCTCAATCCTCTCAACCATAACTGCGTTCCCGGCGGAAGCTCGGGCGGTTCGGCTGCGGCAGTTGCGGCAGGAATTGCGGTTGCGGCTTTGGGAAGCGATACCGGCGGATCGATCCGCCAGCCTGCGGCGTTTTGCGGTATCGTGGGGATGAAACCTACTTACGGACGGGTAAGCCGCTACGGACTTGGGGCATACGCCAGTTCACTCGATCAGATCGGGCCGATGACTCAGAACGTTGAAGACGCGGCAATCCTGTACGACATCATCCAAGGATATGATCCTAAAGATTCGACAAGCGCCGAACGCGAAGACGGCAAAGTCAGTGACAAGCTTGATGCCGGCGTCAAACTGACGATTGCGATTGTCCCCGATTATGTCAAAGACGCATCTCCTGATGTACGCAAAGCGTACGCTAAAGCGGTCGAAGCGCTTAAAAATGGGGGCCATACGATCGTCGAAAAAAGATTGATGGACCCGAAATACGACATTTCGGCGTATTACATCACGGCAACGGCGGAAGCAACGACGAACCTTGCCCGTTACGACGGTATTCGTTACGGTAACCGCGTGGAAGGGGAAAACCTGAAAGATACGTTTCTCCAAACGCGTTCCCAAGGATTCGGAAGCGAAGTACAACGCCGTATCATGCTGGGAAATTTTGTCCTTTCATCAGGCTACTATGATGCCTATTACGTCAAAGCGCAAAAAGTACGGTCGTTGATCCAACAAGAGTATAATAAGCTTTTTGAAGAAGCCGATTTGATACTTACCCCGGTTGCACCGCGTACAGCGTATGAATTCGGTGCATTGAGCGATCCGCTCGAAATGTATTTGAGCGATATTTATACGATTTCGGTCAACCTCGCAGGACTTCCCGCCCTGTCGTTGCCGGTTGATACCGCTTCGAACGGCATGCCCGTCGGCCTTCAGCTTATTGCCGCTCCGTATGCGGAGCAAACCTTGTTCAACGGGGCGCTCAGTCTCGAAACTCAACTCAAAGGATAATTATGAACATTCGTAAACGCGCTCTTACTTTTGAAGATGTATTGCTCATCCCTAAATACTCGGAGGTCCTCCCGAAAGAGGTGAGTTTGAAAACGATGCTGACCCGCAACATTCCCCTGAATATTCCGATGGTCTCTGCAGCGATGGATACGGTTACCGAATACCGTGCGGCGATTGCGATGGCGCATCTGGGCGGGATCGGGATCATCCATAAAAACATGGATATCGAAACGCAGGTGAAACAGGTCAAAAAAGTTAAAAAATCCGAAAGCGGTATCATCATCGATCCGATTTACGTTCTGCCCGATGCGACGCTTGCCGATGCAGAACAGCTGATGAGTGAGTTCCGTATTTCGGGTGTTCCCGTCGTTGATGCGCATAACAAGCTGCTTGGTATTCTGACCAACCGCGATATGCGTTTTGAAAAAGATCTCAAAAAACAAGCACACATGGTCATGACTCCGATGCCGCTCGTAACGGCAAAAGCGGGAATCACCCTCGAAGAAGCTGAGCAGATCATGCACAAAAACAAGATCGAAAAACTTCCTATCATCGACGATGAGGGATGCCTCAAAGGGCTGATTACGATCAAGGACATTAAAAAACGGATCGAATATCCGCACGCCAACAAAGACGATTTCGGCCGTCTGCGTGTCGGTGCGGCCATCGGCGTCGGTCAGCTTGACCGTGCTCGCGCCCTCGTGGATGCAGGTGTTGACGTTTTGGTTCTTGATTCCGCACACGGTCACTCCAAAGGGATTCTCGATACCGTCAAAGCAATCAAAAAAGAGATGGTTGTCGATATCATTGCCGGAAACGTTGCAACAGGTGAAGCGACAGAAGCGTTGATCGAGGCGGGTGCGGACGGCGTCAAAGTCGGTATCGGGCCGGGATCAATCTGTACGACCCGTATCGTTGCCGGTGTCGGCGTACCGCAAATCTCGGCAATTGACGAATGTGCGGCCGTCGGACGCAAGTACGGAGTACCGATTATCGCCGACGGCGGTATCCGTTACTCGGGCGATATTGCTAAAGCGTTGGCGGTCGGGGCAAGCGTTATTATGGCCGGATCGCTTTTGGCCGGAACGGAAGAATCTCCGGGTGATACGATCATGTATCAGGGCCGTCAGTACAAAGCCTACCGTGGGATGGGGTCTATCGGTGCGATGACCAAAGGCTCAACGGATCGTTATTTCCAGGAAGGAACCGCTGCGGACAAACTTGTTCCTGAAGGGATCGAAGGGCGTGTTCCGTATCGCGGAACGATCGCGGCGGTTGTGCATCAGATGATGGGCGGTCTGCGTTCATCTATGGGATATTGCGGGTCTGAGAGCATTCCGATGTTCTGGGACAAAGCCGAATTCGTAGAGATTACCAGCGCAGGGCTGAAAGAGTCTCATGTCCACGACGTTATTATTACGCAGGAAGCGCCGAACTACCACGTATAAAAACCATTTCTTATCGGGATAATCATGATTAAACCGTTAGGAAAACACGGGAAAACGTGTGGGATGAAGATACAATTGCACCAAACAACCTAAAGGATGAATATGCAACTCCAAACCGACGCGATTCACGCCGGATATGACAAAGATACCCAAAGCACGATGGCGGTTCCCATCTATCAGACTACCGCGTATGAGTTTCGCGACGTCGAACATGCCGCGAATCTCTTTTCCCTCAAAGAGCTGGGAAATATTTATACCCGTTTGAACAACCCGACAACCGATGTATTTGAAAAACGGTTTGCCGCCCTTGAAGGAGGAGCAGCTGGTTTAGCGACCTCCAGCGGTATGGCGGCGATTTTTTATGCGATTGCCAATGCAGCAGAGGCAGGAGACAATATCGTTTGCGCCAAACAGCTTTACGGCGGTACGCTGACGCAAGCGGCGCATACGCTTAAACGTTTCGGTATCCAGGCACGCTTTTTTGATGTGCATAATCCGGAGGCGATTGAAGGGCTGGTCGATGATAAGACCAAAGCGATCTTTTTCGAGACTCTGACCAATCCGAGCATCGATGTTGCCGATATCGGTGCCATCACAGCCATCGCCAAAAAACACGGAATCCTCACCATCGTCGATAACACGGTAGCGACTCCCGTATTGTGCCGTCCACTTGAGCACGGTGTCGATGTTGTCGTTCACAGTGCGAGCAAATACACGACGGGGCAGGGGCTTGCCATCGGCGGTATCATGGTCGAGCGCCACGGGTTGATCGATCTGATCAAATCCAATCCGCGTTATCCGCAGTTCAACGAGCCGGACGGGAGTTATCACGGGTTGGTGTACGTGGACGTTCCATTGCCGCTTTATACGCTGCGTGCACGCTTGTCGCTTCTGCGCGATCTGGGTGCGGTCGTATCGCCGTTTAACTCATGGCTCTTTATTCAGGGAATTGAAACCCTGAGCTTGCGTATGCGCGAGCATTCCCGCAACGCATTGGCCGTAGCGGAGTTTTTGGAAAGCCACCCCAAGGTGAACAAAGTCAACTATCCCGGGCTTAAAAGCAACGCGAATTATGCCGATGCACAACGCTATTTCGACGGCGGCATGTCAAGTGGGCTGCTGAGCTTCGAGGTGGAAAGTTTCGAGTCGGCGAAAAAAATCGTCGATGCGACGAACCTGTTCTCGCTGGTCGTGAACATCGGCGATTCGAAATCGATCATTACTCATCCTGCATCGACGACCCATCAGCAGCTTTCGGAAGACGAACTTGTCGCATGCGGCGTACCCTCCGGCTTGATTCGTCTTAGTATCGGGCTGGAAGCATCCGAGGATCTGATCAATGACCTCAAACAGGCATTGGGCGCGTAAAGGAAGTTATGTTAAACCTGCAGATTCACACTGAACATTTTACCAATCCCCTCTATCTGGAGAGCGGACGTATTTTAGAACCGTATGATATCGTCTACGAGACCTACGGAGAACTAAACGACGCGCGGGATAATGTAATTGTGATCACGCACGCACTCACCGGGTCGCACCATGCGGCCGGGACGTATGAAGGGGACAATAAAGCCGGTTGGTGGGACGCTCTTATAGGTCCGGGGAAAGCGGTCGATACCGACCGTTTTTTCGTGATCTGTACCAACGTGATCGGAAGCTGCTTCGGCTCGACGGGACCCATGTCGCCGCGTTACCCTTACAACGAACCTTATCGTTATAAATTCCCCGTTATCACGATCCTTGATATGGTCAAAGCGCAACGTATTTTGTTTGACCGTTTGGGAATCCATCAAGTCCATGCGGTGATCGGCGGTTCGATGGGAGGAATGCAGGCGTTGGCGTTCGGCGTCTTCTTCCCTAATTTTGCCAAAAAGATTATCGCGATGGCGACGACGGCCGCGACACAGCCTTGGGCAATCGCTTTTAACAAAGTGGCGCAGGAAGCGATTCTCAAAGACCCTGATTTTAAAAACGGCTATTATGACCCCGAAGTTATCCGCGAAAACGGTCTCTCTGGGATGGCAATCGGACGTATGGCGGGACATATCAGCTTTTTGTCCCATCAGTCCATGACCAAAAAATTCGGGCGCGAATACCGTCGAAATGACGGATTGTTTGAACTTTTCGGGAAGTTCCAGATCGAGTCGTATCTGGAATACAACGGTTACAATTTCACCAAATGGTTTGATCCGCTGTCGTATCTGTACATCACCAAAGCGATCAACATCTACGACCTCTCGCGGGGGTTCGATTCGCTTGAAGAGGCACTCTCGAAAATCAATGCCGAACTCTATCTGGTCAGCTTTGAAAAGGACCTTCTGTTCCTTCCGGACGAGATGGAAAGTATTTACAATGCGATGAAATCGCAGGGAAAAGAGAATGTTGATTATCTTGCGGTGCAGAGTGATTACGGGCATGATGCATTTTTAGTCGAAATCGATAAAATCGATCAGTATGTACGGGAGGCATTATGAGCCAGGAAGAGAGTTTTGAAACGAAGATTGCCAAAGCCAAAGAGATCTTGGAAAAACTGATGGATCCCGCTTTGCCTATGAACGAGAGTATAAAGGCGTACGAAGAGGGGATGAAAGAGCTAAAATCTGCCGAAAAAATGCTTGAAGAAGCTCAGTTGCAGATTCAAATTATTAAAAATCAGGAGCAATGATGCGTTGTGCCCTTTTGCAACTCCCATCGATCGGTATGGGGAGTAACAAGCTCGATAATTATGCCCGTGTCGCCCATCAAAAAGGGGTTAATCTGGTGGTCATGGGAGAGTATCTGCTGAACCCGTTTTTTAAAGAATTGGTTCATACCCCTGTTTCGATGATTGCAGAGCAAAGCGCACATCAGATCGAAACGCTGAAATCGTTGGCAGAGAAATACAATTTGGTGTTTATCGCCCCTATCGTGACGGTGAAGAAAAAAGAGTGTACGAAAATGATTGTCAAGGTCGGACCGCGCAGCGTCACCTATTACCCGCAGCAGTTTTTGATCAACTATCCCCATTGGAACGAAGAGAAGTTTTTCAATAACCCGATCGAAGCCCTCAAACCTCCGATGATTTTTGCTGTCGGCGGGTTTAAATTTGCCGTGATGGGCGGATTTGAAGTCCATTTTGATTCGATGTGGGACGCTGTGGACGCAAAAAGCGTCGATGCGGTTCTGATCCCAAGCGCATCGACGTTCGAGTCGCACAACCGATGGAGAGAGCTTCTGAAGACCCGTGCTTTTACTCACAACTGCTATATCCTTCGCGCCAACCGGGTCGGTGAATATTTCGACGAGAAACATGCATGGAAATTCTACGGCGATTCGATGGTGATTTCTCCTGATGGAGAGATCGAAGCCGATCTTGGGAATACCGAAGAACTGCTGATCGTCGATCTCGACCGAAAAAGCCTCATTGAATCGCGCAAAGGATGGGGTTTTAAAGAAGCCATGCGCAAACGAAACGCACATCGTATGAATACCTGAGCCGAGCAATCGGAATAGGGACAGTTTTAACGAAAACGATGCTACAGTAAATCATCATTAGAGGAGGACTTCGGATATGATGCATTATTTCCATCGTCAGGTGCAATTGTGGGGCGAAGAGACGCAGCGTACTTTGCAATCCAAACGAATTGCCGTTATCGGAAGCGGAGGATTGGGATCGTCATTGGCGTTTGCACTCGGAGCCTCAGGTATCGGTGAGATCCATATGATTGACTTCGATACGGTCAGTCTGCATAACATCCATCGTCAGATCGCTTTCAAGTCGGGAGATGAGGGAAAAAACAAGGCCGAAGTGGCGTGCGCGCTGATCGAATCGCGCTGCCCTTACGTTAAAGCGTATCCGCATACCTGCCGGTTTGAAGAATTTACCGAAAAAAATATCGACGTCGATTTGATCATCGATGCGACCGACAATCTTCCCACGCGCGGAATGATCAATACGTACGCGAAATCCAAAGGGTTGCCGTGGGTATACGGTTCGGTCGAAGCGTTCAACGGACAAGTCTGTTTTTTCGAAAACGCATCGTTTAACGAACTGTTTAAAATCACCCAAAAAACACCCGCCGGGATCGCTGCGCCGATCGTCATGCATATCGCATCCTTGCAAGCCAATCTGGCCTTGCGCTATTTGGCAGGATTGAGTGTTAAGAAAGACTTTTTGTATTATGTGTTTTTCAATGACGAAGGGGAACTGGTAACGCAAAAATTCGCGTTACCAAAAAGCGAAGGCTGATTGTTTACAGCCCGGAGATATGTTTGGCGAGCGCATCGATCTGAGCATCGCTAAGCGGCTTGGCTTGCCCCTGCATCAACGCTTTCATCTCTTTGCCGTACGTACCGGCCTGATACCCTTTTAAAGCCTCTTTGACTTTCTGTTCGCTCCATCCCGCAATGATTTGTGATTTTCCCAAAGCGGATTTCTCGGCTTTCATACCGTGGCATGAAGCACACTTCTGGCCGAAGAGAGCATTGCCGTCGGCAGACACGGCTATCGTCTTCACCGGAGCCGGTGTTTTGCTCTCAGCGGCGCTTACAGCAGCAGGTGCTGCTGCAACAACCGGTGTCGCAGTCTCGGTTACAGCCGTTGAGAGTTGTGCGGAAGCATTGGCTTCGGTTGCCGTTGCGACGACAGGCTGTGTTTCGTTTTGCGATACGGCAGACGTGTCGGTTTGTGCCGAATCACCGCATCCGATCAAGAACAAAGAACAGACGAATGTTAGAAAGTATTTCATAGAGGTTCTCCTAAATAAATTTCAGGATATTGTACGATTTTTAGTTTGAATGGAGTTGAAAGAAATAAAGAAAGAGGGAAGGGCGTTTCGCACCGAAGTGCAAAACTAAGCTGTAAGTCGAAACTTATTCAGCAGTAGCGTTTGCTTCAGTAGCGTTTGCTTCAACAGTAACGTTTGCTTCTTCAGCAACTGGTGCAGCAACTTCTTCAGCAGTAACGTTTGCTTCTTCAGCAACTGGCGCAGATTCGCTGCATCCGATGAACATAGCAGCAAGCAACAAAGCAGAAAAGATTTTCAACATGGTAAGGCTCCTTAAAAATTTATGGCGGAAGTATATCACTACCTCCCCCATACTTGTCAAGAGGTTTTGACAAATTTTTGAATATATTTTTATGAACTCCATGAAATAGGGGCTTCGACGGCATCACAAATTTTTCAAAATAGCCTGTTTTTCGCTAAAAATAGTAACATCGGTAGAGGCAAAAAAAGTATTTTTTGCCCTTTTTGAGTACCTATTTACTTTTGATTAGCTTTTGGATGGCATTTCGGGAAAGGAAAAGAAATTCATTTTTGCTCCGCAAACGAATCCGTTTGCGAAATAACGAGAGGAAAATATTATCTCCCTGAAGGGAGATAATCAAGAGCGAGAGCCGTGTTTTTTTCTTCCCAACCGCCGCCGAGAGCTTTATACACGTTGACGGTTGCGGTAAGGCCGTTTTGTTTGGCGATCAGATAGCTTTGGTGTGCCGCAAGCCATTGCTGCTGGACCGTCAGCATCTCCGTATAGGAAATGGCGCCTACCTGATAACGGAGCTTGGCTTGTTTCAATGCCTGAGCAATCGCGAGCGAGCGTTTGTTTTGATACGTTATTTGCTCATTGGCCTTGAGCGTTTGGCCCAAAACACTGTCCGTATCGTTAAAAGCGCTCACAATGGTTTTGCGGTACGCAGCCAGAGTAGCGTTATGTTCGGCTTCGGCTGTTTTGATTTCACCGGCAATACGTCCGGCGCTAAAGATCGGTACGGAGACGGACGGAACAATTTCCCAAAGTCTGGTCGGGTTGGAGACAAAGTCACTCAACTCCAGGCTTTGAACCCCGAGCATGCCGGTCAGTTTGATACTGGGAAAATAGGCGGCGCGTGCGATACCGATCTGTGCGTTGGACGCGATCAGATTCTGTTCCGCCGCAGCGATATCGGGGCGGCGTGCCAACACCGAACTTGGGATGGCGGCAGGAACGGTCGGAAGCATGATCGATTCAAGAGATGCCGTGGAGACGCTTTGAGGATTTCGTCCGAGCAGGACGTTATAAACGGCCTCTTCGGCGATTTTCGACGCTTCCAGCTGCGATAATGTCGCTTTGGCGCTTTCATATTCGGATTCGGCTTGTAAATAGGTACTTTCGTCGATGACGCCGTGACGGTATTTAAGCCCTGTCAATTCATAAAGATCGCGGCTGATGGAGAGGTTCTCTTTGGCCAGATCGATTTGGCTTTGCAGCGCGGCGAGTTTGAAATACGATGCGGAGACGGCGGCAGTGACGGAGAGCTTGACCGTCTCTTTGGCATAAACGCTGGAGAGGAGCAGCGCCCGGGCCGCTTCATTGGCACGCCGTACTTTTCCGAACAGATCGATTTCGTAGCTCGCCAGCGAAAGCGAAGCGGCATAGGTGGAGGTGACGCCGTCGTGGAGGTTGGATCCGGTCGCATCATAAACCCCTTTGCGGGTCATTGAACCGTTGCCGTTGATTTGCGGATAGAGATAGGATTTGGCTTGATCGAATTTTCCCAGCAGCGCGTCGACCTGAGCCTGTGAGGACTGCAGGTCGTAATTGGTCCGCAACGCATCCTCTACCGCTTCGGAGAGTCGGGGGTCGTTAAAATGTTTCCACCATTGTGCGTCTATGGCTGCCGAGCCGTTAGCGTCCCGAAACGATTCGGGCACGGCGACGGCAGGTTTGACGTAATCGGGACCGATCGTACAACCGCCCAGAAGAAACGTTAAAAGGAGTGAACCGTAGGTTGCGTGCTTAGTCATGGGATACCCCCTTTCGCTCGATAAATTTTTCCTGAGCCGTAGCGACCCAGTAGTAGAGATACGGAATGAAATACCGTTCGATGAACGTGGCGGCCAACATACCGCCGAACATCGCTACCCCGATGGAGAAGCGCCCGGCGGCTCCTGCACCGGAACTGAATATCAGCGGGAGCATTCCGGCCAAAAAGGCAAACGAGGTCATCATCATCGGACGATAACGCAATCGTGCGGCTTCCATGGTCGCGTCATAAATGCTTTTCCCCATTTGGCGCTGTTCTTCGGCAAATTCGACGACGAGAATCGCGTTTTTGGCCGAGAGGGCGATCAGGGTGAGCAGCCCGATCTGGAAGTAGACGTTGTTGTTCAAAAACGGGATGAACCAGACGACGGTATAGGCTCCCATGATTCCGTACGGAACGGCGAGCATGATCGAGATCGGCAACGTCCACCGCTCATACAGGGCGGCAAGAATCAGATAAACCATGACGAGGGCAAAGGCGACGATGATCAGCGCCTTGGAACCGACCAGCTTTTCCTGCAGATACAAACCTTCCCAGTCGTAGCTGGCCGTGGCGGGCAGGAGCGTGTCGGCATTGTTTTCGATGGTGTTGATGATGTCTCCCGAACTGTATCCCGGTGAAGGGGATCCCATGACGGTCGTGCTCAGTACGCCGTTGAAATGCTCTATCGAGGAGGGCGCACTGGCCATTTTGACCGTTACGACCGAGGAGAGAGGGACGAGCATTCCGCTGCTTGAGCGTACCCATGCGCGTCCGATATCTTCGGGGGTGGCGCGATAAGAGCTGTCCGATTGCATCTGTACCCAGTACGTTTTGCCGTTGCGGTCGAACTGGTTGACGTACATCGTACCGATGGTCGCCTGCAGCGTCTGAAAAACGTCGTTGATCGAGAGCCCCAGCGATTTGGCTTTTTCGCGATCGACTTCGACCGAAAGGGTCGGGGTGTTGACGTTCATCGTACTGAAAGGGTTTTTGATGCTCGGTTCGGCTTTGAGCGCACCGATAAATTCGTTGGTCGTTGCGGCATGGTGCGTGAAGTTGTTGTCACCCGGCTGCAGTAGTCGGAGGCTGAACATGTCCGACGCTCCCATTCCCCGGATCGATGGAGGAGGCATGGCAAAGACTTTTGCCTCTTTGATGCTTCCGAGTTTCGGCCCGAGTGAGCCTAATATACCGAAAACGGAGAGCTCTTTGGTCGGGCGTTCTTCCCACGACTTAAGGCGGGTAAACACGACGGCGGAATTGGGTTCTTGCGAAAATGTAAGGATATTAAGACCGGTGATGGCGGTATATTTGTAGATACCTTCCTGTTCGCTCAAGATCCCTTCTACCTGCTTGACGACTTCCAGCGTCCGGTTGGCGGTGGCCCCTTCGGGGAGATTGATGCTGGTGATAAAATACCCCTGATCTTCCATCGGGAGGAAGGCGGTCGGCAGGGTTTTGTGAAAATAAGCGATAAAACCGTATGTCGTGAGATAGATGACGCCGAAAATGAGCGCCTTTCGGATCATAAACATCGAGCGTCGTACGTAGTTGTCGGTCATTTTGCCGAATGCTTTGTTAAACCATCGGAAAAAGGCGTTCGGCGTGTGATCGTGCTGTTTGAGAATCATCGCCCCGATGGCGGGAGCGAACGTCAGTGCCATAAAGCCTGAAAATACGACCGAGATCGCAATCGTCGCCGCAAACTGTTTGTACAGCTGTCCCGTCATACCTCCCAAAAACGTAGCGGGAATGAAAACGGCACACATAACGAGGACAATGGCGATAACGGGACCCGATATTTGCATCATTGCCTTGATTGCCGCTTCGCGGGGCGGTATCTTCTCGTTCTGCAGTATCCGCTCCATATTTTCGACGACGACGATCGCGTCATCGACGACGATACCGATGGCCAGTACCAATCCAAAGAGGGTGAGGGTATTGATCGAATACCCGAGCAGATACATTCCGATAAAGGCTCCGGTCAGCGAGATCGGGATCGAGAGGATCGGGATCAGTGCGGCACGGGCGCTTTGCAAAAAGAGGTAAATGACAAGGCTGACGAGGATGATCCCCTCGATCAGCGTCTTGACAACCTCGTCGATCGAAATTTTGACGAAGTCGGTCGTATTGTACGGGATGTCGTAGGTGATTCCCGCCGGGAATTTTTTGGCCAGTTTTTCCATTTTGGCCTCGACCGCCGCTGAGGTGTCGAGGGCGTTGGCATTGACGTCGGCGAAAATCCCGATCATCGCGGCCGGTTTTCCGTTGACGCGACCGAAAAATTCGTAGTTCTGCGCCCCGAGTTCGACGCGGGCAACATCTTTCAGCCGGATCATCGAACCGTCGTTTTTGGCGCGGATAATGATGTTGGCAAACTCTTCGGGGGTCGAGAAACGCCCTTTTGAAGTGAGCTGCATCGTCCACATCTGCTCATCGGCGGTAGGAGCCTGTCCTAGGCGCCCCGGAGAGACTTGGAGATTCTGGTCGCGAATCGCGTTGGCAATCTCGGAGGTGCTGACCCCCAAAGAAGCCAGTTTATCGGGGTTAAGCCATATCCGCATCGCGTAGTCGCGTTGGCCGAAGATCTGGCTGCGTCCCGCACCGGGAATTTTTTTAATGTCATCCAGAAGGTTTGAAGAGATGTAGTTACTGATCTGGGTCGAATCGTAGCTGCCATCAGGCGACGTGATCGCGACGATCAGGAGGATATCGGAAGTTCGTTTTTCCACCGTCACACCCAGATCGCGGGTTGTCTGGGGAAGCTGTGCCAGTACCGAATTGATCCGGTTTTGAACTTCGACGGCGGCCATATCCTGATTGACGCCGATATTGAAGGTACACGTGATCGTCCCCGTCCCCGGCAGTGCCGCGGCTTTGGAACTCATGTACATTAGTCCCTCGGCTCCCGAAATCTGCGATTCGAGAGGGGTCAGGATGTTGTCGGCGATGGTCTGGGCATCGGCTCCTGGGTATTTAGCGGTGACGACGACAGTCGGAGGGGTAAGGTTCGGCAGTTGCGAAACAGGGAGGCTTTTAATCGCCGCAAATCCCAGCAGCATAATGATGATACCGATAACGATCGAGAGGACCGGCCGGTTGATAAAAAACTTGCTAAACATGATTATTTACCGTTCGGAATGACTTCCGAGCCCGGTCTGAGTTTGGGCAGGCTGTCGGCGACAATTTTTTCGTTTCCGCTTAAACCGCCTTCGATCAGAATATTTCCGCCGATCCATGAACTGACCGTTATCGGACGTGGGGAAACGGTGTTGTTGGCTTCAACGACGTAGACAAATTTTCCTTTCTCACCGGTCAGAACCGTTTTTTGAGGGAGATAAAGGGCATTTTTCCATTCCATCCCTTTGACTTTGACTTTGACGAACTGCCCGGGTAGGAGTTTGTGATCGCTGTTGTCCAAAACGGCGCGGTACATGATGTTGCCCGTTGTCGGATCGACAAACGGGGCGATGAAATCGATTCGGCCTTGGCGTGCTAGCGTCGATCCGTCGCTGAGCACCAGTTCGACGTCGTATTTTCCGTCTTTAGGGGTGACCAGACGTCCTGATGCGATGGCGTTTTGACGGGAGAGTTTTTGATTTTCGCTGAAGGTAAAATTGACGTAGATCGGATCGTTTTGATACATCGTCGTGAGCAGCCCGTTCGCTCCTGCGGCAACGTAGGTTCCGACATCGACTTTGGACTGGTCGACGAAGCCGCTGATAGGAGCTTTGATCGTCGTGTAGCTGAGGTTTAGGCGGGCCTGTTCCAGAGAAGCTTTGGCACCCGAGACGGCGGCGGCGGTGTTGAGTTCGTTTGCCGTTGCGGTATCAAGCTCTTGTTTGCTGACCGCATTGGCGCTCGCGAGCGGTTTGATCCGGTTCAAGACGGCTTTGGCGTTTGTGTGGTTGGCAACGGCCAGATCGTATGCCGCTTTGGCGCTTTCAAGGGAGTTTTTCAGATCGCTCGGATCGATCGTAAAGAGAGTCGTCCCTTTGGTCACGTAAGAGCCTTCCGTATAGGCCCGTTTGGCCAGATAGCCGTTGACGCGCGCGTAGACCTGAACGGTATTGTACGCTTCGGTTTGTCCCGTTGCTTCCAAAATAGCCGGAAAGTTGCCTTGCTTGGCTTGGGTCGTCGTGACGGGAACGGGACCTTGGGGCGGTTGCTGCATTCCCGCGGCTTTTGGGCGTTCGCATCCGCCGATAGCGATGATCGCAGCGGCAGAGAGGGTAAGGAGTGTAATACGTTTCATTCGGAATCCTTTGACGAGTAATGGAGTAGATGGCACATTTTTTTAAGGACGCGGAGGGTTGTTGCGAGCTCTTCGGAGTCAAATTCGGCATGCAGGGCTTTGTTGGCTTGATCTAAAACCTGCATGGTCGGTTTTTCGAGGGCGATTCCCTGCGGCGTGAGGGTAACAAGATTGCACCGCTTGTCGTTCTCATCGATTGTGCGGCGGATGAGCGCGCGTTTTTCGAGTCCCGC
Source organism: Sulfuricurvum sp. MLSB (assembly GCF_000747095.1). Classification (GTDB taxonomy): domain Bacteria; phylum Campylobacterota; class Campylobacteria; order Campylobacterales; family Sulfurimonadaceae; genus Sulfuricurvum. The sequence continues at coordinate 59,413 of NZ_JQGL01000041.1, forward strand.
GATGAGGCGGGTGATACTGGTTTTATCTTTGCCGACAAAATCGGCGATGGCTTGCTGCGTTGAGACATTTTCGTTCCAAAGTACGACCATCACCTTGAACTGCTCGATCGTCATGTCGATGCCGTTCAGTGCAAGCTGACGCGTCAGATAGCTTCGGGCGCCGTATGCGGCAAGGTTGGTTATGCACCCCAGCGATTCGTCGACGGGGCATTCGCAACGGTTCATACACCCTCCTGTATTTCTATTTAGTTGCATAGTCAACTAATTAATCGAATTCTAGGGCAATAGGGTAATAATGTCAAGATGATTTTTGTAAATAGTGTAAACGGATGCGCTATAATCCGCCGATTTTTTATACAAAGGTGAGAAAAACAATGTTGCGTCTTGTTCTGCTATCTCTATTTTTTATCAGTTCCGTATGGGGAGCGCCGGGGAATGCCAAAATCCCGGTATTGTGTTATCACCGTTTCGGTCCGGAAGTTAGCGATTCGATGACGATCAAAACCGTTGCGTTTGCCGAACAGCTCGCGTGGCTGAAATCAAACGGGTACACGGTGATCCCTCTTGATACCGCGATGCGCTATCTCAAAGGAGAGGTCAAAACACTCCCCGCCAAGCCGGTCGTCATTACGGTCGACGACGGGCACAAAAGCGTCTATTCCGATATGGCGCCGTTGGTGAAAAAGTACAAAATACCCGTGACCCTCTTCGTCTATCCCAGCGCGATCTCGAACGCTGCGTACGCGATGAGCTGGGAGCAGCTGCGCGAACTCGAAAGTACGAAGTTTTTTCGCGTCGAATCGCACACCTACTGGCACCCCAACTTCAACCACGAGAAGAAAAAACTTTCTCCCACCGAATACGATAAGTTCGTCGACAAACAGCTTGGCGGTGCGAAGAAAAAACTCGAAGAGCGAATGGGACACGAAGTGAAATACCTCGCATGGGTGTTCGGTATTTACGACGACGAACTCGAACGCAAAGCCTCTCAGGCAGGTTATGCAGCCGCGCTCACGATCGATCGTGCCCACACCGCAGCGGGCAAAAAAATGACGTCGCAGCCGCGTTATATGATCGTCAGCAAACACGATATCCGAGCGTTCGAGCGGATGGTTAACGGCACCGAAGATCGGATGCCTGCGTCGAAAAAAGAGGTTATAAGGTATTAAATCGCTATAATAAAGCATCATAAATTCCATAACAAAGACCGTCCTTTGCATTTTGAACCCTATCCGTTTGAAAAATTAAACACCCTTCTCTCTGGGATCACTCCCAATCCGGCGTATGCTCCGATCGTTCTCACGATCGGGGAGCCGCAGTTTGAAACGCCCGCGTTTATCCAAAAATCGCTGGCCAAACATTCCGAAAAACTCCGCTATTATCCCAAAACGGCGGGGGAAGCGGAACTAAACGACGCGATGCGCGGTTTCGTCGAGCGCCGTTTCGGGATAAAGCTCGAACCCGATCAGCTCGTCAGTGCGTTCGGGACGCGGGAAGTGCTATTCAACTTCCCGCAGTTTTACCTGTTCGACAAACAAAACCCCGTGATGGCCTACACCAATCCGTTTTACCAGATTTACGAGGGTGCCGCTATCGCGTCGCGCGCACGGGTTATTCATCTGAACCTGACCGAAGCCAACGGCTTCAAGCCGGAAATCAACGAAGCCGAACTCTCGGGATGCGACCTTGTGATCCTGAACTTCCCTAACAACCCGACCGCGTCGGTGCTGAGCCTCGAAGAACTGGGCGAATGGGTGAAGCTCGCCCTCAAACACAATTTTCTTCTTATCAACGACGAGTGCTACAGCGAGATCTACACCGGCTCAAAAGTTCCGTCGCTTCTCGAAGCGTCGCTTCATGTCGGCAATACCTCGTTCAAAAACGTCCTTGTGATCAACTCGATCTCCAAGCGCTCTTCGGCTCCGGGGCTTCGGAGCGGGTTTATCGCCGGAGACGCGGAAATTCTGAAAGGGTATGCGCAGTACCGCACCTACGTCGGATGCGCGTCGCCGCTTCCGCTGCAAATGGCTGCGGCGATGGCATGGAGCGACGAAAAGCATGTCGCGCACGCCCGCGAAGTGTACGCCGAGAATTTCAAGGCCGCACAGGAAATTTTGGGAATCACGACTTCGGATGCGACGTTCTACGTCTGGCTCAAAGTCGGGGATGCACTGGAATTTACCCGACGACTTTATCGCGACTACAACGTCAAAGTGCTGCCGGGGGAATTTCTGGCACGCGAGAACGCACACGGGGAGAATCCCGGTATCGGCTATATCCGCATCGCCCTCGTCGAAGAGACGGGACGGACGGTCCACGCACTTGAGCGCCTAAAGGAGGCATTGCAATGAAAGAACTCAAAGACAAAATTTTTCAGGCCCAAAGCGAGGGGGACATTGCCTCGTTGTACGTCCTTGAGTCTCAGGCGCACGAGAAATTTGACGAAGATACGCTGATGGCGTACTATGCCAATATTCTTGATTTGGCTCTCGAGCGGCTCACCAATGCCCTTGAAAACCTCGAGAAACTCGACATGAGCCAAGTGCAGGATTTCGCGACGCTGCGGGCGCTGTACGAATACGCGATCGAGCACTACAGCGCGGGAAGCACGCACGATGCGAGCGCGCTGTTCGAGGTCCTCGGCGGGATCAGCAACGACGAAGCGTTCTCCGAGGCGATGAAAATCCACCGCGCGGCGTGCGACGCACAAATCCCGTTTGACGATTTCATCGAGCAGTACGTCGACATGGAAGCGACACAGAACGGCGGCAAGTTTTACATCAGCTATTTTAAAAAGGAAATCGGAGAATGAAAATTCATTTCATCGGCATCGGCGGTATCGGAATCTCGGGGTTGGCCAAATACATGCGTTTCAGCGGGCACGAGGTAAGCGGCTCGGACATGAAAGCAACGCATATTACCCAGCGTCTCATCGATCGTGGGATCAAAGTCTCCATCGGGCACGATGCGGCCAACATCCCGCAAGGGTGCGATCTGGTAATCCATTCGGCCATTATCCGTGATACGAACGTCGAGGTCGTCGAAGCGAAAGCACGGGGAATCGACGTATTGCACCGCCGCGACGCGCTGTTGAGAATTTTAAAAGAGAAAAAAGTCTACGCTGTCTGCGGCGCGCACGGCAAAAGCACGACGACGGCGATTTTGGCTTCGATCATGAGCGGAAGCGCAATCATCGGCGCCGAATCA
>NZ_JQGL01000041.1:62659-65077 GCF_000747095.1 Sulfuricurvum sp. MLSB
ATGCCGAGCCTGAGCATATGGAGTATTACCACTACAACCTCGACGAGTTTCATAACGCCTACCGCCGTTTTATCGAGATGGCGCCGGTTCGTGTGATCAACGCGGAAGATCCGTTTATGGCGACGCTGGAGTGCGACGCGATCCGTCTTTATCCCAGTCAGGACATCAGCAACATTACCTATATCCTGATCGACGACGAACCCTACACCCGCTTCACCCTCAAAAATCTCGGCGAGTTTGAAGTATGGGGATTCGGCGAACACATCGCGATGGATGCTTCCCTCGCTATTTTGGCTGCGGTGCAGACGATGAGCGTCGCGGCGATCCGTGCCAACCTGTTGCATTTCAAAGGGATCAAAAAACGGTTCGACGTGATTTTCAAAGGGACTGAACGGGTCATTATCGACGATTACGCCCACCACCCGACCGAGATCAAAGCGACGATGGAATCGCTCAAAACCTATGCCAAGCTCAAAGGGTTCGACCGCATCATCGCCATCTGGCAGCCTCATAAATACTCCCGTACCATCGACAATCTCGACGCGTTTGTCGAGTGTTTCGAAGGGTGCGACGAGCTGGTCATCCTCCCCGTATGGGCAGCGAGTGAAGAACCTCGTGAGATCGATTTCGAAGAGCGGTTCAAACGCTATGACCTCACGATGGCGGATAAACTTCACCGTACAGGCGACACGATCGAAGCCCTGATCGGCGAAAGCGTTGCCAAAACCTATGACAAAGGGCTTATCGTCGGTTTCGGCGCCGGCGATCTGACCTATCAGCTCCGAGGGACGAAATAAGCCATGGGATACGTACTCTGGTTCGGGATCGTTGCACTTTTGTTTGCGTGGATGCATTATTTCACGGAGCTTCGCGGCACACAAAAAGCGATCATTTCCGGAATCGTTGCCCTTCTCATCAGCGGCGCCATTGCCTATAACATTGCGGCGGATCGCGATCGCGAACAGGTGAGCGCGATCGAGCAGAAATACCGCAGCGGCGAGCCCCTCGTGTGCAACGGTGTGGAGGTGAACGCCACGACGTTCGGCTACAGCGTCGGGACGCAGAGCTTCGTCGGCAACAAAGGAACCCGCCATTATCAGCAGATTTTCAACGCCCGCGAGTGCGAATGAACCGTCTGTCGCCCAACCTCGCCGAGCTGTTCGGAAAGCTCGATCTTCTTCCCCATCTGGGAGCTTTGGAACACTTCTTCTCCCGTCCCCAGAACATCGCGATCCCCGGCGATCAGGAACGCCATTACCGCTACATCGAAGCGCTCGATGCGCTGGAGTTTAAAGCCCCGCCCAAAAGCGTCGGATTTGAGACGATTCTCAATCATCTGAAAAAGCAAGGGGTGCTGCGGTTCGAGGACATTTTCGAACTTCTCAAGGTCGTCCGCTACTTTCGCACGCTGCGCAATCAGGGCTATCCGGGTCTGATCGGGGAGTGGATGAACACGATTGTGATCCCTGAAGGGTTCGGGGAGATCGACGAGTATTTCGACGAATCGGGCAAGTTTATCGAATCGCGCGACGAGGAGCTGTACAAAATCGCACAGCGGGTCAAGGCGATCAAAACCGAGATTGCCGAATCGATGAAACGGCTGCTGCATACCCAAAAGCTTACCGCCTATCTCGTGGACACGCAGATTCACTACATTCACGATGAAGAGTGTCTGCTCGTGCGCGGAGGATTCAACCACGTCCTCAAAGGCTCCGTCATCGCACGGACGGGAGCGGGATTTTTTTACGTCGCCCCCGATGCGCTGTTGCGTTCCAAAGAACAGCTACGCTACGTCTTGCAGGAGCGCGACGCCGCATTGTACGAATACGCCAAACGCTTCAGCACCAAGCTTGCCGGATTGATCCCCTTCATCGGGTTTATCGATCGCGAGTTCGACCGCTTCGACCATTATCAGGCGCGCGTCCTCTTCGCCCGCTCCCGCGATTACGCGATCATGAAACCCTCCTGCGACGACGCGATCGTCCTCGAGGAGTTCGCCCATCCGGCCCTCCACAACCCCAAACCGGTCTCCATCGCGTTCAAAGGGAACCTCCTTCTCATCACCGGGGTCAACGCGGGGGGAAAAACGATGCTGCTCAAATCGATCCTCAGCGCGTGCGCGATGGCCAAATACCTGATCCCGATGAAGCTCAACGCCCACAAATCGCGCATCGGGAGTTTCAAGCGCATCGAGGCCGTCATCGACGACCCCCAAAACGTCGGCAACGACATCTCGACGTTTGCCGGACGGATGGTGCAGTTTGCCCACCTCTTCGAGCACAAAAGCGCCCTGATCGGGGTGGACGAGATCGAGCTGGGGACCGACAGCGACGAGGCGGCGGCCCTCTTTGCCATCGTCCTTGACGAGCTGATCAAGCGGGGACAGAAGATCGTCGTCACCACCCACCACAAGCGCCT
>NZ_JQGL01000042.1 GCF_000747095.1 Sulfuricurvum sp. MLSB
GCTCACCTTGAACAACGCTGATGCTCACCGCAGGCTGGTTGTCTTCGGCGGTCGAGAACACTTGCGATTTTTTAACCGGGATGGTGGTCCCTTTTTCGATGATTTTCGTCGCGATGCCGCCGAGCGTTTCGATCCCGAGTGACAACGGCGTAACGTCCAACAGAAGAACGTCTTTAACGTCTCCGCGCAGAACCCCGCCCTGAATAGCGGCACCGGCTGCTACGACTTCATCGGGGTTTACCCCTTTGTTGAGCGTTTTTCCGCCGAACTCGTCGGAGACCATTTTTTGTGCGATCGGAAGACGGGTTGAGCCCCCGACCATGATGATTTCGTTGATCTCGTTTTTGCCAAGACCTGCGTCTTTCATCGCCGTTTTGATGTGGCTAATCGTCTCTTTGACGAGCGTATCGATCATCCCTTCGAATTTGGCACGGGTCAGTTTGACCACCAGGTGTTTCGGACCCGTCGCATCGGCGGTGATAAACGGAAGGTTGATCTCCGTCTCTTCTGCGGAAGAGAGCTCTTTTTTCGCATTTTCAGCCGCGTCTTTGAGACGTTGAAGCGCCATTTTGTCCGCTTTGAGATCGATCCCGTGGTCTGATTTGAACTCGGATGCCAAGAAATCGACGATCTTGTTGTCGAAGTCGTCCCCGCCTAGGAACGCATTCCCGTCGGTTGAAAGAACTTCGAACGTCCCCTCAGAGATTTCAAGAACCGTAACGTCGAACGTTCCGCCCCCCAAATCGTACACGAGGACTTTTTCGTCCCCTTTGGAATCCAGACCGTACGCCAAAGCCGACGCCGTCGGCTCATTGATGATACGAAGGACGTTCAATCCCGCGATAGTTCCGGCCTCTTTGGTCGCTTTACGCTGTGCGTCGTTGAAGTACGCCGGAACGGTGATAACCGCGTCGGTGACCGCTTGTCCGAGGTAGCTTTCTGCATCCGCTTTCAGTTTTGAAAGGATTTTTGCCGAAATTTCCTGAGGCGTGTAGACTTTGCCCGCCACGTCAACCGCAGCCATACCGTTTTTGTCGACGATTTTGTAGGTGACTTTGTCGTGCGCCTCTTTGGCTTTTTCCTCGTTCATCATCAGACCCATGATCCGTTTGACCGAATAGATCGTTTTGTCCGGGTTGGTGATCGCCTGACGTTTCGCCGGATCACCGACAAGGATCTCCCCTTTGTCGGTAAACGCGACTACGGAAGGAGTCGTGTTTTTACCCTCTTTGTTCGGGATGATTTTCGCTTCGCCGCCTTCGTAGACAGCCACACATGAGTTTGTTGTTCCAAGGTCGATACCAATAACTTTTGACATTGTAGTTCCTTTGTTTTAAGTTCGTTTTTTATTTTACGCCGATGCCGGAAGCATCGATGTGCTTTAGTGCCTTAGCGACAAGCGTAGACTATCGGGACTTTGTTCCGATAGTCGTTCAAATTAATTGGCTATGACAACCATTGCGTCGCGCAAGGTTCTCTCTTTGTAGCGATACCCTTTTTGGAAGGTATTCACAATCGCACCGCTTTCGTGATCCGGGCTGTCCACGCTCTGAACGGCATTGTGGATATTCGGATCGAACGGTTCGGATTCATCCACCGGAGTCACACCGTGTTTTTCGAGTACGCCCAGAAGCTGTTTCATCGTGAGTTCGACACCCTCTTTGAGCTTTTCGAGCAATACCGCCGGTTCCGCTTCGATCTCGGCCGCACCGATGGCCATCCCCAGTGAATCGACTACCGGGATCAGATCTTTGGCGAATTTTTCGTTCGCGTACTCAAGCGCCTGATATTTCTCTCGCTCAAGCCGTTTCTTAATATTATCGAAATCAGCATGAACTCTGGCATATTTATCGTTCATTGCGGCCAGCTGCGCTTGTAAAGTTTCTAATTCGTTTCCTGTCTCGGCGACGGTCTCTTCACCTTCTACTGCGGTGCTTTGATCTTCGCTTACGACTTCTTCTTTGGTTTCGGTTGACATAATTTCAAAAGACTCCTTTGTTGAAATCCGGTGTTATTATAATGCATTGAGTCAAGTATTGTCAAGGGGTATATTAATTTTTTTATGCAATATAGTTTAGTCTGTTACTATCAACCATATAACATCAGCCTAAATGGTATAA
>NZ_JQGL01000043.1 GCF_000747095.1 Sulfuricurvum sp. MLSB
CGCCGCATCTTTGATCCCGTCCGCCAGCTCATCCATCTGATGCAGGCTCATCGATTTTGGCATCGCTACCCCTAACAGGGCGTATTTTGGGATCGCATTCATCGCGACCGCATCCGAAATGTTCACAATCATCGCTTTGTAGCCGATCTGATACGGGCTCAGCCATCGGCGTTTGAAATGAACGTTTTCGAAAAAAAGGTCTTTGCTGTACACCCGGTTGCCTATCCGCGCGCCGTCATCGCCGATACGGGTTCGAAGCGTCCTGAAGGCATCGATAAAATAGTATTCCGCGTTCACCGATCTGTATCGCCTTTTTGTGAGCAAATTGAATCATTTATTATAGTCGAAAAGAGTTTACGGAAGCGTTAAGTTTCAAATGCCCACTGTTTTATGTTAGAATACTGCATATATTTGTTATTAATTATTATCATTTGCCCTGTGGCAGGAAGGTGATGGCGTTCATGTCGATACAACGTTTTTTTTTCAATCTCAAAGCCGTTTTGCTGGGACTCGGGGCCGGCGTCGCGCTGCTGACACTGCAACTGTTCCATATTTCCGAGTACGGTGAACGCCTCAACGCACTCAAACATCAACACCTTCTAATCGATAAAATCATCAATACCGATCTCACCGATCCGAAAATGGCCTCTATCCTTATTAACGGCGCGATGGCCGAGCTTTCGCTCGCAGTTAAACTCTCCGGAGAAGAGGTTTTGCTCGATTCGTTTGTCACTTCCGGCGATGAGCGATCTTCCCTTCTGCGCTCACTTGGCGTATCATCCAAAAACTTTGAGGACAACGCCCTGATCTGGTCGGAATCTCCGATTGCGGCACGCGATGCCTATTATGCGCGGGTCATGACCGCACGCACTGCCTATCTTGCAGACATTGACCGGATGCTTGACTATCAGATTCATGCCGTCGGAACATCGATTGCAACGGCAAAAATCAGCGCAATCATCGTCTTTTTATTCGGTTTGGCGGCATTTCTTTATTTCCGCATCCGGCTAAATCATATCTATGATGACATAAACCGTGCATGTTCCGTGGATGTAGACGGCGCCAAACATCGGCCCAAAACGCGTGAAATCGATTATATCCTCAAACAACTCTCTCGCAAATCCTCGCAGGTCGTTTTGTCCTCGCATCTCACCCATCCCATCAGCGGATTGCACAACGATAGAGGGTTGCTCAACACGTTTAATACCAAAAAAACGGGAAAGGCGGGCAATACCGTTTTTCTGTGTATTTTTGAAATCGATCAGTATGCTTTGCTGAACGCCGAACACACCCAAGAAGACAAAAAAGCGGTCTATAAAAAACTGGCCGAAATGATCTCTTTGTACGAACAGCCCATGGACATCATTGCCCATACGGAAGACGACCGTCTGATTTTTGTCATGTCCCGCGCGACAAAGCAAGAGGCGCTTGACGAATGCGAGCACATCGTCAAAGCGGTTCATGAATCGACTTTTCTAACCGCGAAAGGGGCCATGCGCCTTACGTTAAGCGCCGGTTTCCTGCTGAAAACGCCTCTGAAATCTCTGGATGAGGCCATTGCCGATGCCGTTGAACTGATTGAACTGGCCAAAGAAAACGGCGGAAACCGCGTTGCAAAGCTGCGGGAACAATCCGATACCTACTAGCGAAACGATCAAATATGTAACCATTTCACTCATATTAACAGCCTAATCTCTCCATATTGTTACAATTGTAGACATTTATTCCTTCTTTCACCCTCAGCAGCGCTTCCGTCTCTTTTTTAATCTTGCTCAAGGAGCGGCGCGCTATAATCGTCCACAGATTTTATCAACGAAGGAAGGCGTATGAGTATTCCCATTTATACTTATGATGCGGTAATCGTCGGAGCCGGGCTGGCCGGTTGTGCCGCGGCACGCGAGTTGCAAAAAAACGGTAAAAGAGTTGCCGTTATCACCAAACTACACCCTCTGCGGAGCCACTCCGGCGCCGCTCAGGGGGGTATCAATGCCGCGTTCAGCGATCAGGACAGTGTCGAACTGCACGAATTTGACACCGTCAAAGGTTCCGACTATCTCGCCGACCAGGACGTTGTGCAGTTCATGTGTGAAAAAGCTCCTGAAACGATTCGCTGGGTAGAGCGCATGGGTGCGGCATTCAGCCGTAATGAAGACGGAACGATCGCTCAACGCCCTTTCGGCGGACAATCTTCTCCGCGCGCCTGCTTCGCCAAAGACCGCACCGGTCTTACCCTGCTGCAAACGATCTACGAACAAGCTTACCGTGAAGGTGTCGAGTTCTGGGACGAATGGTACGTTGCCGATCTGCTCTACCGTGAGGGCAAAGTCTACGGTGTAGCCGCCTACAACATCCGCAACTCCGAAAAAGCGATCTTCAATGCCAAAGCGGTCATGTTCGCGACCGGCGGATACGCCCGTGCATTCAAAATCAATTCCAACGCCCACGCCAACACCGGCGACGGTCTTTCACTCGTTGCCCGCCACGGCCTCCCTCTCGAAGATATGGAGTTTGTGCAGTTCCACCCATCAGGGCTTTCAGGAAACGGCGTACTGATCTCCGAAGCGGCCCGCGGCGAGGGAGGAAAACTCCTCAACTCTCTTGGTGAGCGCTTCATGGAAAAATACGCTCCGAACGCAATGGAACTCGCTTCACGTGACGTCGTTGCGCGCGCCATCATCCAGGAAATCCGCGAAGGACGCGGTGTAGGACCGCGTAAAGACGCCGTTTACATCGACCTTGTCCATCTCGGAAAAGAAAAAATCATGGAACGCCTCCCTGAGCTGCGCGACCTTGCGATCACCTTCCTCGGCCTTGACATGATCAAAGAGCCGATCCTGATCTCGGCAACGGCCCACTATTCGATGGGCGGTATCCCGATGGACAAAGACGGCCACGTCCGCAAAAACAACTCCGAATTCGTCGAAGGGTTCTACGCGGCGGGCGAATGCTCGTGTTCAAGCGTCCACGGTGCGAACCGTCTGGGTGCGAACTCCGTCCTCGAAGCGCTCCTTTTCGGACGTTTCGTCGGTAAAACGATGATCGACGAAGTGGACAGCATCCCGCTTATGAAAGCGACCGAAGCCGATGCGCAGCGTATGATCGACGAAATGAACTGGGTTCTGACCAACAACGGTCAGGAGTCTGTCAGCGGCCTGCGCAACGAACTTCAAGAATCGATGACCGACAATGCCGGCGTTTTCCGTACGGCTGAGACCCTCAAACGCCAAATGGAGATTCTGAGCGACCTTCGTGCACGCTACAAAAACATCCGTATCGCCGATAAGTCGAAAATCTTCAATACCGAATTGCAAGAAGCGATCGAGCTTGGACACATGCTCGATTACTCGGCCTTCATCGTCGCCAGCGCTCTGGCACGTCAAGAAAGCCGCGGCGCTCACTACCGTGAAGATTTCCCGACCCGCGATGATGACAAGTTCCTGAAGCACACCATGGCGTACATGGATGAAAACGGCAATATTTCCCTTGATTATATGGATGTCACTCTCGGGCGCCATGAACTCAAAGCACGATCATATTAAGGAGAGCGACATGGATTCACTCAAAACGCAACAGGTGACGTTTAAGGTTTTCCGTTTCAACGAAGAGACCGATTACCTCCCTTACTATAACACCTATACCCTCGACGTCACCCATGAAGAAGTCGTTCTCGATATCCTCAACCGGATCAAATGGGACCACGACGGAAGCTTGTCGTATCGCCGAAGCTGCCGTCACGGTATCTGCGGCGTGTGTGCGATCAAAACCAACGGCAAAGCGGTTCTCGCCTGTAAAACCCGTCTGTTTGACCTGATCGATATTTTCGGAAACGAAATCACGATCGAGCCTCTGAGCACCAAACGGGCAATCAAAGACCTTATCATCGATAAAAAAGACTTCTGGGACAAACACGCGCAAGCCAAACCGTACCTTGAAGCTGATATCGACGAGCATCCGGCTCAGGAAAATCTTGTCAGTCCGCACGATGCCGAAAAACTCCTCGAAGCCGACTACTGCATCCAGTGCGGCGCGTGCCATTACTCATGTCCTTCGCTTGAGATCAACGAGCAGTACATGGGGCCTGCGGCATTTGCCGCAGCCTACCGTTTCTCTGCCGACGTGCGCGATGACGCCTCGATCGAGCGTCTGCACATCGTCAATGAGGAAGCTCAGGGCGTTTGGGATTGTGTTAAATGCATGGAGTGTGCGGAGGTATGTCCTAAAGAGGTCAACCCGATTGAAAAAATCACAAAACTCCACAATATGATCTTTGAAGCAGCTGTGGCGAAAAACAACGTCGCAACGCGTCATGCAGTCGGATTTGCCCACTCGATCGAAAAACACGGTCTGCTCGACGAAGGTGAACTTGTCCGTTATTCCGAAGGGAACATCGGCGTACTCAAACACGTTCCGGTAGCACTCAAAATGTTTGCCAAAGGTAAAATCGTATTGCCGTGGAATATGCCGAAATCCGACAAACTCGATGAGATCAAAAAACTGGTCAAATCTTCATCAACCGTAAAGTTCTAGGGAGTACACAATGGAAAAATTAAAATACGCACTTTTTACCGGTTGTACTGCCAAAGAGAGCACGCCGGAACAAATGATGTCGACACTGGCAGTAGCCAATAAACTTGGGATTGAGCTTGTAGAGTTGACGGAGGCTTCATGCTGCGGCGCTTCGCATCTGCAAGATTACGACGATTTCCTCTCCCTCGTCCTCAATGCACGCAATATCGCTTACGCTGAAAAACACGGTCTGACCATGGTGACGATCTGCAACACGTGTCAACTCAATACGGCTATGACCAAACACCGTCTTGATAACAATGCAGAGCTTAAAGCAAAAGTGAACGCAAAACTCGCCGAAGTGGGATTGGAGTACAAAGGGACTTCCCAAATCACCCACTTTTTATACGCGATTATCGATGATTTCGGGCTTGATAAAATCAAAGAGATGGTTGTCAAACCATTGAGCCAGTTCAATATCGCACCGTTCTACGGCTGTCACAACATTCGCCCGTCCGAGCTTCAGAACGCAACACATAAAAGCCCTGAAAACGCTTACAACCCTACTTCGCTGGATGACCTGATCATCGCGTGCGGCGGAGCCAACGTCGATTACGCCGAGAAAAACAAATGCTGCGGCTTCCATGCCGAGCTTCAGTCTCCGCGCACCGCAGCCGTTTTAACGGGCAATGCCGTAGCCGGAGCAATGGATGCCAATGCCGACTGGATGGTTACGCCATGTCCACTCTGTCATCTCAAACTCGATACGCAAACCCACCACGCCTCCGTCGCAATAGGCCGCGAAGTCTCCCTTCCGGTTCTTCACATGCAGCAGATGGTCGGCCTGGCTCTGGGTTGCACCCCTGCCGAACTGGGTCTTAGCCACCACGTTACCAAAGTCGATTTCATTTAATCGGCTTTCTTCGGGGATGATTCCCCGAAATCCTTCTACTCTTTAAAAACGCTTACCGTATATCCTGCTTTTTCAAACTGTTTCAACATTCCGTCCTGTCCCAGCAAGTGCATCGTACCTACCAGAACAAATCCTTTTTTCCCTTCTCGCATCATGCCGATAAGCTTGGGCATCCACGCGTCGTTTCTCTCTTTAAGAATTAGACGGTACATCTGCGGGGATTCGTGCTTCATCGCCTGTACCAGTTCGCTCTCCATCCGCTTTGTTTTGCCTTCGCGCCAGTCACGTACCAGCCAGTCGATCATTTCGGGCATCATCCGCATTTCGCGAATCGATTGCAGGATCATCGCATCTTCTTCCCCTTCGCCGATTCGGGTAATGAGTGCCATTTGCTCCGTTGGAGTCTCCAGATAGCGCTGCGGCTTATTCTCAGTCGATGCGCGCCGGCTGTAATGCGCATCGACGCCGCTTTGGTCGATTCCGCTGCGTCCCAGTACCGTCTGGGTCATCACCAGCATGACCGCCCACGGACGAAGCCGCTCGTATTTTTTGATGTCGTCTCCTTGCGATGCAAGGTATTTCTTCAAAGCCGCATACGTTTGGCTCTTGAGGGTATTCGAGAGCGTTTTTCCAGCGGGGAAAAACATTTTTTGCGCTAAGGTGGCGGCGAACGTTTCGTTCTGCGTTCCTTCCAGATCGGTTTCGAACACGACCGTATCGGACAGCGCATACGCACGGTCAAATTCATCCGGCAACGGAAAATCGGAAGAACGCAGTATGTGTATCGTCCCGCCGATGTACATCGTCTCCCTCCCCTTGCTGATTTTCCAGACGCTGGAATCGCCGAAGAGCTGCGCAACGACAAAGAGAGGAAGCAGAAAGAGAAAAATCAAACGGCGCATTATTCTCCGATGTCTTCGTTCCACAGTTTAGGGTTTTCGCGTATAAACCGCTCCATCATGTCGACGCACGTATGATCGTCGAGAATATCGAGGGTGACGCCGCGCGCGGCAAGCATCCCTTCTTCCCCTTTGAAATTGCGGTTTTCGCCGATCACGACATGCGGGATTCCGTAAAGTGCGATCGCCCCCGAGCACATCGGGCAGGGGGAGAGGGTCGTGTAAAGGGTACACTCTTTATAAACCGAAGCGCTCAGCCGTCCCGCATTTTCGAGCGCATCCATCTCGCCGTGCAAAATAGCGCTCCCTTTTTGGATGCGGCGGTTGTGCCCTCTACCGATGATCTTGCCTTGATGAACCAGCACCGATCCGATGGGGATTCCCCCCTCTTCCCGCCCTTTTTCCGCTTCGCGGATGGCTT
>NZ_JQGL01000044.1 GCF_000747095.1 Sulfuricurvum sp. MLSB
TGGATCGATTTCAACAGCGATTACGCGGACAAAATCGTTGCCTTGCCGTTTGTCAAACAATCAACCCGAGAAAAGGTGTATATCCCGATGAACATCTTGAGCAATCTCTACGTCAGTAACGGTCTTGCCACCGGCAACACTCCCCTCGAAGCACAGGTGCAGGGGCTGAGCGAAATCTGCGAACGGCACGCCAAAATAGAGATCATCAAAAACGGATACGCCCTTCCGGCCTATCCCGATGAGGTGATCGAGCAGTTTGATAAACTGAGTGCCGATGTGAGCGCTTTACGCTCTTTTGGCTACATTGTCGAAGTGCTTGACGCTTCGTTGGGCGGCAAGTATCCCGTCACGGCGATTTCGCTCATCAATCCCGCCAATTCGACGCTGTTCGTTTCGTTCGGCGCCCATCCCATTTTGCAGGTGTCATTGGAGCGGACGATGACGGAGCTGATGCAGGGACGCAATCTCGAAGAACTGGACGCATTTGAAGTGCCGACGTTTGACATGAGTCTCGTTGCGGACAGCTTTAATCTCGAATCGCATTTTATCGATTCCAACGGCAAGCTTGGTTTCCCTTTTCTGAGTGCGAAAAAAAGTTTCGAGTATGCTCCGTGGAGCTATGCGGGTGAGGGAAGCGCGGACGAATACACCTACCTTGAACGAATCATCCGCGCGCAGGGGAAGGAAGTATACCTGCGCGAATACGATTATCTCGGGTTTTATTCGTGCCAGATGATCGTTCCGGGATTTTCGGAGGTCTATCCGATCGAGGACATGGTCTACAACAACAAAAACAGCGGAAAACGGATCCGCGAGATGGTGCTGCATTTTGACGAATTCGATCCCGAAGAGATACTGGACAGCATCGAATCGCTCGAAGATACTCTCAATGTCGAAAAAAACATCGGAGTGATTTTCGTATCCAATTTCACGATGGCCGAATTCAAAGCCCAGATACACCTGCTTGCGGGAAATTTCGAGGAGGCTCTGACGCTGCTGGAGTTTGGGGTCAACAAAACGGGACACATCGTCGCCGAATTGATCCGTATGCGCGAGCAGGAACTGGCATGGGAAGAGTACGAAGAGGCATTATGCAACGTATTCGGCCGTGAAAGGGTTTCCAATGCGGTACAAATATTGGAAGGGAAAGCATTTCTGATCGATGTGACGCTTCATCCGCATTACCATAATATGCTGATGATGTATGACCGCCTCGAAGAGAAAAAAGCGTTTATCGTGCGCTAGGAAAGAGGTTTACTCTTTCCCCTCTGCGGGTTTGAACGATTTGACGGTGATACGGCGCGGCGGACGTTTCGGTTCTGCGGGAGTTTCTGAGGATTTTTTGGAGTCGTAGGGTTTTTTGTCTCCCGAATGACTTCTTATCGCCATAGGACTTTTTGTCTTCGGCTTTGCCGTCGGTTTTCTTGTCTGTGAAAGATTTTTTGTCGCCATAGGGCTTTTTATCTCCGAAAGCTTTTTTATCCCCATACGGTTTTTTATCTCCAAAGGACTTCTTGTCGGCGTAAGGCTTCTTCTCCCCCTCTGCACTTTTTGTCTTGTCCCCGAAAAATTTCGGTTTATTGGCGTAGGGGGTTCTTTGCGCTTTTTCGGCGTCGCTGCGCGGCGTTCCGTCAATATAGTGGTTGCGTTCGCGTGTTTTTCCCTCAAAAATCGGTTTGCCGTTTTCGTCTTTTCCTATAAAGCGCGGTTTGGAGTCTTTGTTCGAAGGGCGTTTATCGTCTCGGAACCCTCTGTCGTCGCGTTTGGCTTTTGAGCGGTCGGTATCCAAGCGGGGCTTGAAATCGCGTTTCGGACGCTCATCGCGTCTTGCGTTCTCTTCATCGCGTGCGGCACGTCTGGCTTTGGCTTCTTCTTTGCTTTTTTTCTCCGCGGCGATTCCGAAATCAGGTTCGAATCCCGTAATGACCTCCTGAATGATCGTACGGCCCAGAAGCGTTTCGATGCCGTAAAGCCGTTTTTGCTCTTCCGCATCCATTAAGACCAGCGCGTAATCGCGGCTTTTGGCGATACGCGCCATATAGACAAGGGCTTTTTCGGGAAGATCGTAGCTGATAAGGACGTCGCACGCCAGATCGCCTGCCTGCGCGAGCGTTTCGTCATTGACCAAGGCAATGTTTTTGCCTTCGGGCACAATGATCTGTTCGGCAGCGCCGGCCGTGACGATCAGGATTTTTTTGTCGTCGTATTGTGCCGCGAGACGGGAAAGAAGTTCGTTTTTACGGGATGCGTTACAGGGATGGATACGGTGATTTTGACGTTTGATGGTTAATGACATGGAAAGTCCTTGAAATATTGACCTCGTGGCGAGGAAGGATAAGCGGCCAATGCGGGAGACTCAAGCGCAGACCGAACGCGCAAATGATAATCGCATTATAGCGTGAATTACCTCTCGCCACCCTGATTGCGCTGAACGCTAATCGAGGGGATAGCCTTTTTCTTTCCATTCGTTAAAGCCGTTTAGAAACCAGTAGACGTTTTTGTAGCCGAGTTTTCGAACGGCCAGTGCCGCTTCGTACGAATTGGCACATGATTCGCCGTAGCAATAAAACACTAGCGGCTGCTCTTTTTCTTTTGGGAGTTCAATGACCATGTATTCGGCTTTGGACAGCTCAAAGTGGACGGGTCTGGCCCCTTTGACGCGTGATTTTTGAAAATGCCGCTTTTCGCGCGCATCGTAAAAATAGGCTTTTTGCTCGTGCAGGGCTTTGGCTTTTTTCAAATCGATGACCATTACCCCTTTGGCGATGGCATCGTTCACTTGCGGAGGCACGATGCAGATATCGTATTTGGTTTCAAGCAAATAACTTTTTTCACCGTCGTATTCAACACCGCTGAGAGGCTGAAATGAAGCGGCGATCAAGGCGCACGACCACAAACATTTGCGTAACATGATGAACTCCTATATTGGAATGAAATCATCATAGATCAAACAATATTAATAGGATCACTCTATAGAAAATAATTATATTAATATAAGTTTTTATTTAGAAAATCGGGAAAACCTACAGGCCGAGTTTTTCCGCATCACTGACACAGTAACGGGTATGGGGTTTCGCGCGCAGCCGATCAAGCGGAATAACGTCACCTGTCTCTTCGCAGATACCGTAGCCGCCGTTCTCGATTTTCGAGAGGGCATGAAGCACTTCGGAGAGTTCGTGCTGCTGTTGGGCAAGCAGGGCGTTGTGATGCATGTTTTCGCTTTCCAGCGAGGCAAGATCTTCCAAGTCGCTGACCCCGCTTTCCGTCGCAACCGATTCCAGTTCGTCTCTCAACCTTGCTATGTTGGCTTCGAGCGATGATTTCATTTCTAGCAGCTGTGTTTTGAATGTGTCCAGATCACCTGTTTTCATAAGTGCCTCCGCTTTTTTCAATCATAGTCTTAATTATTTGAAAGATTGATTAACGATTTACGATCGGTTTTTTTTGATCATCTCGTAGGCGGCATTGATGTCCTGGACTTTTGCGGTCGCTTCTTTGAGGTATTCGTCGGACGCTCCCTGGGCTTTGATGATATCGGGGTGGTATTCGCGCACTTTGGAACGATACGCTTTCTTGAGTGCATCGTCGGTTGCATCCGGCGCGATTCCCAGCAGCGCATACGCCTGATCGATCGAACTTTCTTTGACGCTTTGGCGGTGGAGCGAGCCGAACTGTTCGAGCATGATACCAAGCTCATCGGCACTCAGATGCATGAATGCGGCGATTTTATGCAGCATCGCCTCTTCGGTGTGGCTCATTGTTCCGTCGATGTAGGCGAGGTTGACCATAAACTCCATCATCCGTCGTCGTTTGTAGGGGTCGTTTTGCAAGACGCGGTAGAGCGATGAGGCGACTTCGTCGAGATTGTAAGGGATCAGTTTTTCGCGGTCAAAAATCTCCTTGAGCATCCTTTTGGTCTTATCCGGATCGGGAAAAAGAGAACTGATGTCGGTGAACATGTTGCCGATCAGTTCGGCTTCGAGTTCGTCGACCCGCCCGTCAGCTTTGGCCACTTTTGCGGTGAGGGCAACGAACAGCCCCAGCTCGCTTTTGGCCAAATGTTCGGGATTGAGAACAAACCCTTCGAACTGTTTTTTCGAATAAGCGTGCTGATTGCGCGAATACCCTTTGTAAATCCAGTAAAACACAACGATGACCAAGGTGAGAAGAAAAATCTGAGTCATGATACTCCTTGAAATGATGGCGACAGTGTAGCGTTTGGCGGTTAATCAACGGCTTATCCGCGTCCGCAGTTGTCCCGCCGGATACGACTAACAAAGCCGCAATGGTGTATAATTTCATCCCGAATTATAATTGTTTTTTAATTTACGGGCTATCTTTCAAAAAGAGTTTCGAATGCCTTTACCCCTAAACAGCCGCCTGATCGGATTCACCGTCATCTTATGTGCATCAGCGGCTTTGATAACCATTTTGGAAATTAAAAACGCGAGAGGGGACATCGAACAGGCCAAAGAACATATTCTGAAAGAAGCAGCCGTCCACTATAACAATATTACCGTCACGCGCGCATGGGCAGCCCATTTTGGAGGGGTTTTTGTCCGTTCTAACGGCAAACTTCAACCCAATCCCTATCTCAAAGAAATGATCGATGAAGCCGCAGTTCAGACACAAACCGGCGAAAAGCTGATCAAAATCAACCCGGCATGGATGACGCGCCAGCTTTCCGAGATGACGCAGAGCGAGGATTTCAGCTACCGGATAACGAGCGATCATCCGATCAACCCGATTAACCGTTCAGGCGATTTTGAATACGAAGCGTTTGCGTATCTGCGAGAGCATCCCGGCGAGAAAATCTATTACCGTTTCGACGAGACGGAAAAAAAGCTTCGCTATTTGGGTGGACTCTACATCGAAGAATCCTGTCTTCGTTGCCATGACCGTACCCGGTACGAGATCGGAGATTTACGTTTCTTTGACACAGAAAAGCTATCTGATGATCACCCTGATATGGGCGGTTCATATCCTGCTGTGGAGTTTTTTCTGGATGCAGGAACGCCAAAGAAGCCGGATGAAAAAACTGAACCAGACACTGGAAGAGAAAGTAAAGACCAGAACGCAGGAACTGAGCCTGAAAAACGGCTATCTGAAAACGATCTTCAATATGGAACAAAACCTTATTTTTACGGTAGACCGTGAATGGAAGCTGATCGATTACAACCGTGCATGCGCCGAATTTTTCGGTGTCGAAAAAATCAGTACTCTGTGTCAGGAACACGCCTGCTTGTGTAACTATTTCGAACCCTATGAATGTGAAGACACCGAAGCATCGCGGCTCAAAGGGGGCGAGTTGATCAGCTATATGCTCCGGCATCAGCAGAAACGTCTTAACGTACTGCTCAATTGGGAGGGGAAACACTACATCTTCGAGCTTCTCGTTCGGCCGATAGAGCATTCCTCGCAGGAACATATCCTGGTGGTTATGAGCGACATCACCAAACGGCAGAAAAAAATTGAAAGCCTCGAGGAGGCGACCCTGACCGACCCTTTGACGGGAGCCGGAAACCGGATGAAATTCAATCTTCATTTTGATCAGTATTTCAAAACCTCCGAACGGTATAAGAAAGAGTTTTCGCTGATCCTGCTCGACATCGATTTTTTCAAGAAAATCAATGACACCTACGGACACGATACTGGTGACAAGGTGCTGGTCTCCCTTGCGAACATTATTCGCGGCCGCATACGCGCATCCGACGTTTTTTGCCGATGGGGGGGCGAAGAGTTCGTGATCCTGATGCCGATGACGACGCTGGACGCAGCCATTAAACTCTCCGAACAGATGAGAGATGCGATTTCGACCGCATATTTTGAGGAAGTGGAACATCTGACGTGCAGCTTCGGTGTTGCCAGCTACCGCCAGAGTGATTCGAAAGAGCAGTTATTCAAACGTCTGGATGAAGCCCTCTATCGCGCTAAAAAATCGGGAAGAAACTGCGTCGTATCCGTGTAGCGCAATGGCCTCGGCGTATCAGGCCGGTGATTTCCCCAGTTGTCCGGCCAGATAGCCGCTGGAAAACGACCATTGGAGATTGTATCCGCCGCAGGGGCCGTCAAGGTTCATCACTTCGCCGCAAAAATAGAGTCCCCTGAGGAGTTTGCTTTCCATACTCTCGGGGCGGATCTCTTTGAGCGATATGCCGCCGCGGGTAATCATCGCCATTTTGAATCCGTCATGCCCGACAACGGTGAGCGGCGTCCATGCCAGAATCTTGACGAGACGGTCACGCACGATCCCTTCGAGTTTATTGAACCCCGTATCCGGATCAGCATCGGCGAGAGTGCAGAGTTCGCGGCAGAGCGATTCGGGAAGCAGCGTCATCATATGCGTCAGCACGGACTGCTCGGGATGTTTGTGTATCTCGTTTTTGATGTGCGTTCTGATCTGCTCCTCGTTCAGCCCTTTGGTCATGTTGATGAGAAGGGGGACTTCGCCGTATTTGGCGAGCAGGGGGTTCACCTCCCGGGCGAAATCGAGGACGACGGGGCCGCGTATGCCGTTGGCCGTAAAAATCAGGTCCCCTTTGGCCCGGAGGTTCTTGGCTTTCGCCAGATCGACGCGCAACTCGGCTTTGGGGATCGTATCGGCACGGCACGCGGCGACCCACGTCTCTTTGGTGCGCAAGGGCATCATGGCGGGGAAGAGTTCAGTTACTTTGTGGCCGGCGGCAGAAGCGATAGTGAATCCGTCCCCCTCGGCCCCCAGCTGCGGATACCCAAGCCCGCCTGTAGCGATGATGACATTGGGAGCGCTGTAAGTTTGCTTTTCCGTGCTGACCCCTGTGACACGCGCTCCGTCATGTTCGAGGCGCTCGACACGCGTCGAGGTGATGAGGGTGACTCCCAGACGGGCCATCTCTTCTTCGAGCGCGGTGATGATGCTCACGGCGCTGTGCGATACGGGGAATACGCGGTAGCCATCAGGTGCGTGGCTCTCGACGCCGATACCGGCAAAAAAAGCGATCAGCGCTTTGTGATCCAACGCTTCGAGGGCGGGGGTCATAAATCGTCCGTCGCGCCCGAAACGGGCCATGAAATCCTCATTCGAGAGGGTATTGGTCAGATTGCACCGTCCGCCGCCTGTAGCTTTGAGTTTTGCGCCGATTTTGGAGAGTTTTTCGAGGAGGAGGACTTTGTTGCCCTGCCGTGCGGCGGTGATGGCGGCCATCATTCCTGCCGCTCCGGCACCGACGACGATCAGCTCATAAGAAGATTCAGGGGTATTTTGCATACGCAATTATAGCTTGCGCGGATGAATACCGCTACGGACGCATCCGCAGCGGAAGGGTTTTATGCGGCTGTCGCACGAAGTTGCGCCATAGCCGAGGAAATGATGCGGATGGCAGAGCGCAGCAAGAGTACAACAAGAGCCAGCGCGACCGCAATGTCAGGCCAGCCCGAACCGGTGAGCCAGACTGC
>NZ_JQGL01000045.1 GCF_000747095.1 Sulfuricurvum sp. MLSB
ATGACGAAAATCAATGAAGTGTTGCCCCGGAGGGGGCGTCCTTAGCGGACGAGGTCGAAGAAATAGTCGGTTGTTGCGATACCTTTAGTATCTTCATCCAACTGATCAAGAACTTTGTTCGTGATCCATGTCAGAAGATTCAACGCACCGTCGTATCCGCTGATCGAGTAGCGGTGGAGGTGGTGGCGGTCGAAAATCGGGAATCCGATGTAAATCAGCGGAGTTCCTGTATCGCGCATCAACTCTTTACCGTAGCTGTTTCCGATCATGAAATCGACCGGCTCGGTGAAGAGGAGCGAACGCATATGCCACAGGTCTTTACCCGCCCATACGTGCAAGCTGTCTTTAGCCGGAGATGTATCGAGCAACGCTCTCATCTCTGCTTCCCAGCCGTTCGGTGCATTGTGGCAAAGCACATGTGTCGGCTCCGCGCCCATCTCCAGCAGGAATGAAACCACACCGAGGAGGAAATCAGGGTCGCCCCAAATCGCGAATTTTTTACCGTGCATGTACGGATAGCTGTCCTGCATCGCATCGACGAGGCGGCCGCGCTCGATTTTGAGTTTTTGCGGAACTTCGGTTCCGGTCAATTCGGCCAGTTTCATGACGAACTCATCGGTACCTTTAAGACCGATCGGGTTAGAGAAACCGCCTTTGTGTTTCCACCGTTTTTCGACCATTTTCATGGTTTTGGACGTGGCGTATTTTTGCAACGAAATCGTAGCACTGGAGTTGATACAATCTTTTGCGTCTTCGAGTTTTGTTCCGCCCTGGAACATTTCGTAGTTACCTGCCGGCATATCCCATTGATCTGAGTGGTCGCCCAGCATGATATAGTCCGTGCCAAACGCTTCTACGATGCTTTTGACCGAGCGGAGGCTTCCGATATACGTTTCAAAACCGGGAATGATGTTGATACGTTGTTTGCTCTCCCCTTTTTGGCCTTCGGTCAGTTGGGACATGATGCCGTGCATCATGTTGTCATATCCCGTGATATGGCTTCCTACGAAGGAAGGAGTGTGCGCAAACGGAATCGGATATTCGGCAGGAAGGAACTCTCCGCCGTCTTCTTCTTTTGCCGCGATGATGAACGCCATCAGGTCGTCCCCGATGACTTCCGCCATACAGGTGGTGGAGACGGCGATCATTTTGGGTTTATAGACTGCCGCGCAGTTTTTAAGCCCCTCTTTCATGTTCACCAATCCGCCGAATACCGCAGCGTCTTCCGTCATAGAATCCGAAACACACGGCGTCGGCTCTTTGAAGTGTTTGGTAAAGTACGAACGAAAATACGCCACACAACCGTGTGAACCGTGAACGTACGGCATCGTCCCCTCAAACCCGAGCGCAACCATGACAGCCCCAAGAGGCTGGCACGCTTTTGCCGGATTGACGGTGATCGCTTCACGAGCAAGGTTTTTCTCGCGGTAATCCCATGACTTCGTCCACTCGGCGATCTCGTCCACTTTCGCAGGGTTGATCGCGAGCATGGAGGACTCGAATTGTTTTTTGTTGGCGAGTAACTCGGTGTACTCAGGGCGTTTAAACAGGTCTTTCCCGTTTACGATTTTTTCTACTTCTTGCATCGTCTCAACCTTCCTTTTCCCATGGTGCTTTTGAATGCGCCCATACCGGAGAATTAATTGCTAAATCCATGTCTTGCGCGAAAATCGCGAATCCGTCGTATCCGTGGTAAGGTCCACTGTAATCCCATGAGTGCATTTGGCGGTATGGGAGACCCATCTTCTGGAATACGTACTTCTCTTTGATCCCTGAAGCGACAAGGTCAGGTTGAAGTTTTTTCACGAACGCTTCGAGTTCATACTCATTGACGTCATCGTAGATGACCGTCGAGCGGAAAATCTCTTCTTTAGTACGTTTGTAGTCGTCATCATGTGCGAACTCATATCCCGTCCCGATGACTTCCATACCCAAATCTTCGTAGGCACCGATAACGTGACGAGGGCGAAGACCGCCGACGAACAACATGACCTGTTTGCCTTCAAGACGCGGGCGGTATTTGGCGATCACCGCATCGATCATCGGTTGGTATTTCGCGATGACCTCTTCGCATTTTTTCTGGATGCTCTCATCAAAGAACGACGCGATTTTGCGAAGCGATTTGATCGTTTGCGTCGGCCCGAAGAAGTTATACTCTACCCAGGGAATCCCGAACTCTTTTTCCATGTGACGGCTGATGTAGTTCATCGAACGGTAGCAGTGAAGCAGGTTCAATTTCACTTTAGGGGTCAACGCCATCTCTTTGAGAGTCGCATCCCCGGACCATTGCGCCACGACGCGAAGACCCATCTCCTCTAGAAGGATACGGCTTGACCATGTGTCGCCGCCGATGTTGTAGTCTCCGATGATCGCCACGTCGTACTCGGTCGGCGTCACGTCGCTGGTTTCGATGTGGCTGAGATCGCCGTCAAAGATGTAGTCACGAACCGCATCATTGGCGATATGGTGACCGAGTGATTGAGACACCCCGCGGAAACCTTCGCAGTTGACCGGAACGATCGTTTTATTGATCTCTTTGGCTTTGGTTTTCGCCACCGCGTTGATATCGTCCCCGATCAGACCGATTGGACACTCCGATTGCACCGTAATACCGTTATTCAACGGGAAAAGTTCTTCGATTTCATCGATACATTTTCCGAGTTTTTTATCTCCGCCGAAAACGATGTTGTTTTCCTGGAAATCCGAACAGAAGTTCATCGTAACGAAAGTATCGACACCGGTAACACCGATGTAATAGTTACGACGGCCTGCACGGCTGTATTGGCCGCATCCGATAGGACCGTGGCTGATGTGGATCATGTCTTTGACCGGACCCCATACAACCCCTTTTGATCCCGCATACGCACAACCGCGTTGGCTCATGACACCCGGAACGGTTTTTTTGTTGGAGCGGACGTCACCGCACGTTTTTTGATTCTCATCATTGGGAGTTCCGACCCCGATATGCTTTTCACGGTTTTTGGCCGCTTTCTCAGGATACGCTTTTAAGATCTCTTCAATGGCCGATTTTTGTTTGGCTTCTAATGTTTCTGGACCCATGGTACACCTTCCTTACGCGACTTCGATACGGAATTGTTCCATCGAATCGAGATTTTTGCACAGTGCCATTGTCTCATCGTCGCTCGCATCGACGCGTTTTGCGATTTCAGACATTTGGTAACGGTTCATGTAGATCATGTACTTTTGCTCTTTGTTAGGGTTCTCTTCTTTGAAGTAGTGAACCATTGCTTTGAACAAAAAGGTGTTTTTGTTCGTGTAGCTGAGCCACAGTTTGTCTTTGTCTTTGGTACCCATCAAAAGTTTGATTTCGTTGACATCGCTGACATCTACGTCTTTCAATTTTTCGATTACTTTTTCATCCGGAACTTTATTCCCCATTTCAGCTGGGAAGTGAAAACCTAATACAAACATCTTGTCTCCTTTTTCTGTTAGTTTCTTTTCATTTAAGATGTTGGAACGTCATCGGGGCTTAGCTCCGATGACTACGATAACTCTACGTTTTCCTCAGCGGAAGACTCATGCGCTTCCGCGCTCCATAACCCTGCGGGGCTAAGGAATTGATGGGAGAAACCGATTAGGCTTCTGCGGCTTTACCGACTTGGGTTTCATCCACCTCGTCTTCAAGACCGAATTCGAGGAGCAAGTCTTCGAGTTCATCCATGCTTACAGGCGTAGGGATGATTTTCATGTCGTTGTACACGATTTTGCGAGCAAGTTCTTTGTACTCTTTCGCTTGGTCAGATGACGGGCTGTACTCGACAACCGTCATACGGCGTAGTTCCGCGTGCTGAACGATGTTGTTACGCGGTACGAAGTGGATCAATTGTGTTCCGATGCGTTGAGCAAGCTCAAGCGCCAAATCGTACTCGCGGTCTGTCATACGAGCGTTACAGATTAGACCTGCAAGACGTACTCCACCGGTGTTGGCGTATTTCAAAATCCCTTTAGAGATGTTGTTCGCCGCGTACATCGCCATCATTTCACCTGACATTACGATGTAGATTTCCTGTGCTTTACCTTCACGAATCGGCATTGCGAATCCGCCGCACACAACGTCTCCAAGAACGTCATACGAAACGAAATCCAAACCTTCTTCATCGTAAGCACCCTCTTCTTCGAGGAAGTTGATCGCCGTAATAACACCGCGACCCGCACAACCTACGCCCGGCTCAGGTCCGCCTGATTCGGTGCAGTTGATCCAACCGCCCGGAGTTTCACGGTCGAAAAGACCTTTACCCCAAAGACGGGCCTGTTCCATCTCGACGTCTTCGATCGTTCCCATTTCCGCCGCAAGAGAAAGGATCGTATCCTGTGCTTTCTCATGAAGAATCAAACGGGTTGAATCCGCTTTCGGGTCACAACCGACGATCATAATATTTTTACCGAAGTAATGTGACATTGCTGCCAATGTATTTTGAGATGTGGTAGATTTACCGATCCCACCTTTTCCGTAGAACGCGATTTGACGCAAGCTAGCGCTTCCAGCCATGTTAACCCCTTTATGTGAACTTCGCAGAGAGTATTGCAAAGGGCGTTCTACGGTTTTTTGCGACATTTCGTCCGACGCAGCGACAAAATGCCATTTTAGAGACAAATTTGTAGGAATAGGTTTTGCAGGGTCAGGCGGACGGGAAAAAATACATCAAATGCAGGTGGCTGCCTGCGAATCCGTGACGCTCATAAAACGCCAATGCACCGGTATTTCGTATGTCTGCACCCAGGGAAAAGCGTTTCCACGACCGTGACACCGCTTCATTGATCGCCGAGCGCAGCAAGGCGGAACCGATTTTTTGACCGCGAAAGCGCTGTGAAACGATCATGTCTTCGATCAACCCGACATAATCACCCGTCGCCGTGGAAATCAGGCGCTGGATACTGATCATCCCCGCCACCGTGTTCCCGATTTCGGCAACCGACACAATGGCGTTCGGATCGTCGATAAGCATCGCCAGTGCGGCGAATTGTTTCTCCCCGTCCGTCGTAAAATCGTCTTCGATCGAAAAAAGCTCGGCCAGCAATCCGGCCATCGCAGGAATATCGCTCCGGCATGCAGAACGGATCATCATCGTCCCGTTTTCATCCGTTCCAATATTTCGCCGATCTTGTCATGACGCAGCCGGATCAACCGCTCGATCTCATCAAAATCGAATTTTCCGAAATAGGTCATGTCAAAAAGTCTGAGAAGGGCTGCTCTACAGCAGCTCTTGTCACACTCAGTGACGAGTTTTTTTGCTTTTTTGTACGGCAGGTCGGTCTCTTGAAAAATCGTGATCGCATCGGCAACGCTCTTGTTGCCGCACTCGCAGATTTCGAGGGAGAGGATTTCTTCTTTGGTCGCCATGATGCACCTCTTAGAGGGAATGTTCCGCCTTGTA
>NZ_JQGL01000046.1:0-25893 GCF_000747095.1 Sulfuricurvum sp. MLSB
AGCGCCCTTTTTTTATTTCTCTTTGACCATTGTTTCGCCGTCGATTTCCACAACCGTATGGACGTTTCCGCGCGGGTAGAAGTCGGCAACCACTTTTAAGCGCTTAGGAGCGATTTTTTGCTCGAATACGCTATAGATCTCGTTTGCGGTGTTTTCGTGCGAAATATGGCGGTTTCTGAACGAATTAATGTACAGTTTGATCGCTTTGAGTTCCGCAACCCATTTGTCCGGCGTGTATTCGACGTAAATCGTCGCAAAATCGGGATAACCGCTGCGGGGGCACAGACAGGTAAACTCGGGCAGCGTCACTTTGATCACATAGTTGCGCTCATGTTGGTTCGGCCAAATCTCGAAATCTTTTTCGATATCAAAATCGGCGACTATTTGTTCTCCGTATTTCATGGTTGTCCTTGAATATCTTTCATTGTTAAAATTTTACCGAGATAATTTCCTTCGCGGTAATTAATTTTCAACGATCGGGCAATCCGATCGCCGTTTTCGTCTTCAATCATCGAAATCCATGTTTTGACGCCGCATAAATGCGCGCTCAGATTCAACCCTTGCAAGAGGTTTTGATATTTTTCCTCTTTGATATGGCGGCTGTAAAGCACATCGAAGCGGACAAGATCAATATCGAGCTCTTTAAGATACAGCATGGTCGTATGGTACCCTCCGAACCGGTCAAGCCCGATTTTATAGCCGGCTTTGCGGTAATGGGCGATCTGGTGGGCAAACCGCTCCGTCTGGTGAAAGTATTCTTTTTCTTCAAACATCAGCATCAACGAATTACGCGCATACGGGTAGCGCTCAAACAGCGTTAACGCATGTTCAAGAAAATGGGGATTACGCAGCGTCGCAGGCGAAATATAGACAACAAAACAACGTTTTTGTTCATCGCATATCTGAGCGATTTTTTCCAGCAGATCGCTTTCAAGGCGCCGCATCATGTACAGACGGTTCAATATCGGAACGTAGCGGCTCTGGTGAATCAGTTTTCCGTTGGAATCGACCAGCTTGACCGTCGTGTCGTACATTTCCCCCTCATCGCAGCTAACAGGCCAAAAACCTATCGTAAAACGTTTGTTTTCCAGTGCATCGAGCACCTCTTTTTCAAGCTCGTTGATCGGGTATTCTTCTTCTCTTTCGACATTGATCCGGTCATTGTACAGCTCGTACAAACGGCTCAATAACAATTCGGTGTCGTTCGAGAGGCGCGTGTCGATCATCACCGCCTCAAGCCGAACCTCTATTTCATCATGAACGAAATTTTGGTATTTGCTCAAAAAAAGTTCCAGCAGCGGGAGATGTTTTTCTTTTTCTCCCGGAAAAGCGAGAAGAAAAACTCCGCCCCGATAACGGCATATAGGAAGTTTTTCAAACCCTTTTTCACCAAAAAAATGATTTACTTTGGCAATGATATCGACTAACGCCGCGTCGCCGTTTTTAATGCCGTAGCGTTCGTTGATCGACCAGAGATTTTCGACGCTGATCATGATCATTGTCTGAACGGCATCAGCCGATTTTTTCGTAAACCGCTTGAAAAAATAATCAGACGTAAACGTGTGTGTCAACGGGTCGGTGATATTTTCGCGGCTGCTTTGATAAATCAGGTACAAGATGAAATAGACGATAAAGACGAGCATCGCGATCGAAATCAGGACAAACGATTCGAACATCGTTTCGGTCCATTTGCTAAGCAGGGTAAAAAGGGTGGCGGCGCTTAACAAAAAGATGGGCAATCCCATCCGCAATGCCAGAACAAAGCGGTGGGAACGTTCTTTTTGTTCGGTGTAGGTCATAAAGGATTAAATATCCAGATGTTTGACGTCTTTGGCATGAGTTTCGATGTAGTTACGGCGCGGTTCGACATCATCCCCCATGAAGAGATTGAACGCTTCGCCTGCGGCTTCGGCATCTTCAACCGTAATACGAAGCAATACGCGGTTTTCCGGTGTCATCGTCGTTTCCCACAATTGCTCGGGATTCATTTCCCCGAGACCTTTATAACGCTGAATATACGACCCTTTCTTCGCATGATCGGTGATCATGGCGAGCAGTTCGAGCAGATCGCCCTCCAGCGGAAGGTTCCAATCCTGAATCTTTCGATAGATATAGTTTGCTTCCGCGAAATGCGGCGACGCAAACAATTCATCGTTGATCAAAAGCTCTTCAAGCCCCTCTTTTGTCTGAACAAAAAGGTGCATGTCCGTTTCATTCACGCTTTTGCTGAGGATGTTATTCCCTTTCTCACCCAAAAACGCTTCGACTTTTGTGTACATTTCGTTCATCGGCATTCCGATGATATCCGGGTTTTCAATGAAATAACGAATCAACTCGACCAGCGCGTAACGGCGTTCGAGCGCATCGAGTGTACTGCGGTAATGGTCAACCATTTTGAAGAAACTGATTAGATCGTTTGCGCCGATGTTATCGATTTCAAGTGCTTCGATACCGTTTTCGATCAAGAACGCATTCATAACATGGTCGTCTTTAAAGTAAATCTCTTTTTTCCCTTTTTTATAACGATACAGCGGCGGCTGCGCAAGGTAGAGATAGCCGTTTTCGACGATTTTCGGCAAATAGCGGAAAAAGAACGTCAGCAACAACGTTTGAATATGGCTTCCATCGACGTCGGCATCGGTCATGATGATGATTTTGTGGTAACGGAGTTTGTCTTCGTTAAACTCTTCACCGATTCCGCATCCGAGCGCGGTGATCATGTTGGTGATCTCTTCGGATTTGAGGATTTTGTCCAGACGCGCTTTTTCGACGTTGAGAATTTTACCTTTGAGCGGCAAAATGGCCTGGAATACACGGTCACGGCCCTGTTTGGCCGAACCGCCCGCAGAGTCCCCTTCCACCAGATACAGTTCGCTGATGCTCGGGTCTTTGCTCTGGCAGTCCGCCAGTTTACCCGGCAGCGTACCTACCGTCATCGCGTCTTTACGACGGGTCAGTTCGCGCGCTTTTTTCGCAGCTTCGCGTCCGCGTGCCGCCATCAGCGCTTTTTGGATGATTGCTTTGGCCTGAAGCGGATTTTCTTCAAAGTATTTGGTCAGTTTTTCGTAGGTTACTTTTTGAACCAGCGGGCGAACGTAGGTATTTCCCAGTTTCCCTTTGGTCTGTCCTTCGAACTGCGGTTCGGGAACGCGCACGGAAACGACACAGATCAACCCTTCGGAGACATCCTCGCCGCTCAGGTTGATGTCTTTTTCTTTGGCGTTACTGTTTTGTTTGTTGTAATTGGAAATAACGCGCGTAAGCCCGGCACGAAAACCGGCTTCGTGGGTACCGCCGTTCGGGGTATTGATGTTGTTGACAAACGTATAGGTTTTTTCATCGTAACTGTCGTTATACATCAACGCGATATCCATTTCGATATCTTCGATCCGCTCGCTGAACGCAAACGGTACGGCAACGACCTCTTTTTTGTTCACATCAGAAACGAACTGACTGATCCCGCCTTCGTAATGATAGGTGTTTTCCGCACCGTTGCGCTCGTCTTTAAAGATGATTGTAATGCGCGGATTCAGATAGGCCAACTCACGGAAGCGTTTGGACAGATAATCGTAATCAAACGTGACGGTTTCGGTAAAAATCGACGGATCCGGAGAAAATTCAATCGTTGTCCCGTTTTTGCGGGTTGTGCCCGTTACCGCCAACGGCTCTTGCGGGATACCGCATTTGAAGTTTTGTTCGTGGATCTGACCTTCACGGTAAATCGTCATTTTCAGATCGCTTGAGAGGGCATTAACGACCGATACCCCAACCCCGTGCAAACCGCCCGAGACTTTATAGGTATCTTTATCGAATTTTCCCCCGGCGTGCAAAACGGTCAAAACAACGGTTGCCGCTGAAATCCCCTCTGTCGGATGCATACCGGTCGGAATACCCCGGCCGTTATCGCTGACAAGGGCTGTACCGTTTTTGGTCAGCGTTACAGTGATAGTATCACAATGTCCTGCCATCGCTTCGTCGATAGAGTTGTCAACGACTTCGTAGATTAGGTGGTGAAGCCCGCGATGACCGGTATCACCGATATACATACCCGGTCGTTTTCGAACGGCTTCGAGACCTTTGAGGACTTTAATATTACTAGCACCGTAATTTTCCATAGTTGCTCCAGCTTTTAAGCGTGTTAAATGGCTTTATTCTACCGTAGTTAAACTAAAAAGAAAGTTTGGAAAGATTTATCCCTCAAAAGGGGATAAAGATAAAACGCGGAGGATTATATGACTATCGGCATAACGATTGTTTTGAAATTGTTTTCTCTCAAAACAAAAGGCTGATTGGATTCATTGGCTTCAAGGATGAAATCAGGAGTGTTGATTTGCCCGAGGAAATCGAGAATGTAACGGCTGTTGATTGCGAGAATGAACGGAACGTCAAATCCGTTATCGATTTCAACCGCCGTTTTGGCTTCGATGTTGTCGTCGCTCAAACTTTCAAACAAAATGGCATCTTTTTGAAAGGTCAGTTTCAAGTCGTTCGAGATGGTTGTGATCTGCTTGATGGCGGTCACGATCGCTGATTTGGGAAGAGTAATGTTTCGCTGCGATTCTTTGGGGATGATACGGGTGTAATCGGGGAATTTTCCGTTGATCAGTTTTGTGTAGAAAAGGGAATCTTCGGATTTGATGATCAAATGGGTGTTATCGTAATAAATTTCAATGTTTTCGGAGAAAAGTTTCTGAATCTCGATAATCGCTTTTTTAGGGACGATGATAGAGAGTTCATGATCGCTTTGGCTGTCGATGTGAACAAGAGCCAGACGTCTTGTATCGGTAGAGACAAAATTGATCTGATTGGATTTGATGTCGATCAATGCACCGTTTAGCTCAAACTTCGGATTGTTGGTATCGGCCGCAGGGGTGATTTTTTTGAGCGATTCGATCAGGATATGCGAATTGATCGCGATATTGGGTTTGCCTTCGGTTGAAGGAAACGTTGGAAATTCCGAACTCTTATAGGTCGGAAGTTTGAAGTTGGAACGTTTTTGACGAATATGAAGCGTTTCGCGATCAAGTTCGAGTTCAATTTCTTCATCTTTGAGAATACGAATAATATCAAGAAGTTTTTTACCGTTGGCAGTTACCGAACCGGGTTCTTTGACATCGACGGCATTGGTCTGGATCATCAAACCGATTTCATAATCGGTTGCTTTGGCAAAAAGGGTTCTGCCGTCTGTCATAAGAAGAATATGGGAAGTGATTTGGGAGGTATCTTTTTTTTCGAGAAAAGGTTGCAAATGCAGCAAAATATTTTCCAGCACCGGTTTGTCAACGGTAATTTTCATACAAGACTCCTTTTATTATTTATAGCATCAATATCTAGTAGCTAGTAATAGGGGGGTGTGAAAGCGTGAAAACGGTCCACAAACTCCTACTGTATGCGGTAAACCGATGTGATCAAAAGACTTGCTTTCATTCACATCGATTCACATGTTGAATTATATCTTTTTTAAAACGGCTTGACAAACACAAATTATTCGGCGGTTACCGTTGATACTTTATTGGAGAGCTCTTCGATCTTGATTCGGAAATCTTCGTCGTTTTTCATCAGCTCTTGAATCTTTTTCATCGTATGGCTGACAGCGGTGTGATCTTTCATACCGAAATACTGAGCCAGCTGAGGCATTGAGTTCGGTGTCAGGGAGCGTGAAAGATAGATAGCGATGCGTCGGGCATAGACGATGTTGCTGTTACGGCTTTTGGAGCGGATTTCGCTCGGTTTGACGTTGAGTTCTTTGGCGACGGTATCCATAATCAGGTCGATCGTGATGTTGCTCCGTTTTTCAGCCATTTGTTCTTTGAGAACGTTTCGGGCAAATTCGATCGTGATATCGACCCCCATCAGCTGCGAATAGGCGTTGAGTTTGGAGAGAATCCCTTCGATTTCGCGGGTATTGTTCTCGATGATCGTGGCAACGTAGTTAATGACGTCTTTATCGAGCTTGACGCGGTTTATCTCGCATTTTTTCTTGATGATTTCGATTTTGGTTTCCAGTTCGGGCGGTTGAATATCGGCAACGAGTCCCCATTCAAAACGGCTGATGAGGCGTTCTTCAATACCGCCGATTTTTTTCGGATGTTTATCGGAGGTGATAATGATCTGCTTGTTTTCGTTTCGGAGCGCTTCGAACGTATGGAAAAATTCTTCCTGCAGCTGGTTTTTACCGCTCAAAAACTGGATATCATCAATAAGGAGCAGATCACATTTGCGGTATTTGTCTTTGAAACGATCCATCGTCTTATTGTTCAGATGGCGCAGGAAATCGTTCAAAAATTGTTCGACAGAAGTATAAATGACCGTTTTTCCTTGAGAAAGCATGACGTTTCCTACCGCTTGCATCAAATGGGTTTTCCCCAATCCGACTCCGCCGTAAATGAAAAGGGGGTTGTACACGATTCCCGGTTTTTCGCTGACCGCTTTAGCCGAAATATAGGCAAACTGGTTTGAACCCCCGATGACGAAGTTTTGAAACGTATAAGAAGGATTCAGCAACGAACCGCCGCTGGGGCGTTCTACGGGAGCCGGCGCTACGGTATTATGGGCGGCTTGGGCATTGGCTGTTTTGACGATGATCGATACCGAGGGGCGAACTCCTGTTTTGATCTCGAACAGGTGTGAAATCTTATCGGCAAATTTGGTGCGGATCCAGTTGGCGATCAGGGGATTGGGGGCATGATAGACGGCCAGATTGCTTTTCGATTCGTTTTCGTTGTAACTGAGCTGCTTGATGTATCGTTGATAGTCGACCTCGGTAATTTCGTTTTTCAGCGCGTTCAGCACTTGCTTCCCGATAGAATTCATCGTTTCCCTTGCCTGTGAATAGTGATGTGAATAATATCTTTTTTTCCCTATAATTAGGCTCAAAGAGTATGTGAATAGTTTTTATTCACCTATGTGAATGGAGCAATATGACGATTTTGGGAATCGACCCGGGTACACGAAACTGCGGATACGCCATTGTAATGATAGACGGTCAAAAAATACGGCTGGTGGAAGCGGGGCTTATAAAGATGAAAAGCGAAGCGCTGCAATACCAGATACCGCAGGTATGCGAGGCGATTGAGCAGATTTTTGCCGCCCATACGATCGATGAAGTGGCGATGGAAGATATTTTTTATGCCCACAATCCCAAAACGGTTTTGAAACTGGCTCAGTTTCGGGGAGCCGTTACGCTCAAACTGCTACAGGAATACGGTGTATTTGCCGAATACACGCCGTTGCAGGTCAAAAAAGCGTTGACCGGAAAAGCCAAAGCGGCAAAAGAACAGGTAGCGTACATGGTTAAACAGATTTTAGGGATTACCAAAGAGATCAAACCGCTCGATATCACCGATGCGATGGCGGTGGCGATTACACACGCACAGAGGGTAAAACTTGAAAAAAACAAGCAGAAATAAAAATCGGAATTAAAAAGGCGACCGACACACCAGGAAGGCCGCCGAGTCAGAAGTGTATCCAAAGAGCCTTAGAGAAGGTTAATGATTTTTACCCTGTCAACCGTATCACAAAACGATTAAGCGACGTTCATACGTTTTTCCTTGTTATGTACCTGAGAGGATTCTGAAAACGGATAAAAATCTACAAAATTTCTCCAAATGTGTAATATTCACACTGTGAGTGCAGTGTGAATAACTCTTCTCAATTTTCTCTCAAAATTTAAAAAATCAACACCTTAATTCAGAAAAAATTTATCTAAAAATAGACTGAATCCGATTCCTTTTGAAATGCATGGAAGCCCGTAAAATAGGCGTTTCAAAGGAAAAATATTATTTTAAAAATTTATTAAGCCACTGTTATTAAAAGTTATTCACATCACATTTGTCCGATGCGACCCGAAATAGACGTAATACACGTGTAATCGAAACGTAATACATCTGAAATTAACACTATATAGCATTTTTGTCACACTGCCAAAATAAGGTGAAACGATGATGAATACAGAAATAGTGTTACGAAAAGTACGCCCGGAATTGTTTGAATATCCAAACATCGTAAGTAAAAGCATTGTCGAAATAGTACGACTGTTGCTGCATGAAAAATCGATCAATCGATTTATGGCTAAACATGAAGAAAAAAGCGGACTTGAATTTATCGAAGCGGTTTTGGAACATTTAAATGTTTCGTATAAAACCATTCACCGTCAAATAGAAAACATCCCTTCGATCGGAAAAGTGATTATCGTCGCCAATCATCCGCTGGGAGCTTTAGACGCTTTGTGCTTGATTCAAATGCTCTGCAGCGTACGGCAGGATAAAAAAGTAAAAATCGTCGCCAATAAAATGCTGGGAGCGATTCCGCAGCTGAAAGAGTTTCTGATTGAAGTAGACAATATCGGCGATAAACTCTCCAAAAATGCGCTCCGCCAAATCGATAATGCTCTGCAGGCCGAAGAAGCGGTTATCTTCTTTCCTTCGGGTGAAGTCTCGCGTGCGGGTTTGTTCGGCATCAAAGAAGGGGCATGGAAAGGGGGCTTTGTCAAATTTGCCAAACGTAATGCGACCCCTATCCTTCCCATCCATATCAAAGCCAGAAATACCTCTCTTTTTTACGCCGCCTCATGGATATATAAACCTCTGGGGGGATTGTTGCTGAGTCACGAAATGTTTGCAGCCAGAAACCGCGTATTCGATTTCACGATCGGAGAGCTGGTGGGCGACAAGTCGCTGAACGATTTAAATGTAAGCGAAAAACGTCACGCGCGGTTATTCCGAAAACATCTGCTTCGTTTGGCCAAAGGAAAAAAAGGGATTTATCCGACCGAGTGTTCGATTGCCCATCCCGTATCGCGGCAGGAAATTCGCGGCGAACTACGCAAAGCAGAATTGCTCGGTATGACCAATGACGGCAAACAGATCTATCTGATCGAACACGAAAACGCCCCCAATATCATCAACGAGATCGGAAGGCTGCGCGAATATTCGTTTCGCAAAGTAGGGGAAGGAAGCGGAAAGGTACGCGATATCGATGAATTTGATCGCTATTACCATCATTTGGTTTTATGGGATGATGAGGCGCTGGAGATCGCAGGAGCATACCGTATCGGCGAATGCGGATGGATTCTTTCGTGGCTTGGAAAAGAGGGATTGTACATGAACGATTTGTGCGAAATACAGGACACGTTTGATACGGTATTAGAAGATGCGATCGAGCTTGGGCGCAGTTTCGTCCAGCCAAAATACTGGGGAAGCCGCGCATTGGATTATCTCTGGCAGGGGATAGGAGCGTATTTGAGTCATAATCCTCAGATTAAATACATGTATGGCCCGGTAAGTATTTCCGGGAGTTTTCCTAAACATGCCCAGGAAGCACTGGTCTATTTTTATACCCTCTATTTCGGTACAGAACATTCGAAGGTACGTGCCAAGTCCCCTTACCGAATATCCGATTACGTTCGGGAAGAATTCAACGCTCTCTTCGCCGGGAATGACTATAACGAAGATTTTAAACGGCTCAAGGATTATCTTAAATCGTTCGACGTTTTGGTTCCGACCCTCTACAAGCAATACAGCGAATTGTGTGAAGAAGGAGGGGTTGAATTTATGGATTTCGGAATCGATGTTGATTTCAACAACTGCATCGACGGTTATATTCTGGTCGATATTTCCAAAATCAAGGAGGCAAAACGCCAGAGATACATTAGAGGGGGCGAGTGATTTTCATTGCCTCAAAGCATTCCGCTAGAAAGTCTTCCTGCGACACGACGTGATAGGGATTCGCACCGTACTGAAATTCGAGCGAATAGGCGTGAAGCAGAAGGCGTGTCGCTCCCGTATTTTTAAACCGCTCTTCCTCAGACATCTCTTTATCCAAAAAACGAACGGCATTGTTTTCGTCCTGCCCATAGATCGGGTCACCGATGATCGGATGTTTCACGTGAAACAAATGGACCCGAATCTGATGTTGCCGCCCGGTCAGGGGAGAGGCTTCGACAAGTGTCGCATCGATATCGGGAAAATAGGTCAACGGAGTAATAAAGGTACGAGAAGCTTTTCCTTCGGGATGAACACGGACGATCATGCGAACGATACTGCTCTCATCTTCGCGACGCAAAAGAGGCTCTTTAATATCGATAGGGCGCTGCAGGTGTCCGCGAACCAATGCAAGGTAGCGTTTGGTGACTTCACGTTCTTCAAACATCATTTTTAAAACACGCTCGGAGGTTTTGTTACGGGCGGCCAAAACAAGACCGCTTGTTTCCTGATCGATTCGATGGGTGATGTTGGCATCGTGTCCAAACCGGTGTTTGATCTCGTCGTTCAGTGAATAAGGGGTGTATCGGTTTTGAGGATGAACAATCAAACCGCTCGGTTTGTCATAGACGGCAAAGTCGTTAGCGACAAACGTCGGTACTAACCCTTTCGATAACGGTTCAAAACAAACAAACTCAAAATCCCCCTCAACAAACCCGGCCTGATTGTCCATGACTTCTCCGTTGACAAAAAGACGCCCTTTGGCGATCAAGCGTTGAGCTTCTTTTTGGGTAAACCCTAGTTCTTTCATGAGAAAAAGAAATGCTTTTTGCTTGAGAGGAGCATGGAGGTTTTTGATGACGAAAGGCAAATTATATTCCTTTATAAGGGAGGGTTTGGTAGACTAAAATATTATTTAGCGCCGTTTTAATCTGCGCATTTTAACACATAAGGAACACTCATGGTAGAACGCTACGCCCGTGAAGAGATGAAAAGCAAATGGACGATGCAAGCCAAATATCAAGCATGGCTTGATGTTGAGAAAGCAGCCGTCAAAGCGTGGAAGCGTTTGGGACTCATCCCTGATGCAGACGCTGAGAAGATTGTCAAAAATGCAGGATTTAGCGTTGAACGGATTGATGAGATTGAAGCGGTGACCAAACACGATTTGATCGCGTTTACGACATCGGTCTCTGAAACTCTCGGCGAAGAGAGCCGCTGGTTTCACTACGGGATGACTTCTTCGGATACGGTTGATACTGCCGTAGCTCTTCAAATGCGTGATTCGCTTACATTGATTATCGACGATGTCAAATTGGTGATGGAGTCGATCAAGAAACGGGCGCAAGAGCATAAAATGACGTTGATGGTCGGACGCTCTCACGGCATCCACGGCGAGCCGATTACGTTCGGTCTTGTTTTGGCAATTTGGTACGATGAGATGGCGCGCCATCTTAAAAACCTCGAAGAGACGATGGAAGTGATTTGTGTCGGTCAGGTATCGGGAGCGATGGGGAACTTTGCCCACGCACCGTTGGAGCTTGAAGAATACGCATGTGAAGAGCTGGGACTTAAACCGGCTCCCGCATCGAATCAGGTCATTCAGCGTGACCGTTACGCGCGTTTGGCAACGTCGCTCGCATTGCTCGCAAGTTCAATCGAAAAATTTGCCGTTCAGGTACGCCACTGGCAGCGGACGGAAGTGTATGAATGTGAAGAGTTTTTCTCGAAAGGGCAAAAAGGATCAAGCGCGATGCCGCATAAACGCAATCCGATTCTGACCGAAAACATCACGGGGCTTGCACGGATGATCCGAGCGTATGCCGTTCCGGCGATGGAAAACGTCGCGTTATGGCACGAGAGGGATATCTCCCACAGCTCGACTGAGCGTTTCTGGCTCCCTGATTCGTTTATTACCTCCGATTTCATGCTGCACCGTTTTAACAGCGTTATCAGCAATCTGGTTGTCTATCCGGAAAACATGATGAGAAACCTAAACCTCACCGGCGGTTTGGTTTTCTCGCAGCGCGTTCTTTTGGAATTGCCGCTCAAAGGTGTGAGCCGTGAGGATGCGTACCGCATCGTTCAGCGTAACGCGATGAAAGTATGGGAAGGATTGCAGCAAGGCAAAAGCGCGATCAACGATAAAGGAGAAAGCCTTTATCTGCAATATCTTTTGGATGACGAAGAGCTGCGCCAAAGTCTGAGCGAAGAAGCGATTCGCGATTGTTTCGATTATGGATATTACACGAAAAACGTCGATAAAATTTTTGCGCGGGTGTTTAAATAAACCACAAAAAAAAACGTGAAGTCGGTATAAGAAATTATAAAATTTAGAGTGACTATAATACAGCCATTATGAGTCTGAGGGAAAAAAATGCTAACCATTATTAAACGCAACGGCCGACGTGAGCCGCTCGATATTACGAAAATTCAAAAATACACTTCCGCAGCCGTCAAAGGGCTGAGTAATGTGTCCCAAAGTGAACTCGAAGTCGATGCGCAAATACAATTTCGTGACGGAATCACGAGCAACGAGATACAGCAAACGCTGATCAAAACGGCAGTCGACAAAATCGACATCGACACCCCCAACTGGACGTTTGTCGCATCACGCCTTTTCCTGTACGACTTGTACCACCGTGTCAACGGTTTTACCGGATACGGCAGCCTTGCGAGTTATTTTGAACGGGGTGAAGCCGAAGGGCGTATTCTTCTCGGGCTAAAAGAAAAATACGATTTGGCGGATTTGGACAGCTATATCGTTCCCGACCGCGATCTGGAGTTCAATTATCTCGGGATTAAAACGCTGTACGACCGCTATTTGATCAAAGACCGCAAAGGCGACCCGATCGAACTTCCGCAGCATATGTTTATGGCGGTATCGATGTTCCTGGCGCAAAACGAGAAAGATGCGCAAGGGTGGGCGAAAAAGTTTTACGACATGATCTCCAAATTCGAAGTCATGATGGCGACCCCTACTCTCTCCAACGCCCGTACGACCCGTCACCAGCTCAGCTCATGTTATATCGGTTCAAGCCCCGACAACATCGAGGGGATTTTTGACGCGTATAAAGAGATGGCGCTGTTGTCTAAATTCGGCGGCGGTATCGGCTGGGACTGGACGCAGGTTCGCGCGATGGGTTCATTTATCGACGGACACAAAAACGCGGCGGGGGGAACGGTGCCGTTTTTGAAAATCACCAACGACATCGCCATCGCCGTCGATCAGCTGGGAACCCGTAAAGGGGCGATTGCCGTATACATCGAACCGTGGCACATGGATGTCAAAGATTTCCTTGACGTGAAGAAAAACTCGGGAGAAGAACGCCGCCGCGCACACGATCTGTTCCCGGCACTGTGGATTAACGACATGTTTATGAAACGGGTCGTCGAAGACGGTATCTGGACGATGTTCGATCCGTTTGACGTCAAAGATCTCAGCGAACTGTACGGGGATGCATTCGAAAAACGCTACATCGAGCTGGAACAAGATCCTGACGTGATCAAAGAGCATACCAAAGCCAAAGACCTATGGAAAAAGATCCTCACCTCGTATTTTGAGACGGGAAGCCCGTTCCTGTGCTTCAAAGACAGCGCAAACCGTGCCAATCCGAACGACCACTACGGGATTATCCGCAGCTCGAACCTGTGTACGGAAATTTTCCAGAATACGCAGCCGAACCATTACCTCGTGAAACTCAAATTCGAAGACGGCTCTTTTGTGACGTTCGAAGAAGAAGAGATGGTCAAAGTCGACAGCGGCATCGAAAAGCCGGCGAAAAAGATCACGGCTCTCGATTCGCTCGGCGGGCGTCAGATATATATCGTTGAAAAAGAGAAAGTGGACGGCGCGACCGCGGTGTGTAACCTCGCCTCCGTCAACCTTTCGCGCATCCATACGAAAGAGGACATCGACCGCATCGTCCCTGTCGCTATTCGCGCGTTGGACAACGTCATCGATCTGAACTTCTATCCGCTGGAAAAAGTCAAACGGACCAATATGCGCAGCCGTGCCATCGGTCTTGGTGTCATGGGCGAAGCGCAGATGCTGGCCGAAAACAAAATCGTCTGGGGTAGCCAGGATCATTTTGACAAGATCGACGAAGTGATGGAAGCGGTCAGCTATAACGCGATCAAAGCTTCATCCGACCTGGCCGTCGAAAAAGGATCGTACAACGAATATCAGGGATCCAAATGGAGTCGAGGAATCCTACCGATGGATCACGCTTCCGCCGAAGTACAAAACCTGATTGACCGCGGCGGATTGTTCGCCCCCAACTACGAGTGGGATGCCCTGCGTGAAACAATCAAAAAACAGGGGATGCGTAACGGTTACCTGATGGCAATCGCACCGACAAGTTCGATCTCGATCCTCACGGGGACGACACAGACGATCGAGCCGATCTATAAGCGCAAATGGTTCGAAGAGAACCTCTCGGGTCTTATCCCCGTCGTAGCGCCGAAACTCAATCCCGACACCTGGGGTTATTATACTCCGGCGTATGATCTGGATCAGACAATCCTTGTCAAAGCGGCGGCAATCCGCCAAAAATGGATCGATCAGGGCCAAAGCCTCAATATCTTTATTACCCTGGACAAAGCAAGCGGTAAATACCTCAACGACATTTACATGCTCGCATGGAAACTGGGGCTTAAATCGACCTATTATCTGCGTTCGCAATCGCCTGAAGCGAAAGAGGACACGGCAGACCGCTCGATGGAGTGCGAAGGGTGCCAGTAAAGCCCTTGAACGCTTCCTCGCTCAAAGCACTCTTGGAGCGGATCGAATACGCCCGCGACGGCGAGATCCGCTCCCTCATCCTCCATTCCGCTACTTCCATCGAAATCCGTTTCAGTGTTCAAGACAGTGCAAGAGACTACGACTGGATCGACACGGCGTTTCGGATCGATGGCGTTAATGATGCAAAGCTTCTCAGTGATACCATCCTTAAAACGTTCGATATGAGCGAGGGGATAACAGCAGAAATTGTAAACAGCGGCACTTGTGCGTTAGCGCTTGGAAACTATAGCGGGCGCATTAGCGAAGCTCCGTTCTACATCATCGGAACGTCACTTGGGTATGAGGAACTTCCTTTTAGCGGGTAAACATGATGAATCCTTTTTTCGTTTTAAAATCTTTTTTAGCGCTGCTGTTAGTGGGAAGCACGGCGGCGGCGGAACCCTATTCTCTCCGGGTGGGATGGGGAATCGCCGATAAAAACGATTTCGGCGAGATTCTCAGCGGCGAAGGGGAATTTGATACGGCTAAGACGCACGTACTGGGGATAGATGCGGGGTATCTGCTGGCCGAAAACTTGTGGGACAAACCGATTGATCTGTATCTCAATGGGGCCCTCTACCATTTCTACGAAAACGGCTATCAGAAGGATTTCTGGGAAGCGGTTATCTACCTCAAGGGCTATTACAATGTCGATATGTGGGATAACCGCCTTCGTATCGGCGCGGGAGAGGGTTTTTCGTTTGCGGAGCGCGTACCGATCGTCGAACAGAACGAAGCGCTACACAAGGGGAGCGATACTTCCAGGTTTTTGAACTATCTCGACGTGAGTGTCGATATCGACGTAGGACGGCTTTTTGGCGGGGAAAAATGGAAAGATTTTTACCTCGGTTACGCCCTCAAGCACCGCTCGGGAATTTTCGGACTGATCAACAATGTCCGAAAAGGGGGATCGAACTACGACATGATCTACCTCGAAAAGCGGTTTTAACGCCTAGAGGTGGTTTTGGATGAGGCGGGAAACGCAGGTATGGATCATCGCATAGACATGATCAAATCCCTCGAACCCGTCGAAGAAATAGGGATCGGGGACGTCGGCCCCCTCGAATCCGTAATCGCCCAGTTTGACCAGATTACTGCACCCCAACGCTTTGAGATCGCGGTAGTTGCTTGAATCGAGGGCGACGATAAGATCGAAGCTTGTAAAGTCTTCTTTTTTGACCTGACGGGCGCGCAGACGGGAAATATCGACGCCGTTGTTGCGGGCGACCGTGACCGAGTGCGCACACGGCGCTTCGCCGACGTGCCAGCTTCCCGTCCCTGCCGAGTCAAC
This sequence comes from Sulfuricurvum sp. MLSB, assembly GCF_000747095.1. Lineage (GTDB taxonomy): Bacteria > Campylobacterota > Campylobacteria > Campylobacterales > Sulfurimonadaceae > Sulfuricurvum. Next base: position 15,776 of record NZ_JQGL01000046.1, read on the forward strand.
CGTTACGCGGTGTCCCCTCTCTTCTACCAGCTTTCGTGCCACCCCTTCGGCGATTGGTGAGCGGCAGATATTCCCCAGACAGACAAATAAAATGGACTTCACGATAACTTTTCCAGCAGGCAGATAAAGAATGCGTCGATCGTATCGGTCGGCAGAATCCGTACGGCGTTTTGTATCCGTTCGTCGTACACCTCTTTTCCCCAGCTTCTCAGAGGCTTTTGGACGTTGTCGAAGGGTAGGACAAGGGGTAAGGTCTTTAAACGCGCTCCGTGGCGTTCCAGGAGGTGCTGAAGTGGGCTTTCGTTCTCCTCCGGTGAGAAGGAGCAGGTTGAATAGAGGAGTTTCCCCCCGGGCTTGAGGGCGTCGAAGGCCGAGAGTAGCAATCGGCGCTGGAGTTTGGAGGTCTCCTTGACCTTGTGGACGCTCCAGAAACTCATCGATTTTGGCTCGTGCGTTTTGAAGCGCGCTTCGGATGAACACGGCGCGTCGAGGAGGATGCGGTCGAACATCTCGGGGCATTTTTTGCCCACGCTCCGACCGTCGGTCATGTAGGTGTGGGCGTTGGTGACCCCCTGCTGCTTCAGGTTGTCGCAGAGGCGGAAAAAACGTTCGCGTGAGGGTTCGACGGCCGAAAGCCACCCGGTGTTTTGCATCATCCCCGCCAACAGAAGCGTTTTGCCTCCGGGAGCGGCGGCGAGGTCGAGGACGGTCTCTTCGGGTTGGGGCGCCAGCAAAACGGGAGCGATCATGGAGGAGAGGTTTTGGATGTAGAGCCGGCCGCCGTAGAAGGCATCGGTTTGGGTCAGGCGCAGTTTGTCCTCGGGAGAAATCCGATACACTCCCTCCAGCCACTCGACACGTTCAAACACAATGCCCGCTTGGGAGAGTTCCGCTTCGAGCTCGGTCGGGGTCGATTTGAGGGCGTTGGCGCGAAAGGTGACCTGTTTGGGGGCATCAAAAGTTTTTAGAATCGCCGTAAACTGTTCACGTGGAACAATTTTCTCCAGCCGTTCGGTAAATGCTTCGGGAAGACTCATGATTTTAGTACCGCCATACGTACCACCGAGGCGATACCGTTGTGCCCTCTTCCCTCGCTCAGTTCGGTGTCGCATTCGATCAGCTCTAGGATGTCGCAAGTGTGATGCGCGAGGATGGAGCGTAGAGCATCGGCGGTATAGAGCAGCGTCTCGTCTTTGGGACCGCCTGTCGTACGGGGCATTTGATGGATCGAGAAAAACTCTCCCGCAAAAAGTCCGCCGCTTTTGAGCGCGCCGAGTACTTTAGCGTAGACGGCACTGCGCAGCGGTTCGGGGAGATGGAGGAACGAGCACAGCACGGCATCGTACGTCTTGCGGGGCTCCCATATCTCCAGATCGGTATGGATCAGTTCGAGAGTGAGATTGGCGGATTTGGCCCGTTCGGCGCATTTGGCCAGTCCCACGTCGCTCGCGTCCAGCGCCGTGACCGTGTGTCCTTTGCGGGCGGCGTAGATTGCGTTGCGCCCTTCCCCCTCGCCGAGGAAAAGGATATTCTGCGGTTCGCTCAGGGCATCGATGTGCGAAGCAACGTAGCGGTTGGGCTCGGTGCCGTAAAAGTAGCCCTCTTTGGCGAACCGTTCGTTCCAGAATTCGCGCTGATCGCTCATTTGCGCACCACCCCATCCAGCACGGGGACGAAATCGCATACTTCGAGGGCGTCCTCGTGGATTTTACCACCCTGCTTCGTATATCGGGTGATGACCTGCTCGCGCCCTTTTTCCATCGGCGCAATCAATATCCCCCCTTCCCGGAGCTGATCGAAGAGTTTTTGGGGGATCGTGCGCGCCGATGCGGAAAATAAAATCCGATCATACGGGGCGTACTGCTCCCATCCGTTCTGCCCGTCGTCGGTGCGGGTATGGATGTTCCCAAGATGCAGATGACGGAACCGCTCTTTGGCCTCGAGCAGCAGCGATTCGATCCGCTCGATCGTAAAGACGCGACGGAAGATTTTGGAGAGCACCGCCGCCTGATAGCCGCTTCCGCATCCGATTTCCAGAACGCTGTCGCACCCTTCAGGACTCAGGTACTGGGTCATTTTTGCGACGGTCAGAGGCGAAGAGATGTATTGCTGCGCGCCGATGGGAAGCGCGTCAAGACGATAGGCATTGTGGCGCATTGCCAAAGGGACGAACGCTTCGCGGTTGGTATGGACGATCGCGCTTTTGACAAGCGGGCGAAGAGGGAATTTTTTGGCGATCTCGTCGGCCATGCGGGTCGTTTTAATGGCGGTGATTTTATCGATGTTCATTCTATCCCTACGTTCAGGTATCGGCGCATGGAAGCCACCGTACGCGCTTCGTAATGCGAGGTGAGAATTTCCGAGCCGTTGTTGCGGATTTCACCGCCGAACGGGGTGATGATGCCGCTCATGCCGCTGGTGTCTTCGTTGGCCGCATCCGAAGCGACGACATAGCACTGGTTCATAACGGCGAGCGCATTGGTCAGGGTGACGAAATGTTCCGAACGCAGTTTTCCCCACTGAGCGGGAACGGCGATGATGTCGCACCCTTCCAACTGCTGCCAGAGCGATTTGAACCGCAGCTCGAAGCAGATCAGTATTCCGACGGTGATCCCCTCAAACACGAACGGCGCGATCTCTTCCTCGGCTCCGGGGAGGAAGTAATCGTGTTCTCCTCCCAAGGAAAAAAGTTTTGCTTTGGCCTGTCGATGAAGGATTTCCCCCGCATGAAGGGCGTAGGCGACGTTGTACGTCCCCTCTTCTTTTTTTGTGATCGCGCTGAGTATCAACAGGCGTTTCCCGATGTTTCCCATGAGTTTCGGAAGTGCCGCATCGGTAAAAGCCGCGGCTTCCCCGAACCGCTCGTACGCAAATCCGCTCAAGGCTACTTCGGGGGCAATCACGATGGCGTCTTCGGGGGTTTGTGCGATCAGTGCCAGAAGGTGATCGAGATTTTGCTGAAAATCAGGATCGGTAGCAAAGCACAATGAAACGACGGGACGGGTTTTAGAAATCGTCAAAACTGAGGCTTCCTTTGGAGTAGTTGGTGACGGTTCCCTCGAAAAAGTTCGTTTTTTGGTCGTTGAATTTGCTGAAGTCATCGACCCATTTGATCGGGTTGGCTACGTTGTAGAGAGGCTTGAGCCCCACGGCAGTAAGGCGGTTGTCGGCAAGGTATTGGATGTACTGCTCGACGATTTCGTTGGTCAGACCCAGAATCTGCCCCTGCGTGATGTATTGGCCCCATGCCACTTCGAGTTCGACCGCTTTGCGGAACATATCGTAGACCTCTTCGATCAGCTCTTCGGTGAAGAGATCGCTTCGTTCTCGACGAAGGGTGTTGATGATATTCTGAAACAGCACGAGGTGGGTTACCTCGTCGCGTTGGATAAAGCGGATCATCTGAGCCGAACCCAGCATTTTGCCCGAACGGGCGAGGGTATAGATGTACGTGAATCCACTGTAGAAATAGATCCCTTCGAGGATTTGATTGGCAAAACATGCTTTCAAAAACGCTTTTTCGCTCGGGTCTTCGGAAAGTTCTTCGTACCGTGCGGCAATCGAGTCGTTTTTGGTTTTGAGCATCATGTCGCGCCGCCATAGGTCGTAAATCTCTTCGCTGTTTTGGCTGATGGAGTCGACCATAACGGCGTAGCTTTGCGAGTGAAGCGCCTCTTCGAAGCTCTGGCGTACGAGAATGAGGTTGATCTCCGGCGCCGTAACGTAGGGATTGACGTTGTCGATAAGGTTGTTGGTCTGGAGGCTGTCCATGAAAATCAGCTGCGAGAGGGCTTTGTCGTACGCCGTTTTTTCCATCTCGGTAAGATATTTGTAATCGACCGCGTCGCGGGTCATATCGACTTCCTTGGGGAACCACGTATTGTTGAGCATCATCTCCCAGAGGTTGTAGGCCCATTGGTATTTGATGTTGTTCAGCTCAAAAATTCCCGTCGGATTGCCGCCGAAAATACGCCGATCGTTTACATGTTCGTTGGAGCTCGGGTTGTAGATTTTCTTGCGGTTCATGGAGCCTGCCTATCGTTTAAAAATGGGTACGATTATTACACAATGTCGCCTAAAAAAAATTTAACTATGATAAAATGAAAAGAGATTTCGCACGAAGGGGGGAAAGATGAAAAAAATGCTCATTTTCAAATCGTTGGCGGCGGGGTTGGCGGTGTACGCGGCAGCCGGATTTGTCGCCGTCCCTTACGTCATCAAAAATGTCCTCCCGCAGAAGGTATCCGACGCGACGAAGGGGGGCAGGTTCTCCGTCGAAGCGGCGGCATTCAACCCGTTTACGTTTCACGTGCAAGCCAAAAATATCGTTTTTAAAACCCCGGCTGACGGCGAATTGTTCGCGATGAAACGTTTGTCGCTCAACATCGATCCGCTTGATTATCTGTGGAAAGGGGAATGGCTGGTCAAAAACATCATCCTCACAGAACCGAAAATCGCCGTACATCGGGATGCAAACGGGGACTTCAATTTCAAATTCCTGACCGAGCTCGGATCGGATGAAACAAAAGAAAAATCCTCCGAACCGCTGAAGCTGATGATACAGCGGTTCGTCCTCAAAAACGGCAGTCTGGATTATCGCGATTTTGCGAACAAGAAAGAGTACACGCTGGAGGTCGGACCGATCGGATTCAGTCTGGACAACATCGATCTACGCGATCTCTCCGCTACGGAAGGGAAAATGCGTCTGTACGCGACGATCAACGACAGCGGATTTGTCGATTTCAAGGGTGAGATCGATGCCCTTTCTCCGCTGAAAATCGGCGGAAGCGTCGCCTTTGATGCAGGGAAACTTTACACCGTATGGCGCTATTTCAAAGACAACTTTCCGATCGAGGTGGCGGATGGCAATGCGGCGTTTGCGTTTGACTACCGTTTTGACAGCAGTGACATCAATGCGACCGAAATTTCACGGCTGGCCTTGGATGTCAAACGGCTTCGCATCATCCCCAAAGGGGAGAACCGTAATCTCTTTACGATGGGATCGCTGAAACTGCGCGACGGGAAGGTTTTTCCGATGCGTAAGCAGTTTACGGCTTCATCGCTTGCGGTACAGGGGGTTAATATCAGTGCGATTCGGGGAACGGACGGCATGATCGACTGGCTGACGTACGTGCAGGAGATTCAAAAAGCATTTCCGGGCGATCCGAAGAAAGCGTCGGACGAGACCAAAGAACCGTGGCAATTTCGCCTGGGAAGCGTATCGCTTGATGGCGTAGGAGCCGAGTGGACCGATAACGCTCCCGTAACCCCGTATCGCGTGAATCTGACCAACGCCCGATTGCATACGGGCGTCATTGAGAACGATTCCAAATCACCGTTGAACCTCTCTTTGGCCACCGATGCGATTCGGATGGTGCGTCAGAGCGACGGTTTGACCGTTGCCGGGATCGGCGCATTGGGAGTTGAAGGGGTAACCATCAACCGGGAGGGACGTTTTGCCGGAGTCGAAAAGGTATCCATCCTCGCCCCCGAAATCACCCTCAAGCGGCTCAAAAACGGTTCGATCGACCTGTCGAGCCATGTCTATGCGCCTCCCAAAAAAGGAGATTCCCCAAGCGGGACGCCGTGGGGCTACCGTGTGGACGAGATCAGCGTGAACGGCGGGAAAGCGGCCTTTACCGATGAGGTGCCTGCGCGAAACGTTGCGATCAACCTCGATCAGCTCAATTTGGCTTTTCGGGGATTCCAAAACAACTCGGATGTGAAAAACGAATTCAGCGTTGATACGCGTATCAATCGGCAAAGCACCGTCGGGATCAATGGAGACATTGTCCGTTCATCCCTGCGCAGCAGCGGAACGTTTGATGTGAAAAACCTGAACCTTGCCGCCGTTGATCCGTATTTGCAGCCGAGCACGTACGCTTCGCTTCGCCGAGGCGATCTCTCCGTCGCGGGGAACTATGCGTATTCTCCGGCCAAAGCCGTTGTGAAAGGGAAGCTTTCTCTCAACGACTGGGTGGTGAACGACTCTCGGGACGATTCGGTATTGCTGGGATGGGAGAGTATCGGAGTGACTCCGTTTACGTATGCCTATCCCGACAACCGCCTCAAAATCAATTATCTGGCAATCAACGGGCTTTATACGAACGTGCTGATTGATCAGAAAAAGGTGCTCAATTTTTCGACGTTGACCAAAAAAGCTTCCGCGCCGTCGAAGACAACCAAAGAAGCTTCGTCCAACCCGTTCGGCCTGGATATCGTCAAGCTCCTTATCCGCAACAGCAGCACGACGTTCAGCGATCTTTCGTTGCCTTTGCCGTTTAAGACGTACATCCACGATCTGGAAGGCTCGGTGCTGGGGATTTCGACGACCAAAGACGTTACGACGTTCGTGAAACTCAGAGGGGGGGTCGATCAATACGGACTCGCCAAAATCGACGGATCGCTTAACACCAAAGCCCCCAAAAACTTTACCGACATCACCGTAGCGTTCGATAATCTCGACCTCCCCCGCTATACCCCCTATTCGCTTCAGTTTTTGGGATACAAGATCGATGGAGGAAAACTCTTTTTGGATTTGGGGTACAAGATTGACGCCGGGCAGCTGAAGGGCGAGAACCAAGTGGTGATCCGGCAGATCGAACTGGGCGCGGAGAAAGAGGGGGGCTCGCCGTGGCCGATGCGTCTCGTGGTGGCGCTGCTCGAAGACAGTGACGGCATTATCGATATCAACCTCCCCGTCCAGGGGGATGTGAATAAGCCCGATTTCAAATACGGACAAGTCGTATGGCAGGTTATAACGAACCTCTTTACCAAAGCCGTCACGTCGCCGTTTCGGCTGCTTGGATCATTGCTCGGGATTGAGGACGACTCGCTTTCAAGCGTCGATTTTGAAGGGGGTTCATCCGCCCTTATGCCTCCGCAGATCGAAAAGCTCGACAAGGTGGCCACGCTGCTTCAAAAACGCCCGAAACTGACACTGGAAGTATACGGCGGATGGGATGATGCGGCCGATGGCTACGCCCTACGGGGAGAGAAGCTGGTGCAGGAGGCGCTCAAACGCGAGAAAACGCTAAAAATCGATTCGCCCAACGCCATCACGGTGGAGCTATTGGAGGATATGGCCGAAGATTCTCTCGAACGCAAAGAGCTTAAAGCCCTGAGAAACGAGCTCGAAGAAAAATATCCCGAAGAGGCGGCTTATGTCCGTCATTACAGTGCGGCATTGATCGAAAAACTGATCCCTCTGCAGTCTCTGGACCCGAAGGAACTTCAGGCATTGGCATCACGCCGGGCCGAAGCGATCCGTGCGCATCTGCTCAAAACCGCCGGAATGGAGAAGAGAGTCATCCTCAAGGCGTCCGAAAAAGCTCCGGCAAACAAAGCTAACGAGGTTCCGTTGCGCCTGAACGTTATCGTTCCGTAAAAGTGAACAAAACGTTCAGCTCGGCTGATTTTTAAAATCGGCCGAATCTCCCTATAATTGCGTAATTCTTCCAAGGAGTCATATATGCCGTTTTCACCCGCAAAGCGCAAAGACACCCTTAGCGGTATCCTTTTTGTCGCTATTTTCGCCGCGGCGGCGACGATGATCGCCGAGTTCGGCGTCATCAAAAATCTCGGAATTTCTCCCCTCGTCGTGGGGATCGTCATCGGTATTTTTTATGCCAACACCCTTCACAACCGCATCCCTTCGGCATGGGAAGGGGGGATCACCTTCTCGGGGAAAAAGATCCTCCGTTTCGCCATCGTCTTTTACGGCTTTCGGATCACGTTTCAGGAGATTGCCGAAGTAGGGATGGAAGGTTTCATGGTCTCGCTCATCATGCTGGCGTCTACCTTCATCCTCGGTACGTATCTGGGGCAGAAGCTCTTTAAGATGGACCGCGATACCTCGATGCTGACCGCATCGGGCGCATCGGTGTGCGGCGCGGCGGCAGTCGATGGTTGTCCTGTTCGGAACGATTGCGATGTTTTTGTACCCGGCCCTCTACAGCGCGGGGGTATTCGCCGGGATGGATGACCGCACGTTCGGTATTTTCGTCGGAGGGACGATCCACGAGGTGGCGCAGGTCGTCGCCGTCGGCGGTGCATACGGCAAAGAGGCGTCCGATGCGGCGGTTATCGTCAAAATGACCCGCGTCATCATGATCGCGCCGATGCTGATTCTGCTGGGGATGTACCTTTCGTATGTCGCTCGCAAAAGCGGTGCCGCCGGAGGGGGGGTCAAACTCGTGATCCCGTGGTTCGCCGTCTATTTCGTGGGGATGGCGGGGGTTAACTCGCTGCTCACGCAATACAGCGCCTCGCACGCGGGGGATGCCGTTTCAGCGTTGATCCAAAGCGCTGTCGAAAACATCAACATCATCGACACGTTTCTGCTGACGATGGCGATGACGGCATTGGGGATGGGAACCCGTTTCGCGAAGTTCAAAGGGCTCGGACTCGCTCCCCTTTATACGGCGGGGGCGATGTTCGCATGGCTGCTCATCGGCGGCTATTTCATCACGACGTGGGTTGTGGCGACGTTTTAATGAAGCCGCGTTCCGCAGCAGGCGTCTTATGAACGTCTGCGATAACTGAGAGCTTCGAGAATATGCTCTTTTCGGATAGAGTCCGAATCTTCAATATCGGCGATGGTTCGGGCCACTTTCAACAGCCGTCCTACGGCTCTAAATGAGAGGCTGAAGCGCCCGATTGCCTGATCGATCACCTGCTGCGTTTCGGGGTCAAGGGTGCAATGACGGGCAACGTCGGCATCGCTCAATGATCCGTTCAGCCGCTCCTGTCCCCGTTGTTTTTGCCGCAGAAAGGCTCTCCGCACCCTGGTGTGCAGTTCTTTCGATCCGATCCCCGGTTTATCGTCGCTGCTGATTGGGTGCATTTGTACGTACAGATCGATACGGTCCAAAAACGGATCGGAGAGGCGTGAGCGATAACGACTGATCTCGATGTCCGAGCAGCGGCAGGGAATCGAGGTACTGAACAAGTTTCCGCACGGGCAGGGATTCATCGCCGCCACAAACAAAAAATCGGCGTCGTACGTTACTTTGGCATTGACTCGGGATATTCGGATATGACGGTCTTCCAGCGGCTCGCGCAGCGCTTCGAGAACGGTTTTGGAAAAATGAGGAAGCTCGTCGAAAAACAAAATGCCGTTGTGTGCCAATCCCACTTCGCCGATTTGGGCTTTATGCGTCCCGCCTCCGAAAATGCTTGCGCCGGTACTGGTGTGATGGGGGGAACGAAACGGACGAAGAGGAGCGAATGCGGGTTCTTTTCCCTCCAGAATGTCGAGTTTGGCACAATCGAGCATTTCATCGTTGTGCAGAGGAGGAAGAATATGCCGAATCCTCTTGGCTATCATCGATTTGCCCGATCCCGGCGAGCCTTCAAGCAGCAGGTTGTGCATTCCCGCCGCGGCGATCAGGGCAGCGCGTTTGGCGTGTTCCTGCCCCCGAATGTCGGAAAAGTCCAAAGGATAGTCCTCGTGATAAAAATAGGCTTTTTCCTCATGCACCACGCGCGCGAAATCAAATTCCGATCGTTCAACCGGGCTTTGGGGGATTTCTTGCGCGCGCAGAAGATTGAGAGCCTCTGTGAGTGTGCTGACGCCGTAAAAGGCGATTCCCGGTATTTTGGAGAGCTTGGATAGGCTGAGCGCGGGAACGACGGCGCGCTTGATACTTCCTTGATTGGCCAGCGAAAGGATGATCGGATAGAGCAGGGTGTTTTCGGTGACGCTGCCGTCCAAACCCAGTTCCCCGAAAACATACCACCCCTCCGTCGTGCATTCGGTATTGCCCAGTGCGATGAGCGACGCAATGGCAAGATCGAAATGCGATCCCTCTTTGCGAAGGTCGCTCGGAGCCAGATTAACGGTAAGACGCTTGGGGGGAAAGGTGAAGCCGTTGCCGAGAAGTGCCGATTTGACGCGCTCTTTGCTCTCGTTGATGGCCGTATTGGCCATTCCGACGATCGTAAAGGCGGGCAACCCTTTGGTGGCGGTAAATTGGACTTCGACGGTTTTGGCATCAATCCCTTCGAAGGTGGCGCAGAGAAGCTGTTTCATGGTACACCGACATATTATTTAACGGTTATTGTAGCAAAAAGTGGATATGTCGGTGAAAATATTGCAGATTGCAATAGTTACAGAG